>CAZMIX010000026.1:0-12698 GCA_964566545.1 uncultured Lachnospiraceae bacterium | reverse complement strand
GTATAATGTCATCAGACATTATACCGCGCCGAAACGAAGTGTAGTGCGCATCCAGTCGCAAGGCGCCATATGCAAAGCATATGGTATAATGTCATCAGACATTATACCGCGCCGAAACGAAGTGTAGTGCGCATCCAGCCGCAAGGCGCCATGTGCAAAGCATATGGTATAATGAAGTGAAACGCGAATCTGAATCAAAAATTACCTGATAATTTTTATGGAGAGAAAAGTAATGAGACCGAGGCATTCAAAATCCGGCAGGAAGGCGCAGTACACCCGCGGCGAAGAAATGTTCAGCATGGTGTCCCATATCACAGGCGGTGCGGTGGGAATCACGGCGGTCGCGCTGTGCGTCATTATGGCGGCGCTGCATCACAATACATACGGAGTTGTCGGCGGAGCCGTTTTTGGCGCCATGATGATCGTGTATTACTGTATGTCCAGCATCTATCACGGGCTTTACGCGCATCTGACTTCCAAAAGGGTGTTCCGCGTGCTGACGCATTGTGCGGTCTATCTGCTCGTTGCAGGCACGTATACCCCGATCGCTCTCTGCACGATTAGGGAGAAGAATACGGCTCTTGGCTGGATCTGTTTCGGAATCGTTTGGGGATTTTCGGTTGCGGGCATTTTGCTGAACGCGCTTGCGCTTGAAAAGTGTAAGGTGGTATCTGCCATTCTATATATCGCTCTTTGGTGGAGCGTCATGCTCACCGTTGGGATGTTGTCAGACGGTCTTAGAGCGGGCGGGCTGAGCCTGCTCTTTAGCGGCATCCTTGCCTATACGGCCGGCGTCGTTTTTTTCATTTTCGAAAAAAAGCACGCATACCTGCACTCAGTCGGCCATCTGTTCACCCTTGCAGGCAGTTCGCTCCATCTTTTGTGCATCCTGTTTTTTGTCGTATAGAAAGCGGTGGATAGAGCAGAAGACATTTAAAATAAAATTAGGGATTGACAAACAAAACGAACGTGATTATAATTTAAGAAAATTAATTGAATAGCATAAAAACCGATGATGTGGAGATAAAAATAGTTTTGCACTCACAGAGAGGCCGGGGTGCTGAGAACCGGCCAGGACGCAGATTATTAAATGGACCACGGAGGGCGCAGGGAAAGGCAGTAGCCGAGTATTCTGCGACGTGAGGCATACGTCAGTTGCCGGAGATATGTTCGTATCTCGCTGAGCGCGCAGGATTTTTATCCTGTGAAACAAGGTGGCACCGCGGTAGATAATATCGCCCTTGACAATTGTTAATAATTGTCAAGGGCGTTTTTTGTTATATTTAGAAAAGATAGGAATAATGTTCCATGTAACAAAAATCTCATGCGCAACTTTGCACGGAACAAAATGAAATGTGCCGTTGCCAAAAATAAAAAAGGAGGTACCACATGATTTATCCAACATTACAGGAAGCGGAGGCGCTGCTTTCAACAGGTGAATATAAGAGGATTCCCTTAAAGCTAGAGCTGGATGCGGATATGATCACGCCGATGATGGCGGTGCGCAGGCTTAAAAAGGTAAGCCGTCACTGCTTCATGCTGGAAAGCGCGGAGGCGTCAAAGCAATGGGGACGCTACACATTTTTAGGCTTCGACCCGACGTTAGAGCTGACGTGCCAGAATGGAACCGTACACATCCGCGGCGGGCTTGCCGTCACGGAAGAAACCACGCATCCGGGTAAGGTCATCCGCAGAATCGTGCGGGAAAACCGGACGCCGGCCATGAAGGAAATGCCTCCTTTTTCCGGCGGACTCGTAGGATATTTTTCTTATGATTATATCAAATACAGCGAGCCGTCTTTAAAGCTCGATGCGAAGGACGAGGAGTCATTTAAGGACGTAGATCTCATGCTGTTTGATAAGGTGGTGGTGTTTGACAACTACCGCCAGAAAATGATTTTGATCGTCAACGTCAAGGCCGACGACATCAGGACGACTTATCACAAGGGGGAAATGGAGCTTACCTTAATGGAAAAGCTTTTGACCGAGGGCGAATTTTCCGAAAACCCGCCGTTAAAGCTTAAGAGCGATTTCCGTTATCTTTTTAGTAAGGAAGAGTATTGCGAAATGGTAGAGAAGGGCAGGCACCACATCAAGGAGGGCAATATTTTTCAGATCGTTTTATCAAACCGCATGGAGGCGGACATCGAAGGAAGCCTGTTCGATACGTACCGGATGCTGCGCATGACAAATCCTTCTCCGTATATGTTCTACTTTTCCAGCGATGATATCGAGATAGCGGGCGCTTCGCCCGAAACGCTCGTAAAGCTGGAACAGGGCGCGCTTCACACGTTTCCGCTTGCCGGAACGAGGCCGCGCGGGACGACGGAGGCGGAAGATCTGCAGCTTGAAAAAGAGCTTCTTGCGGATGAAAAGGAATGCGCGGAACACAACATGCTCGTTGACCTTGGCAGAAACGATATCGGGAAAATCAGCAAAATCGGCTCGGTAAAAGTGGAAAAGTATATGAGCGTCGAACGGTTTTCCCATGTGATGCACATCGGTTCGACGGTAAAGGGAACGATCAGAGAGGATAAGGACGCGCTTGATGCGATCGATTCCATCCTGCCGGCGGGAACGCTTTCCGGAGCGCCGAAGATGCGTGCCTGCCAACTGATCTGCGAGCTGGAAAATAACAAGCGTGGCATTTACGGCGGAGCGATTGGCTATATCGATTTTACCGGCAATCTGGATACGTGTATTGCGATCCGGCTGGCGTTTTCCAAAAACGGAAAGGTGTTTGTCCGGTCGGGCGCGGGCATCGTGGCGGACAGCGTGCCGGAAACCGAATACCAGGAATGCAGTAACAAGGCGGCGGCGGTCGTGAACGCGATCCGGGCGGCGGAAGGAGGAATTGACAAATGATTTTATTGATAGATAACTATGACAGCTTTTCCTACAACCTGTATCAGCTCATCGGAACCGTGAGGGAGGATATCAAAGTGATCCGAAACGACGAGGTGACAGTCGAAGAAATCAAAAAACTGGATATCGATGCGATCGTCCTGTCCCCAGGGCCGGGGCGCCCCGCGGATGCAGGTATCTGCGTTGAAGTCGTGAAGAAGCTTTCCGGGAAATATCCGATATTGGGCGTCTGTCTCGGGCATCAGGCCATTTGTGAAGCCTTCGGCGCCGACATCACCTACGCAAAGCAGCTCATGCACGGCAAGACCTCCCAGGTGAAGCTTAAGGAGGAAAGCGCGCTGTTTAAGGGCATGGGCCAGGAAATCAAAGTGGCTAGATATCATTCACTCGCAGCCGATAAGGAAACGCTGCCGGAATGCCTTAAAATCACAGCGGAAACGGCTGACGGCGAAGTGATGGCCGTAGAGCACCGCACCCTGCCGGTATATGGGCTGCAGTTTCACCCGGAATCGGTGCTGACGCCCGATGGAGAAGCGGTGATACGAAATTTTATTTATGGATAAAAACAGTTGAAAAATAGAAAGTGAGGAAATAGTATGATTAGAGAAGCAATTATTGCATTGAGTAAAAGAGAAAATTTGAGCTATGAAACAGCGGAGAAGGTCATGGGCGAAATTATGGGCGGAGTGGCGAGCGCCGTTCAAATGAGCGCGTATCTGACCGCACTTTCCATGAAGGGCGAGACAATCGAGGAAATCACGGCATCCGCGGCCGGTATGAGAGCGCATTGCGTCAAGCTGCTGCATGATATGGATGTGCTCGAAATCGTAGGAACCGGCGGCGACCAGTCCAATTCCTTCAATATTTCCACGACGTCGGCGCTCGTCATCTCAGCGGGCGGCGTGCCGGTCGCAAAGCACGGCAACCGGGCGGCGTCGAGCAAGAGCGGCGCGGCGGACGTGCTCGAGGCGCTCGGCGTCAATATCATGGTGCCGCCCCAAAAGAGCACGGAGATGCTGGAAAAAATCGGAATCTGTTTTTTGTTCGCACAGAATTATCATATTGCG
Source organism: uncultured Lachnospiraceae bacterium (assembly GCA_964566545.1). Lineage (GTDB taxonomy): Bacteria > Bacillota > Clostridia > Lachnospirales > Lachnospiraceae > JAEYFP01. The sequence continues at coordinate 8,766 of CAZMIX010000026.1, read as the reverse complement.
ATGAAATATGTGGCGCCGGTACGAAAAGAGCTTGGTATCCGCACCGTATTCAATATTCTGGGGCCGCTCACGAATCCGGCCGGTGCGAATATGGAGTTGATGGGCGTCTATGAGGAAGCGCTCGTGGAACCGCTGGCAAAGGTTTTAAAAAATCTCGGTGTCAGGAATGCCATGGTCGTTTACGGGCAGGATAAGCTGGATGAGATTTCTATGGTAGCGCCTACCACCGTATGTGAGGTTCATGACGGCGTATTTAAGTCCTATGTGGTTACGCCCGAGCAGTTCGGCTTTACGCGGTGCAGCAAAGAGGATTTGATGGGCGGCACGCCGGAGGAAAATGCTGAAATTACGAAAGCGATCCTGCGCGGAGAGAAAGGCCCGAAGCGGGATGCGGTCGCGCTGAACGCAGGAGCGGCGCTTTACGTTGCGGGAAAGGCCGCAACGCTCAAGGAAGGCGTGCGTATGGCACAAGGTCTTATCGACAGCGGAAAGGCGATGGAAAAATTAAACGAATTTGTCCGCCTGTCCAATGAATAAAAAGAAAGGAAATCAGAGATGATTTTAGATGAAATTGCCAAAAAGACAAAAGAGCGGATCGAAGAAAAGAAGAAAGTGGTTTCCATGGATGAATTGAAAGCGCAGGCGCTCACGATGCGCACGGATACGGGCTTTCCATTTGAGCAGGCGCTTAAGAAAAGCGGCATGTCCTTTATCTGCGAGGTGAAAAAAGCTTCTCCCTCAAAAGGGCTGATTGCCAAGGAATTTCCTTATATAACGATCGCAAAGGATTATGAGGAGGCAGGCGCGGATGCAATTTCCTGCCTGACGGAGCCGTTTTATTTTCAGGGCAGCGACCAATATTTGCAGGAAATTGCGGCGGAGGTAAACATTCCGGTCCTCAGAAAGGATTTTACGGTGGACCCTTACATGATTTATGAGGCGAAGGTGCTCGGCGCTTCGGCAATTCTGTTAATTTGTGCGATACTGTCAAAAGAGCAGCTAAAGGATTACTACGAGCTGGCGAACAGTCTGGGACTCTCCGTTTTGATCGAAGCGCACACGGAACAGGAGGTGAAACAGGCGCTGAGCTGTGGGGGCAGGATCATCGGCGTTAACAACCGGGATTTAAAGACATTTCAGGTGGATATTGCGACGAGCAAGCGGCTTAGAGGTTTGGTACCGAAAGAATACATTTATGTTTCCGAGAGCGGAATACGCGGACCTGAGGATATCCGGGAGCTATATGAGAACGGCACGGACGCCGTGCTGATCGGGGAGCTGCTCATGCGCTCTGCAAATAAACAAGATTGTTTAAGGGAGCTGAAGGGAGTCTGAATGGGAGAAAAGGAGCGTGTCGTAAAGCTGAAAATCTGCGGGCTGAGCAGACATCAGGATATGGAAGCGGTCAATTTATGGAAGCCGGATTATATCGGGTTTGTATTTGCCAAAAGCCCCAGGCAGGTGACAAGGGAGCAGGCGAGGGAGTTTAAAAAAGCGCTGCATCCCGGAATTGCGGCCGTAGGAGTCTTTGTCGATCAGGAACCGGATTTGATGATAGAGATGCTGAAGGACGGCATCATCGACATCGCGCAGCTTCACGGACAGGAGACGGAAGAAACGGTGCGCAAAATTAAGGAGAAAGCCGGAAAACCCGTTATCAAAGCCGTATCGGTCAAAGACAGTACGGATGTGCAGGCTTTCGCGGAAAGCAGCGCGGATTACCTGCTGTTTGACAACGGAGCGGGCGGCACAGGCGAACGGTTTGATTGGAGCCTGTTAAAGGAAATCAACAAGCCATGGTTTTTGGCAGGCGGAATCGGTTTGCATAATATTAAGGAAGCGCTTGGGCGATACCCGTGGGCGGTGGACTTATCGAGCGGCGTGGAGACAGACGGCAGAAAGGATGCCGCAAAAATAGAACAGATTGTGAAAGAAGTCCGCAGATTTAACGGACAGGAGGGATAAGGAATGTCGAACGGACGATTTGGAATACACGGCGGCCAGTATATACCGGAAACGCTGATGAATGCGGTCATTGAGCTGGAGGAAGCCTACAACCGCTATAAGGACGATCCTGAATTTAACAGGGAGCTTGAAGATTTGCTGAATAATTATGCGGGCCGCCCTTCCAGACTCTATTATGCAAGTCATATGACGGAGGATCTGGGTGGCGCGAAGATTTATTTAAAGCGGGAGGATTTAAACCATACTGGTTCGCATAAGATCAATAACGTGCTGGGACAGGTGCTCCTTGCGAAAAAAATGGGGAAGACAAGGGTGATCGCCGAAACGGGCGCGGGGCAGCACGGCGTGGCGACGGCGACGGCGGCCGCCCTGATGGGTCTGGAATGCGAAGTGTTCATGGGAGAAGAGGATACGAAACGGCAGGCGCTGAATGTTTACCGTATGCGCCTGCTCGGCGCGAAGGTGAACGAGGTATCCTCGGGTACGGCGACGCTGAAGGACGCCGTATCAGAGACGATGAGGGAATGGACAAACCGCATCGAGGACACGCATTATGTATTGGGTTCCGTCATGGGTCCGCATCCGTTTCCGACCATCGTGCGGGATTTTCAGGCGGTGATTTCTAAAGAAATCAAGGAGCAGATGCTTGCGGCGGAGGGAAAGCTTCCCGATGCGGTGCTCGCCTGTGTCGGCGGCGGCTCCAACGCGATCGGCGCATTTTATCATTTTATTGAAGACAAAGAGGTGCGGCTGATCGGCTGCGAGGCGGCGGGACGCGGCGTCAATACGGCGGAGACGGCGGCTACGATCGCGACGGGCAGAGAGGGCATTTTCCATGGGATGAAATCCTATTTCTGCCAGGATGAATACGGGCAGATCGCGCCGGTCTATTCCATTTCGGCGGGTCTTGATTATCCGGGCATCGGGCCGGAGCACGCCTATCTTTATGATACCGGGCGCGCGGAATATGTGCCGGTAACGGACGAGGAGGCGGTCGATGCATTTGAATATCTGTCGAGAACGGAAGGGATCATACCGGCGATTGAGAGCGCCCATGCGGTCTATCAGGCGATGCGGCTTGCTCCCAAAATGCGCAGGGACCAGGTTATTGTTGTAAATATTTCCGGGCGGGGAGATAAGGACTGCGCGTCGATCGCGCGTTATAGAGGGGAGGATATCCATGAGTAATATCAGCAGAGCGTTTGAAAATGGAAAGGCATTTATTCCGTTCATCACGTGCGGAGACCCGGATTTGGGTGTGACGGAGACGCTTGTCACGGCGCTTAAGGAGGCCGGAGCGGATTTGATCGAGCTGGGAATCCCGTTCTCCGACCCTACGGCGGAAGGCCCCGTCATTCAGGCGGCCAATGTCCGTGCGTTAAGCGGCGGTGTGACGACGGATCAAATATTTGAAATGGTGGAGCGGATTCGGAAGAAAACGTCGATTCCGATGGTATTCATGACTTATGCGAATGTCGTTTTTTCCTATGGAACGGAGCGCTTCCTAAGCAGAGCGGAGGAAGTGGGGATGGACGGGCTGATTTTGCCGGATGTGCCGTTTGAGGAGAAAGAGGAGTTCGCTTCCGTATGCAGGGCGCACGGGCTGGATTTTATTTCTTTGATCGCGCCGACTTCCCAGGAAAGGATTTCTCTGATCGCAGGGGAGGCCGAGGGCTTTGTCTACTGCGTGTCCTCGCTTGGCGTGACCGGCGTGCGCAGCGAGATCACGACGGACATCCGGGAAATGACCGCGCTTGTAAAAAAGCAGAAGAATATCCCCTGTGCGATCGGCTTTGGCATTTCTACTCCCGAGCAGGCCGCAAAAATGGCTGCGCATTCAGACGGCGTCATCGTCGGCTCCGCAATCGTGAAGCTTTGTGCGAAGTATGGAAAGGATTGTGTGCCGCAGGTGGCGGCTTATGTAAAGCAGATGAAGGACGCCATTAGATAGGGCGGAACTTTCTATTTGCGATGGTACTCTACGCAGCGTAGGTTGAACCGACCGGATAGATGGGATATGCTATCTGAAAAGGAGGTTTCTTTATATGAGTTATTTATCAGGAAAAACGATCCGTCTGCTGCGTGAAAAGAAAAATTATACACAAAAACAGCTCGCCGAGCGGATCGGTGTGAGCGAAAAAACAGTTTCCAAGTGGGAAACAAAAAAAGGGCTGCCGGATATTTCTTTATTGGAGCCTTTGGCAAAGGAGCTGCAAATTTCGGTGGCGGAGCCGATGAACGGGTTTATGATGAGATCAAGGCTTTTTAGTAAAAATTTAACCGTTTTTGGAAATAAAAAATAAATACGGTTAAATTTCTACTATTTTTCGGTTGACTTTCGGGCATTTTATTTCTATAATGAAACTATAGGATACATACTATTTTGTTTTTTTCTCTTTGGGAGGTATCGTTATGACAATTGAAGAAATGAAATGCCGCAAGAAGGAAAAGGGATATACTTACGCGCAGATGGCGGATTTATCCGGCGTGCCGCTTGGAACGATCCAGAAAATTTTCGGCGGCGAAACAGAAAACCCGCGCTATGATACGTTGCTGGCGTTGGAGCGCTTGTTTTCGGATGCGAATCATGCGGACTGCGTGAAGGAAACGCTGTCTTATCCTGCTGACAGGCAGGGCAGCTACACGATCGATGATTACCGTGCTCTGCCGGATGAGCAGCGCGTGGAACTGATCGACGGATATTTTTATGACATGGCGGTGCCGACATTTTTGCACCAGCGTATCGGGGGCGAAATCCACCGTCAGATCGCCAATTATATTATGGATCATGACGGTTCCTGCCAGCCGGTGATGTCACCGGTGGATGTACAGTTGGATTGCGACGAAAAGACGATGGTACAGCCGGATGTGGCGATTCTGTGCAAAGAGGATCGCATCAAAAGGTGGGGCGTATTTGGTTCGCCCGATTTTATATTGGAAGTGATATCCCCCTCCACGCGCAAAAAGGACTGTATGAAGAAGCTTCAGAAATACGAGCGGGCAGGGGTGCGGGAATATTGGATTCTGGATCCCTATCAAAGGAAGCTGCTTGTTTACTTTTTTGAGAGCGAACTATGTCCGGTTATTTATGGTCTGAATCAGCCGGTTCCGATTAACATTTACGGCGGCAAACTGGAAATCCAATTTACCCATATTTCCCAATGGATTGAAAACGAAGCCGCCGAATAATGTTCTATAGGTTGTGGCGTAATTTTTCTACTTGCAATTTTTTTTCAGTTATAGTATTCTATCATAGGCAATCATGAACAATAAATCATAATAAAAGCATGGCTGAACAGTCATGCTTTTATTGATTAGAGAATTAAGAGGAAAAGAAATGGAAGAAATTAGATACGAAGAGGCAGCGGGAATCGATGAGCGGATTTTACGCGCGGTAAAGGAGCTTGGGTTTGAGATGATGACACCGATCCAGGCGCAGGCGATTCCTGTTTTATTAGAAGGAAAGGACGTGATCGGGCAGGCACAGACCGGAACCGGAAAAACGGCGGCATTCGGCATTCCGGCGCTGCAGAGCGTGATGCCGGAGGGGGGCTTGCAATGCCTGATTTTATGCCCGACAAGGGAATTGGCGATACAGGCAGCTGAGGAAATCAGGAAGCTTGCCAAATACATGCATGGCGTGCGCGTGCTTCCGATTTACGGCGGACAGGATATTTTAAAACAGATCCGATCCTTAAAGGGAAAGGTGCAGCTTGTAGTCGGTACACCGGGCAGGGTCATGGACCATATGCGCCGGCATACTTTAAAGATGGATCAGCTTCGGACGATTGTGCTCGACGAGGCGGATGAAATGCTGAATATGGGCTTCCGCGAGGATATTGAGACAATTTTGACAGATATCCCTCAGCAGCACCAGACCGTTTTGTTTTCTGCGACGATGCCGCAGGCAATTCTGCAGATTACGAACCAGTATCAGAAGGAAGATGCTGTCAATGTTAAAATACAGACCAAAGAGCTTACGATTCCGCTCGTCAAGCAATATTATTATGAAGTGGGCAGGCAGAACAAAGAAGAGGTCACTGCAAGGCTGCTCGATTATTATAATCCGAAGCGCAGCCTGATTTTCTGCAACACGAAGCGCATGGTGGATGAGCTTGCGGAGAACCTGACAGGCCGCGGATACTTTGCGGAGAGTCTGCACGGGGACTTATCGCAGGCACAGCGCGACCGCGTGATGGCAGGCTTCCGGAGCGGCACGACGGAAATTCTGATCGCAACGGATGTAGCGGCGCGTGGAATTGACGTGGATGATGTGGAGGCTGTATTTAACTATGATGTGCCGCAGGATATTGAATATTATGTGCACCGCATTGGACGGACCGGACGAGCCGGCAAAAAAGGGCGTTCCTTTACGCTTGTTTCCGGCAGGGAAATCTATAAAATCAGAGAAATAGAGAAAATGTGTAATACAAAGGTGAAAGTACGTGCCGTGCCAAGTGCGGCTGACATCACGGCGGCAAAGTCTGAAAAGATTTTGCAGGGTGTTTTTGAAGCACTGCGTGAAAAGGACTTGACGGATATGATGCGTATCATCGAGCAGAAGCTGGATGATGAGGACTGCACCGCAATTGAGCTTGCTGCCGCATTTTTAAAGCAGCAGATGGGTGAGGAAATTAAAGAACTTACGTTGGACACGCCATACCACAATAAAAAGGGAGCAAATGGCGACGGCATCAGAAAAGATGGGAAGCGCAGAGAGTATGGAGAGCGTCCCAACCGTGAAAAAAAGGAGGCTTTTGACCCCACAAAACGTTCCTATAAGAATGTCCGTGCGAAGGATATTAATAATCGCGGTGAGGTGAAAAAGAGCAAGTCCGGGTATTATGAAACGGTATTTGCAAAGGATAAGAAGAAATCAAAGAAAAAGGCTTGATTAGCGCATTTTCTTATGATATAATTCAAAAGTTGACTGGGCTGGCATTTTGCAAAAGCCTAAAATTAATCACGCATACAGATTTATGGGATGGTGTTTCGTTTTTCTTAAGGAAAGCGTCATCGGCAGGACAAAGAAAAGTCCGCCCTGACGATTGGAATAGCCTGTAAAGTAGAAGTATGCGGAGGTATCTAACCAAATGGAGGTAGAAACATGAGCGTAATTTCAATGAAGCAGTTACTCGAGGCAGGTGTTCATTTTGGACATCAGACAAGAAGATGGAACCCTAAAATGGCTCCGTACATTTATACGGAAAGAAACGGCATCTATATCATCGATCTGCAGAAGTCAGTGGGAATGGTTGATAATGCTTATAATGCAATATCGGACATTGCGGCAGCAGGCGGCACAGTTCTTTTTGTAGGAACAAAGAAGCAGGCGCAGGATTCCATTAAGACAGAGGCAGAACGCTGCGGTATGTTTTATGTAAACGAGAGATGGCTTGGTGGTATGCTTACTAACTTTAAGACCATTCAGAGCAGAGTTAAGAGATTAAAGGAAATTGAAAGAATGTCCGGGGACGGAACCTTTGATGTTCTTCCGAAAAAAGAAGTCATCGAACTGAAGAAGGAATGGGAAAAGCTTGAAAAGAACCTTGGCGGTATCAAGGACATGAAGAGAATTCCTGACGTGATCTTTATTGTGGATCCCAAGAAGGAGAGAATCTGTGTGCAAGAAGCGCACACACTTGGTATTCCTTTGGTTGGTATTGCAGATACAAACTGTGATCCTGAAGAATTGGATTATGTCATTCCCGGTAATGATGATGCGATCAGAGCCGTTAAGCTAATCGTTTCTAAAATGGCAGATGCGGTGATCGAAGCAAATCAAGGACAGACAGCAGAAGAATTTGTAGAGGATTTTAAACAGGCAGAACCCCAAGATATAGAAGAAGTAGCGGAGGTGACTCAATAATGGCAGCAATTACAGCAGGAATGGTAAAAGAACTGAGAGAATTGACAGGCGCCGGTATGATGGACTGCAAGAAGGCGCTCGGCGAAACAGACGGCGATATGGAAGCAGCAGTTGAATACTTGAGAAAGAAAGGTCTTGCCGGAGCAGAAAAGAAGGCAGGACGTATTGCCGCAGAAGGTATCGTAGCTACCTGCCTGATTAATGATGACAAGAAGGCTGTTGTTGTGGAAGTAAATGCGGAGACAGATTTCGTTGCAAAGAATGAGAAATTTCAGAAGTATGTTGCGGATGTCGCAGCACAGGCAGTTAATACAACGGCAAAGGATATGGACACTTTCATGGCAGAGAAGTGGGAGCAGGATCCTGCTTTGACAGTGAAGGAAGCTCTTTCCTCTCAGATCGCTGTGATCGGCGAAAACATGAACATCAGAAGATTTGAGCAGCTTGAAGAAGAAAACGGCTTTATCGTTTCCTATATTCATGCGGGCGGCAGGATCGGTGTACTCATCGATGTTGAGACAGATGTAATCAACGATGATATAAAAGAGATGGGAAAGAACATCGCTATGCAGGCAGCAGCTTTAAAGCCAACCTTCACAAGTAAGGATGAGGTAGACGCTGATTATATCCAAAAGGAAAAGGAAATCCTTCTTGCCCAGATCAAGAACGATCCGAAGGAAGCCTCCAAGCCTGATAAAGTAATCGAAGGCATGGTAGCAGGCCGTATCAATAAAGAATTAAAGGAAATTGTTCTGCTTGATCAGGTATATGTAAAAGCTGAAGACGGCAAGCAAACGGTTGAAAAATACGTTGCGGAAGTTGCAAAGGTAAACAGCGCAACGATCAAAATTAAGAAATTTGTCCGTTATGAAACCGGCGAAGGACTTGAAAAGAAAAGCGAAGATTTTGCGGCTGAGGTTGCAAAGCAGATG
>CAZMIX010000025.1:0-35010 GCA_964566545.1 uncultured Lachnospiraceae bacterium | reverse complement strand
CGAAGGACTTGAAAAGAAAAGCGAAGATTTTGCGGCTGAGGTTGCAAAGCAGATGGGGCAGTAAGCTTGCGTATTGCTTAAATAATGTAGAACGATGCATCTATTAAGACAGTAACATAAGTCCTTTATCAGTTGTAGAAATACAATTGGTAGAGGGCTTATTTTAGTGTCTTGCTTCATTAGTAAAAATGTTATAATATAAAAAAAAGGAGGTGTTACTATGGCATCAATGAAAAGCCCGGATGGTAGTAAGGGAAACGCAACAAACAGTGCAAATGCTAAAATTATTAAAATCATAATTTTTGTTTGCATTATTCTTGTATTAGTTATTATAGGTATTGTAACTATAAATAGAAATAGAGATAAGAAGCAGGAACTTTTGATGAAGTCAGTATATAATTCATTTTTATCTGATTTTAATGATTATGTAAAATCATTGAATGTTCATGAGATAAATATTGATGCAAGTTTTAAACTTGAAGAATCAACGCAAGAGGGCGATATCCTGAATTTTTCATGTTATCCCAGATATATCAGTGATGATCTTAGTAAATACGCAGATATAGAAAAAGACAGTGGTGAAGCAAAGGAACTTTTTAATCTCTTTGAGCGTATTAATAAGGAAAAAAATGCGCGCCGTTTTTTTACATATGAAATAGATAATAAAACTGTAAATATAAATCTTGAGGGGAGCGGCGGCTCCAGTTTTGACTTTATAATATATGACGGTAATTTACACGAATATCATTTTTATTCAAATGATAATTATGAGAAATTAGAAATTGACAATACTATTGTATTTTCAAGAGGCGAAGCGGAAGATCCGAAATCTTCATCTTTTACGGAAAGCCATGATGCAACTCTTGAATATGATTCGGGCAGCGTATTGGTATTTGTATCAGAAGACGCCATGAGTCGTTATATGAGTGCAATAAAAAATGATAATCAAGGAATTATTGAAGAGATGAAAAATAATGGCAAAGTGGGCTGGACAGAAAATGGAACAAAATGTAATATTTTGAAAAAAGGATTCGGGAAATATCAGGTAAAACTTTTGGATGGACTCCATGAGGGCAGCACGGTATGGGTGATTCATGAATCATTAAAAGAAAAATAGCAGTTGAAATCGTGGTTTAAGATGGCTGACAGAAAGGACTTTCCCCTAATACTTGAAAAGGCTATTGGCACATTGCCAACAGCCTCATTCTTAGTCGTTCCCTATTTTGAATTCTATATGCATGTAAACGCATCGATTCTATTCAAGGAAACCCCGAAAAAAGTCCATCGCATGAATCGGTTCCATCGGAAACCGGTAACGGTATTGCGGCTAACCTGAGTAGGAAACATCCAAAACTCATCTCCATTACTCATCCAGATATAGGTAAATCTTCCCAGACAGTTTCGAATGGAAGAAGAATCGACCCGGAATGGAGTCGCTTGCCTGGAAGGGGTAAAGTTCGGAGGAGCTGATTGTGGCTCCCTATTAAAATGATCCATTTGAATTCTCCAAAAAACATAAATGTTAATATTATTATATTAAACGATCGGAATATTGGAACCGGATCCATTGTAAATTTCCTTAAATCATGAATTTTATGTTAAGGAAAAATGACAAAGATGAGGAGTAACAGCCTGTCACCACTTGGAAACATGGAGGCACAGGCGGCAGCGTCAGCGAAAGACGTGAACCTGAATGTGAGTAACAGCATTGCCGGAATCGGTAATCCGACCAGCAGCGCCACCGCTTGGGAAGGCAGCAAGGTATATTATGCAGGAAAAGAATGTTTTGTGCTGGATAAGGATGGAACCGTAGGTGGAGGACATTCCTCCAAGTCAGACCATATGCTGCTGACAGCCGCGATTGTGGAATATTATCCTTTCGATAATGTCTGTTCTGATTGGTCAGTCAGTGATATTCGAGATCGTGTAAATGGAGCTGGATCTTACAGATGTCAAGAATGCTTCTTATGGTTTTGGAAGTGATGATACAAGAGAAATAGGCTCTTTTAGGCGGTTCCGGCTTTGCGGCCGCAAGAAAGTTGGGCGAAACAGGAAATGTCGCGGCGGGTGGTACGATGCATGTGGATGTATCGGCAATCGGAACCCCTTCCACAGATGTTACTTATACGCAGTTATCAGCTATGCTGGTAGATAGTAATAAGACAGTGGTAGCTTATGGAAAGATTGCAAATACGGCAGCGACCAATCATAATCTTGAAGTAACCATTCCAGGCGGTATTGCAGATGGAACCTATACCATGAAGGTATTTGCCGAGGATGTGAATTCCTCAGCCGAATAATGAGGATAATGGCTCACAGGAGGAACAATCCTCTAATAGCTCTAACAAGACCGAAGGTACTTCCGTGAATCCTCTCGTTTGGAATTGACAGAAATGGAAATACGAAAATCTTTGCCGATGAAGACTTAAGCAGTGAGTGTATTACCACGACACTGGATATAGAGGGAACGACAGCAAAGGTCACGGGCAGTACGACTGGTACTGTTATCGTACAGCAGGGAGATACCCTGTCGGGGATTGCAAAGAAGCTCGGCAAGACACGTGATGATCTTATAAAGAAGAACCAGCTTACAAATCCCGATAAGTTGAGTATCGGTCAGAAAATACAGTATTAATGGATTTATGAATTAATATGGAAATAACGAAAAAGTCTTCCGGTTTATTCAAACCGGAAGACTTTTTCTGATAGATCTCTGCATCATAGACAAAGAGCTATTTATTTTCGAAAATATGACACCATTTTAATAATCTAGTACCTGTTAACTAGTATCGGTCAATGATAATCTTGTATTGTAAGAAAAATAACTAAATACGCAGCTGGTCAATAAGGAAGGCTGCCCAAAATGGTTTCCTGGGGGGGGTACTTATGCAGCGGATAAAGGGATGGATTAAGAAGCTGAGCATTCGACAAAAACTCATTTTTTATAGTTATTTGATTATCTTAAGATTCAACAAATGCGTTTTGGATGTCGGTTAAAGTATCGAATTTCAATGGATGCGGATATCGTGGAAGAAAAGATTCCCAAGCTGATTTTGCAGCCATTCGTAGAGAATGCAATTGTACATGGCTTTGAAAAGGGGCAGGACAGCTTCTTCTTATCCGTGGTTGGAAAAAAAGAAGGGAAAAATATGGTATTTAGTATAGAAGATACAGACGTCGGTAGGAATGGGAACATTAGTCACTATTCGGATTCCATGTGAAACGGACCAGGAGGGATATGTGTGGGAACAAAAATAAAATTGCTAATTGCAGAGGATGAAGATGCTGTTCGCAATGGCATTGCGAAATATATCCAGCTACATACAGATAGATTTGGGCAGATTTACCTGGCAGCAAACGGATAGGAAGCAAAGCATGCAGGAATTCTACCGGATACTATACTAAGTGGTTATGATGAATTTCGTTACGCACAGCAGGCAGTTCGATATGGAGCAAAGGAATATATGCTGAAACCATGCAGATCTTCTGATATTTTAAAAAGACTTATGGAAACAGCTGATGAACGTTTTGGGGAGAAAACGATTGCAGATAAAGTTGGTATCACAGCCGGATATCTGTCCACCTTGTTTTCTCAGAAACTGTCTTGTGGCTTTGTGGATTACCTGAATATGATCCGCATTGAGCATGCCTGTAATTATCTGACCCAGAACTATTTCAAAACCTATGAGATTGCCTATAAGGTAGGCTTTAATGATGAAAAATATTTTTCTAAGGTATTTCGCAAGTTACAGGGGCAGAGCCCTTCGGAATATCGCAAGAGAAGTGAATGTACAATTAGTGAAATTTATGCAGGAATTCGATACATCGGTAACCGCACAGGATAGTGGAGAAATGAGTCTTGTAAAAGTATATCCGGATGTTACCTATCAGGAAATCCTTGGAATGGGAGGCGCTTTTACAGAGGCAGCTGCCTATACCTATTCCAGAATGAGTGAGGAAAAGCAGAAGGATCTGGTAGCACTTTATTTTGGAGAAAAGGGAAATCAATATAATTTTTGTCGTACCCATATTCAAAGTTGCGATTTCTCCCTTGGAAATTATGCTTATGTAGAAGATGAGACTGATAAGGAGCTTGCAACCTTTTCCATGGAACAGGATAAAAAATATCTGATTCCATTAATCAAAGCAGCCATACAGAAAAACAGCGAGATAAACCTTTTGGCTTCTCCGTGGAGCCCGCCTGCGTTTATGAAGACCAATGGGAAAATGAATCATGGAGGTCTGCTGAAAAAAGAATACTATAGTATGTGGGCTGATATGATTGTAAAATATATTGATGAATATGAAAAGCTTGGAATTAAAATCAGCCGACTGACAATACAAAATGAACCGGCAGCTGTTCAGCTATGGGATTCCTGCGTTTATACCGCAACAGAAGAGGCGGAATTTGCAGTGGGCTTCCTCCGTCCGGCACTGGATAAGAGTAATCATAAGGATGTGAAAATCAATATATGGGATCACAATAAGGAAATAATGTTGGAGAGGGCACAGGAAAGCTTTAGCGTTCCTGGAGCAGATGCTGCAATTGACGGAATTGCTTTTCATTGGTACAGTGGCGATCATTTTGAAGTGTTACAGGAGACGGGAAGACAATTTTCGGAAAAAGAGCTTATTTTTACTGAGGGCTGCGTGGAATATTCACGTTATGACAGTGATAATCAGGTGCAGCATGCGGAAATGTATGCTCATGATATCATTGGAAACTTTAAAGCGGGCATGAATGCTTTTATAGACTGGAATATGATTTTAGATGAAAAGGGTGGACCAAATCATGTGGGAAATTATTGTGATGCACCAATTATGTGTGACACAACAACGGATACAATTGATGTGAAACTGTCCTATTACTACATTGGTCAATTCAGTCGTTTTATAAAACCGGGGGCAAAACGTATACTCACGTCTTCTTTCAATAAGAATACTGAAGCAGTAGGATTTCTCAATCCGGATGAAGAAAAGGTATTAGTAATTCAATCCAAAGGCCGGAGCCACCCGCGCAGAGGTCGCAGCCATGCTGTACCGTTATGTCAAGCTGACCATCGACCCCGCCACCGCCCAGGGCTGGGCGAAGAACGACGACGGCCAGCGGTTCTATTATAAGGACGGGAAGCCCCTCACCGGCTGGCAGACCATTGGCAGTGAAACGATCCAAAAACGCTATTACTTCACTGCCGACGCCATCATGATTTCCGGAAAATGGATGGAGATCGACGGAAAATGGTATTACTTCTACGCAAACGGCTCCCTTGCGGTCAGCACAAAGATCGATGGCTATGAGGTGGATAAAGGCGGCGTGAGGAAAGATAAGTAAACGTAAAAGAATAAAAAACAGCGGGAGCCATAATTGACTCCCGCTGTGTTTTGTTTCCCGTATTCAGTTTGCCCTTTTCTTCATTCCCCATAAACCAGATGTTCTTTAGCAGTTAAAACTTTACAAAAAAGGATCAGTGTTTATTTGCTTTACCTGGCATAATTTTGTGGATATTATTTCTGAAATATGATACGATATTTAAAAGTTTACAGACAAAAGATAAAAACATATAAAATAAACTCTAATCAAGGTCGTATCATGAAAAAAATCAAATAGTATTGAATAAATTATAGACAGGCCTGTGTACCGGAGCTTGAGAGGAACAATCAAGGTCGGAAATGGGAGACTGGAAAAGGGCAGAGAGAAGGCAGGAGGAAATCAGGAGGTGTTCGGTATGGAGGAAAAGATTTTAGATTTAAATAAGTCGGTTTATGAATTATGTACGGCTGACCCGGATATCATAGTCATATTGAAGGAACTGGGCTTTCAGGATATTGCGAGTCCCGGTATGCTGGCCACCGCTGGAAGGTTTATGACGATTCCCAAGGGCGCGGCGATGAAAAAGATAGATTTGGAGCAGATCAAACAGGAATTTTCACGGCATGGATACATGGTAAAGGAGGAAACAAAATGAGTGCGGAAATCAATAACAGGGAATATCGGCAGCAGGTGCTGAAGGAGCTGATTTCACAGCTTCATGACGGCAAAAGTGTCGATGAGGTAAAAGAAACGTTTGCCGAGGTATTCGGCAATGTGTCGGTGGAGGAAATTGCGCAGGCGGAACAGGCGTTGATCACAAACGGGCTTCCGGTCGAGGAGGTACAGCGGCTTTGTGACGTTCATGCCGCGGTATTTAAAGGCTCCATCGAGGAAATTCATAAACCGTTGACAGAAGCGGAGCATCCGGGACATCCGGCGGATACGCTGAAGCGGGAAAACCGCGCGATTGAAAAGTTGATTGCGATCATTCGCGTACAGCTCGCCATTCTCCCCAATCCCGACGCGCAAAAAACGCTGAAGGACGAGCTGACAAAGCTGCTTGCGATCGACCGTCATTATTCGAGAAAGGAAAATCTGTTCTTTCCTTATATGGAGCAGTACGGCATTACGGCTCCGCCTAAGGTAATGTGGGGTGTGGATGATGAAATCCGCGCGCAGCTAAAGGAGATCCTGGCAGCGCTTGATGAAAGAGAGCCTTCGCAGATGAACGATGAAATAGAAGCCTTTCTGAACAAAACAGGCGAAATGATTTTTAAGGAGGAAAATATCCTGCTTCCGATGCTGCTCGAGAATCTGACGCAGGACGAATGGAAGACGATTGCGGACGAGAGCGCAGAGCTTGGATACTGCCTCATCGAGGAGGTGCCGGCCTGGAACCCGGACGCAGGGAAGGCTGTCGGCGCGGCAGCCATAAAGCAGGAGCAGGCGGCGCCGGGCGTGATTACGCTACCGACCGGCGTGCTGAAGCCGGAAGAGCTTGGCGGGATGCTCGATACGCTTCCGCTCGATATTACTTTTGTCGGCAAGGACGATACGGTTAAATATTTTTCTCAGGGCGCGGAGCGCGTATTTCCTCGGACAAAAGCGATCATCGGAAGAAAGGTGTCCAACTGTCATCCGCCCGCAAGCGTTCATATTGTGGAAAAGCTCGTGGAGGATTTTAAAGCGGGCCGCAAGGACCATGAGGATTTCTGGATCCATATGGGAGAAAAATATGTTCTGATCCGGTATTTTGCGGTAAAGGACGAAGCGGGAGAGTATATCGGCGTATTGGAGGTAACACAGGATATCCGGCCGATTCAGGCAATACAAGGTGAAAAACGGCTCGTTTCGGATGAGACGGATGAAAATCAGAAGGGAGAATAGTGGTATGCCATATTTAAAAAATATTGAACACGAAAAGGTTTTGGAGCTTTCATCATTAGTGGAATATACGGAGGGGCAGGTCGTAAGCCGTACGCTGGCGCAGAATTCTGCGGTGAGCATCACGCTGTTTGCGTTTGATGCCGGTGAGGAAATCAGCTCTCATTCTTCAAATGGCGACGCCATGCTGACAGTGATGGATGGGACCGCTAAAATTACGATTGGCGATCAGGTGTTTTCCCTGAATGCGGGCGAGACGATCGTGATGCCGGCCGGCATTCCGCATGCCGTCGCGGCGGAAAAGCAGTTTAAAATGCAGCTTACGGTCGTATTTGGGCAGGCATAATTTTTAAAAATGCGGTGCCGGTATCATAAAGAGGAGCTTGCTGGAACATCCTGGGGGAGGGTGTGCTAAATTAATAAAATAGGGGATTGCCGCGATAACAGACGCTGATACAACAAGGAGAAAGGAGATTTTAGCATGGAAGAATTCAAGAAATTGACGAACGAGGTGGGGGCGCCCGTTCCTGACAACGAAAACTCTATCACCGCGGGATCGCGCGGTCCGGTTGTCATGCAGGATGTATGGCTTTTGGAGAAAATGGCGCACTTTAACCGGGAAGTCATTCCTGAACGCCGTATGCACGCAAAGGGCTGGGGCGCCTACGGCACGCTGACCGTTACACACGACATTTCCCGGTATACGAGGGCAAA
This sequence comes from uncultured Lachnospiraceae bacterium, assembly GCA_964566545.1. Classification (GTDB taxonomy): domain Bacteria; phylum Bacillota; class Clostridia; order Lachnospirales; family Lachnospiraceae; genus JAEYFP01. The sequence goes on along the minus strand of CAZMIX010000025.1, from coordinate 27,101 downwards.
GGTGTTGCAGCTGGGCGCCGTTACCGAAGCCTTCACACGTTTTTCCACCGTTGCGGGAGAGCGGGGCGCCGCGGACTGTGAGCGCGATATCCGGGGCGTGGCGACGAAGTTCTATACGCCGGAGGGCAATTGGGATCTTGTAGGTAATAATACGCCGACGTTCTTCATCCGCGATGTACATAATTTCTCTGATTTAAACCGCGCGGTAAAGCGCGATCCGCAAACGGGACGGCGCTCTGCGCAGAATAACTGGGATTTTTGGACGTTGCTGCCGGAAACCTTCCATCAGAGGACGATCGTTATGAGCGACCGCGGTATTCCCGCATCGTTCAGACATATGCATTTCTTCGGTGAGCATACATTTTCTCTATATAATGAGAAGAATGAGCGCGTTTGGTGCAAATTCCATTTTAAGACCCAGCAGGGCATTCAGAATCTGACGAATGAAGAGGCAGCCAGAATTAATGGCATGGATCGCGAATATCACGGGAAAGATCTGTTTGAAGCCATTGAGCGCGGCGAGTTCCCCAAGTGGACGATGTACATCCAGGTGATGACCGAGGAACAGGCGAAAAATCATTACGAAAATCCGTTTGATATTACGAAGATCTGGCCTCATGCGGACTATCCGCTCATTGAGGTAGGCGTTTATGAGTTAAACCGCAATCCGGAAAATTATTTCGCCGAGGTGGAGCAGGCAGCGTTTACGCCGGCCCATGTGGTTCCGGGAATCGGATTTTCTCCCGACCGCTTTTTGCAGGGCAGGCTTTTTGCGTACGGCGACGCACAGCGCTACCGTTTGGGCGTAAATCACAACCATATACCGGTCAACCGCGCAAAATGCGAAGTGAACGAGTATCACCGCGACGGCGCGATGCGTGTGGACGGCAACTATGGCGCGGCTCCCGCTTATTCGCCGAACAGCGCCGGATATTGGACCGCGCAGCCGGAAGTTGCTGAGCCTCCTTTGGAGATAGAGGGCGCGATGTGGCGTTATGACCCGAAGGACGATCCGTCGGATGACTGCTTCCGCGCGGGCGGCAATCTTTGGAGAGTTATGATCGAAGACAAACGGGCGATCCTTATCGCAAATACGGCGGGCGATATCGCTCCGGTGACGGACAACGTCAAATACCGTCATGCGGTGCATTGCCAGAAGGCCGACCCCGAATATGGACGGCGTATGACCGAGGCGCTGGGACTCAGCTACGACAAGGTGCTTGAACTTGCGGAACTCGATCATGCGGGACTGGCAGCGGCAACGATGAAATAACGGATGGCAAAATAGATAAATGATGGAACGGCAAAATTAATATCATTAACAAAACTGCAACTCCCGCCCTGAGAAAGTGATATGCTACTTCAAGGGCGGGAGCTCTTTATCTGCCCGTAACAGCGGAAAGTTGCCGTATTATTTTGGAATGACGATGCTTGTAAGATATTCCTCCGCCTTTTTTGGATCGGCCAACGAGGGATCCATTTTCAGATCAAAGACTGCGCTGGCGCCGCCAAAACTTTTATTGGCAGAGACTTCGCGGGTTCATTTTTGAAATAAAATTTTGTATATTCTATCATGGTTTTATTTGTTTGCCTAATCCCTCTTTAAAAAATATTCGGGAGGATATGGTTCAAATTACACTTTAAATGTGATAAACTAATAAAATATGACAACAATTAGAAAGAAGGCTTACAAATGGATATTCTTACGGCAGAACGTCTGGGGCATTTTCAGACGGGAATTTTTGCGGCGCTGAATGAAAAAAAGGAGGAGCTGATCGCGAACGGGAAAAAGGTTTACAACCTGTTTGTCGGCACGCCGGATTTTCCGGTGGCGCCGCATGTGCAGCAGGCGTTGATTGAGGCGGCCAAAGTCCCCGAAAATTATTATTATTCTTTGAGAGACATTCCGGAGCTGCTGAGTGCGGTCAAGGATTATTATAAGGACAGATTCGGTGTGGAAATAGAGACCGACGAAATCGCGTCGGTGAACGGCTCGCAGGAGGGAATCGCGCATGTCGGCATGGCGCTGTGCAATCCCGGCGAGGTTGTGCTCTTGCCGAATCCGGGTTATCCGGTCTTTGAGGTCGGCGGTTTTTTAAGCGGAGCGGAGCTGTATTTTTATGACTTAAAGGAAGAAAACAACTTTTTGCCGCGATTTGACGAAATCCCGGAGGATGTCGCGCGCCGCGCGAAATTCATCCTCGTTTCTTATCCGTACAATCCGGTATGCGCAATTGCGCCGAAGGAGTTTTATGACGAGCTGATCGCGTTTGCGAAAAAGTATGATATCATTGTCGTTCATGACAATGCCTATTCGGATATTATTTATGACGGCGTGCGCGGCGGCTCGTTTTTGGAGTTTACGGACGCAAAGGAGATCGGCGTGGAGTTTTTCTCGCTGTCGAAGTCCTTTAATTTGACGGGCGCTCGTATATCGTTTATCATCGGCAATAAGAAAATTATCGACGCGATGAAGCTGCTGCGTTCCCAGTACGATTTCGGCATGTTCCTGCCGATCCAGCATGCGGCTGTTGCTGCTCTGCGAGGCCCGCGTGACGGCGTAGTTGCGCAGTGCAAAAAATATCAGGAGAGGCGTGACGCACTTTGCGGCGGCCTGCGCGCGATCGGCTGGGATGTGCCGGACAGTAAGGGCACAATGTTTGCCTGGGCGAGAATCCCCAAGGGCTTTTCCTCCTCTCAGGAATTTTGCATGGAGCTGATGGAAAAGACGGGCGTTATCTGCACGCCGGGCAGCGCGTTTGGAAGCATGGGCGAAGGGTACGTCCGCTTTGCGCTTGTGCTGCCGGTCGAACAGATGAAAGAGATGATACGGGTCATCGATGAGAGCGGCATTCTGCGTTGAGATTCCCAATCGAATCGACAGGAGCAGGAAATAAAAAATAGAAAGCAACCAGGAGGTCCGGCATATGAAAGTATTGGTTTATAATTATCGGGATTTCGATGAAAAAATATGGTTTGACAAATACAGTAAGGAGCTGGATATCGAGCTGGAAATTTGCAGAAAACCGCCTCAAATGGACAAAAATATCGCTCTGGCGGAGGGCTGTGACTGCATCAGCATCATCACCTCCCAAATTTCGGCTCAAATGGTGCAGGCCTTTTATGATTGCGGCATCCGCTACATTTCCACGAGGACGATCGGATATGACCATATCGATCTGCAAAAGGCGCGGGAGCTTGGTATTAAAATTGGCAATGCGGTTTACGGCCCGGAGGGCGTGGCGGATTATGCGATCATGCTGATGCTGATGTGCATCCGCAGAATGAAGCGGATTATGCAGCGCGCAGAGATCCAAGACTTTTCGCTGCAGGGCATTCAGGGAAGGGAGCTGCACGACTTTACGGTGGGAGTCATCGGCACAGGGCGGATAGGCAGGACGGTTATCAGGCATTTGTCCGGCTTTGGCTGCAGGATCCAGGCGTATGATTTGTACGAAAGCGAAGAGGTAGCGGCATATGCCGATTATGTGGGACTGGAGGAGCTGCTTTGTACGAGCGACATTCTGACGCTCCATGCTCCTCTGACAGAGGAAAATTTCCACTTGATTAATCAAGAAAGCATCGGACGGATGAAGGACAATGTTGTCATAGTCAATACGGCGCGCGGCGGCCTGATCGATTCCGCGGCGCTGATCGAGGGCATTGAGAGCGGAAAAATCGCCGCTGCCGGACTGGATGTGATTGAGCAGGAATTCGGGCTTTATTACAACAATCGGAATGCGGATGTGCTTTTAAACCGTGATCTTGCGATCCTGCGCTCGTTCCCGAATGTCATCGTAACGCCGCATATGGCTTTTTACACCGACAACGCGATCGAGACAATGGTAAAAAATTCCCTGACGAGCTGTAGGCGCTTTGTAAACGGAGAAGATAATCCGTGGGAGGTAGCCTGACAGGACGCCGCAGTTTTACGGTAAATGCCCGGCGGCTCGGAAAAGGTCGTAGAGGCCGGAGCCGTACTTTGCGGCGGACATTCGATCAACGACGCCGATATCAAATACGGGCTTTCCGTCAACGGCATCGTGCATCCTGATAAAATTTATACGAACAACAAAGGGCAGCCAGGGGATGTGCTGATTCTCACGAAAAAGCTCGGAGTCGGCATCATCAATGCGGCGGGTGTGCGTTACATTCTCGAAAAAACGACGGACGCCATTTTTAAAATCAAGAATTCCCATGCGCGCCTATTTTATGAGCGGATCAAATCTGTCAAGGGTGTGAAGTTGTACGGCGATTTTTCAGCCCCACTCCGCAGTCCGGTTCAGCTTTTCCCATTTCAATACGGAGGAGGAGATCAGAACGGCGGCTGAGGCTGTACGGATACTGGCCGAGGAATAAAACGATGTTAAAAAAAGAACAAAAACTGGTTTTTACATTTAAAAATACGGTGGATGCCATGCGGATGGAGGAAAAAGCCCAGGAAGCCGGGATTTGGGGCCGTCTCATCCCCATCCCGCCTCAAATCACGGCAGGGTGCGGACTCGCTTTTATGGCGCCGCTTGAGGTCGGAGCCGATTTGGAGCTTCTGATGCAAACGCATGGAATCGCTTTTGAACAAAGGGCAGAGCTGCTGCTTTAACAAAGCGGCAGCGCCGGAAATGAGGTGTATGATTTTGAATTTTAAAGAGATCACAGAAGAAGACAGCCACTTGTTAAAACATTATTATAAGGACTGCGATTATGTGCTTTGTGAATATTCCGTCGGGACGAAGCTGATGTGGAAGGATTTCTTAAATCCCACGTGGGCCGAGGCGTCCGGCTGTCTGATCGTTCGCAATACGATCAGGGGCAGCGTGACATTTGATTATCCTGTTGTGGGTGCGGACGGGGACGAGGAGGCCGCGCTTGCGGAAATAGAACGGGACTGTATGGAAAAGGAGCTTCCGCTTATGTTTTCGATAGTGCCTGAGAAGAAGCTTTCCCTGCTGATCGGAAGGTATCCGTATTGTAATATCAGCAATATCCGCACATGGAAGGATTATATTTACCGCTCGGTCGATCTGCGGGAATTCGCGGGTAAAAATTATGCGAAACGGCGAAATCATGCCAAAAGATTCCATACCTCGTACCCGGAGGCGGTCTTTAAGCCGCTGACAGGTGCCGACGCGCAGGCGATCGAGAAATTTTGGGAGGATTATCTTTTGGAATTTCCGAAAAATGAAAATGCGGAGGCGATGCATGAGCTGACGCTCGCCAAACGGCTGTTTCAAATGCTGGATGCGGTCTGGGTGCTTGCGGGCGGCATATTCATGGGAGAGAAGCTGATCGCGCTGGAGCTGGCGGAAAAATGCAAAGACACGCTGATCATTCATATTGAAAAGGCGCTATATTCTTACGAGGGCGTTTATCCGGCACTGGTGCAGGAGTTTTGCCGGGTGTTTTCGCTGGATACCACGTATATCAACCGGGAGGACGATGCGGCCAACAAGGGGCTTCGGAACGCAAAAATGCAGTATGGGCCGGTTGCGCTCGCTTCTAAATACCGGGTGGAGCCACAAAATGAATATTTGATGCATTTAAAGGATATTCCCGTCCTTAAAACGGAACGCCTGACACTGTCTGAGCTGACCGAAGCGGATATTCCTGCCTACAATGCGCTTGTTCTGGATACGGAGCGCAACCGCCACTGGGGTTATGACGACTTGGAAAGTCTTACGGAACCGATGGCGGAGGACAGCTTTTACCGTGGGGCGCAGCAGGATTTCCAGAAGGCGGTGGCTCTTAATTTGGCGATCCGCCTTGACGGGAGATTGATCGGTGAAGCGGTTTTCCACCATTTTGACTATAAGGGGGCGGCAGAGCTGGGATGCCGGATCGCCGGAGCCTGGGCAAACTGCGGATACGGAACGGAAGCCTTTCAGGCGGCGGCGGACTGGGGCTTATATGGTCTGCATCTTTATAAAATCGTTGCAAAATGCTTTCATGAAAATGAAGCTTCGTACAAAATGCTTTCCTCCTGCATGAAGCATACCGGAAAAGACGAAACCTATGACTATTTTGAAAAGACAGTTTGAAAAATAATACAGGTAGCACAGCGAAAGGAACCCATAATTATATGAAAACACCCCCGATCATATCGAATAAATATTATTTATATGCGACTGAATTTTTTGCCGGAATGTCGGTGATGGCGGTAGAGCTTGGCGCGAGCAGACTTCTGGCCCCGTATTTCAGCTCCTCGCAGATCGTTTGGACGATCATCATCGGCACGATCATGATCGCGATGGCGCTGGGCAACATCTGGGGCGGCAGAAGGGCGGATAAGGACCCGAATCCGGACAAGCTCTATCTGCGCCTGATCATTGCCGCAGTGTGGATTGCGGCCATTCCGGCCGTCGGGAAATATATTATCATTGCGATATCCGGCGTGCTTATCGTGACGATCAGCAATTCCTTTCTGATCATCGCGGCTTTTCTCGCCTGCATGATCATTTTTGTGTTTCCGCTTTTTCTGCTCGGCACGGTGACGCCATCGCTCGTCAAATATACGGTGGACAGTCTGGATGACAGCGGAAAGGTCGTTGGTACGCTTGGCGCGTATAATACGATCGGGAGCATCATCGGCACGTTTTTGCCGACATTTGTGACGATACCGGCAGTCGGCACCTCCGTCACATTTTTGTTATTTGCGGGAATTTTGCTGCTGCTGGGCCTTCTTTATTTTATCAGCATAAAAAAAATGGCCGCCAAATGTACGGCGGCTGTGCTCGTGCTCGCCGTATGCAGCCTGCTCAGCGCAAAGGACAGCTTCGCGTTTTGGGAGAACTCCCTGCTGTATGAAGGGGAATCCATCTATAATTATCTGCAGGTGAAGGAGGATGAGCGAAGCGTCATTCTTTCGACGAATGTGCTGTTCGGCGTACAGTCCATCATGATGAAGGAGGATTCGCTGACGGGCATGTACTATGATTATGCGCTCGCGGCGCCGCTGATGGCCGGTATTGTGGACGGTTCCGATAATAATATGCTCGTGCTCGGAATGGGGACGGGCACCTATGCGAAGCAGTGCCGGAATTATTTTGGGGATATTGAAATCAAGGGAGTCGAGATCGATCAGAAAATATCGGATTTGTCACGGAAATATTTTGAGCTGCCGGCTGATATCGAAACGGTGACCTATGACGGCAGGGCCTACCTGCAGGCGACAGATCAGAAATATGATGTCATTTTGGTGGATGCCTATCAGGATATTACGATCCCGTTTCAGATGTCGACGGCGGAGTTCTTCCGTCTTGTGAAGGCGCATTTAAAGGAAAACGGCGTCATGGTCGTCAACATGAACATGCAGACCGACGAGCCGGACAGCATTACCGATTATCTGGCCGATACGATTGCGGGGGAATTTGACACGGTCTATACGGTCGATGTGGAAAGCAACACGAATCGGGAGCTGTTTGCTACCGACAATCAGCAGATCATGGATGTGTTTGCCGATCAGCTTTCCAAAATTGAGGATAAAAGCTTACAAGCATTTTTGCAGAAGATAGAGCCGGCTATCACGCCCTATGAGGGAGGCGGTCTGCTGCTGACGGATGACAAAGCGCCGGTAGAGCTGCTCGGGATGCAGGTTATCGACGGCATTATCGAGGATGAAGTCGGCTATTATAAGGAAATTTTCAGGGAAAAAGGAATTGACGGCGTGATGGAGCTGATTAATTAGTTACACTTGACAACTATAATTTTTTGGCGCATAATGATTGTACACAATTTAATTTTGAAAAATATAAAAATAAAAGGAGGAACACAATATGCAATTATATGATTTGACACTCAAGGATGCAAAGGGCGCAGAGGTCGGTCTTTCCGAATACAAAGGAAAGGTGCTGCTGATTGTCAATACGGCGACGGGATGCGGTTTTACACCGCAGTACAGCGGCTTGCAGGAGCTGTATACGAAGTATCAGGAGCAGGGCTTTGAGATTCTGGACTTTCCGTGCAACCAGTTTGGAAACCAGGCGCCCGGCACAAATGAGGAAATCGGCAGCTTCTGCATGAGCCGTTTTGCCATCACGTTTCGCCAGTTTGACAAGATTGAGGTCAACGGGGAAAAAGAAAATCCGTTGTATACCTGGCTGAAATCCCAAAAGGGAGGTCTCGGAGGGACGAATATTAAATGGAACTTCACGAAGTTCCTGATAAACAGAAAAGGGGAGGTCATCGCCCGCTATGCCCCTACGACGACACCTGCCGCCATCGCGAAGGATATTGCCAAATTGCTTGAGGAACCGGTATGAGCTATGATCCGCTGCAATTAAAAAATCAGCTTTGTTTCCCGCTGTATGCGGCGGCAAAGGAGGTTGTTGGCAGATATAAGCCGTTTCTCGACCAAATTGACCTGACTTATACGCAATATATTACGATGATGGTGCTGTGGGAAAGGAAAAGTATCGGCGTAAAGGAGCTAGGGGAGCATCTGTATCTGGATTCCGGAACGCTGACCCCGCTTTTAAAGCGTCTGGAAGGGAAGGGCTTGTTAGAGCGGCGGCGCAGCACGGAGGATGAACGGGCAGTCATCGTTACGATTACTGAATCCGGCCGGAGGCTGAAGGAGCAGGCGGAGCAGATCCCTTCCCGGATTGCGAAATGTATGCCGCTTTCCAAAGAGGAGGCGGGAACGTTGTATACGCTTTTATATAAATTGCTGGAGGCTCCGGCGTGTGAGTAGGGCTGCCTGGCGGCAAAAGGACAACGAAATAATATGCGGGAAAAGACAAAACAGAGATATCCCATCCATGGATCTCTCTGTTTTTTGTGCACACTTCATAAAAATACCCCCTTAAGAAAAAAGAATGCCACCTTATTTGCACAAAGACTCTCTGCTATAATAAGAGAAAAGTTAGCTGATTGAACAAAAGGCTGCGGAAAGGATACTTGGGATAAGGACAGGTGGTAAATAATGAATGAGACGATTGCGTTGATGGAACACATCAGCAAGTTCTTTCCGGGTGTAAAGGCGCTGGATGACGTACACTTTGAGCTGCGCGCCGGCGAGGTGATGGCGCTTCTTGGAGAGAACGGCGCGGGAAAGAGCACGCTGATGAAAATTTTAAGCGGCGTCTATACAAAGGACGAGGGACTGGTTAAAATTTTTGACAGGGAATATGAAAGTCTGACGCCGAAGCAGGCACAGGAGGCCGGTGTAGCGATTATCCATCAGGAGCTGAACATGTGCCGGCACTTAAACATTACGGAAAATATCTTTTTAGGGCGGGAGACGAGAAAAGGCATCGTGCTTTCCAACAGCGAGATGGAGGAGGAAGCTCAGCGCGTTCTGGATGAATTGAAAATCGATTTAAGCCCGCGCCAGATCGTGGGCGATCTGCCGGTATCCAAGCAGCAGATGGTCGAGATCGCAAAAGCACTTTCGATAAACGCAAAAATTCTCATTATGGATGAACCGACCTCCGCGCTGACGGCAAAGGAAATTGAGGATCTGTTCCGCATCATCAGGGATTTGAAGAAAAAGGGCTGCGGCATCGTTTACATATCGCACAGGCTCGAAGAGCTGCAGCATATCACGGACCGGGTGACGGTCATGCGGGATGGGCAATATGTCACCTCGATGAATTACAGGGATACGACGCTCGACGAAATTATCGCCCACATGATCGGCCGTGAAATCAAGGAGAAGTTTCCGCATGTGGAATGTGAGCGGGGAAGAAAGATCCTTGAAGTCAGAAATTTGAACAGGGGCCGCATGGTGCGGGATATCAATTTTTCTGTCTATGAAGGCGAAATCGTCGGCCTTGCTGGACTGATGGGAGCCGGGCGGACCGAGACGACGAGGACGATTTTTGGGATCGACGGCAAGGATGGCGGAGAAATTATTCTGGAAGGGAAAGAAGTGGTTATCCAAAGGCCGGAGGATGCGATCAGGGCGGGCATCGTGCTGGCGCCGGAGGACCGGAAAAAGGACGGACTCTGCACGAAGCTGAGCATTCGCCACAACATCGCGCTGCCCAATCTCGATCTGCTCTGCAATAGATTTGGCGTTGTCAGCCGGAAGCGGGAATCGGAGCTGTGCGCAAAGACCGTGCAGAGTTTGAAGGTAAAAACACCGAACATCGAAATCGACGCGGGCAATCTTTCGGGCGGCAACCAGCAGAAGGTCGTTGTCGGCAAGTGGCTTGCGAGAAATTCAAAGGTCGTCATTTTTGACGAGCCGACGAGGGGAATCGACGTCGCCGCAAAGGTGGAAATTTATCACCTGATGAATGAGTTAAAGCAGCAGGGGATCGCGGTGCTGTTCGTTTCGTCGGAAATGTCGGAGGTTATGGGCATCGCGGATCGGATTATCGTCATGTGCGACGGACGAATTACCGGCGAGCTGATGGCAAAAGAGGCAACGCAAAGCGAAATTCTGATGCTCGCGACGAAATTTGAAAAGAAACTGGCGAGCGGTGAATAATGAAGGAGGAAAAAGAAATGAGTCGCAGCAAGCAACATCCCTTAAAGGGGATTCTGGATATCCGTGGAATGAGAGGGGCGCTGACCGCTTTTGCGGGTCTGATCATCATCTATATCGCCTTCGGCATGATCAATTCCACCGTTTTTACGGGACAGAACGTCATGAATCTGCTTCGTTCCATGTCAAAGTACCTGTTGATCGGCATCGGCCAGAGCTATTGCCTGATCACCGGAAATATTGATCTTTCCATCGGCTCGGTCGTGGGCATGAGCGCCATGATTACGGCGACGCTGATGACGATGGGCGTTTCTCCGGCCGTGGCAATTTTGATCGCGCTGTGCTGCTGTATGGTGATCGGCATCATCAACGGCATCCTCGTCGGCAAGTGCCAGCTCCCGCCATTTATCGCCACGCTCGGCACGATGTTTGTCGCAAGGGGCGTCGCTTATATGGTAAACGGCAACCGGAATACGGATGCCATCAGCTCAGGGATTGGAAAGGAAGCGGCGGACAGCTTTCAGAGTGTGTTCTACTACGGAAAGACAGCGGGCATCTACAATACGTTCTGGATCGCGATCGTCATTTTTATCCTCTTCTTTTTCCTGCTTTCCAAGACGAGGACGGGAAGACATATTTATGCGATAGGCTCTAATATCGATGCGGCGCAGCTATCCGGCGTCAATGTCGTTGGAACCGTCACAAAGGCATACCTTGTCAGCGCCTTCTGTTCGTTTGTTGTCGGTCTGATCCTTTGCGGACAGGCGAATATGGGCAATATGGAAGCGGGCAACATGTATGAGATGTATGCGGTCGCAGCCGGAGTCATCGGCGGCATTTCTCCCCTTGGAGGGACAGGGATCCTGCTCGGCACGCTGGCCGGAGCGGCAGTGTGGCAGACGCTCGAAAACGGCTTGAACATGATCGGCGCGCAGGTTGGGATCCAGCGTATCGTTATCGGCGTCATCGTCGTGTTTGCGGTACTTTTGGATGTAGTATTCCGCAGAGGGGTATTTAAGAAGAATCCGCTCGCAAAAAAAGGAAATTAGCCGCCATACCATGGCGCTAATTATAGAAAATGAATTTCATTTGATAAGGAGGAAAGGAAATGAAGAAGGTATTGGCAGTAGTGAGTTCCCTGTGTTTGATCGCGGGAACGCTGGCGGGCTGTACAAGTGCGGCTCAAACAACAGATGCGGCAGCAGGAGGAGCAACAGGCTCCGATACGGTCATCGCGCTGATCACGATGGACTCGATCGACCAGCACTGGGTTACATTGAATGAGGGCGCGCAGAAGGCGGCGCAGGAGCTTGGCGTGACCGTACAGTTTATGGCGCCGAATACGAAGGATGACGCACAGCAGATCGAATGTGTGAACAATGCCGTATCGGCAGGCGCAAAGGCAATTATTGTGGCGGCGAACGGCCCTGACGCGATCTCCTCGGCACTGAAAGAAGCGTCGGCAGCAGGCGTGAAGATCGTCTATGTGGATTCTCCGGCAAACGTAGAGGCTGAGGCGACGTTCTCCACGGATAACAAGGCCGCAGGCAAGACGGCAGGCGGGGAAATGTTAAAGGCACTCGAGAGCGCGGGCGTAACAGAGGGGTCTATCGGTATCATCAATGTCAACGCGGCGACGGATTCCTGTGTGATGCGTGAAGAGGGCTTCCGCTCCGCATTCGAAGGAACCGGCTACGAGCTGCTCGAGACGCAGTACGGCGAGGGCGATGCCGCAAAGTCACAGAGCATCGCGGAAAACTATATCACACAGGGCGTTGTCGGAATCTTTGGCTGTAACGAAGGTTCCACGACCGGCGCAGGCAATGCGATCAAGGCTTCCGGCAAAGCGGGCGTGATCGGTGTCGGCTTTGACAAGTCCGATGCGATCCTTGGCCTGATCGATGACGGCTATCTGCTCTGCACGATGGCACAGAATCCGGACGTGATGGGCTATGAGGGCGTTAAGGCAGCGGTAGCGGCGATCAACGGCGAAAGCCTTGGCGGCAAAGTGACCGATACGGGCGTTTCCGTATTGACAGCTTCCGGCGCAGCGGCAGGTGCGGCGGCAGCAGCGGACAGCGCGGCGGCCAGCAAGGAATGGAAAATTGCGCTGATCACGATGGATTCGATCGACCAGCACTGGGTAACGCTCGATGAAGGCGCGCAGGCGAAAGCAAAAGAGCTTGGCGTATCCGTAACGTTTATGTCTCCGAATACGAAGGACGACGCACAGCAGATCGAATGCGTCAACAACGCGGTCGCAGGCGGCTATGAAGCGATCATGGTAGCGGCAAACGGTCCCGATGCGATTTCCTCAGCATTAAAGGAAGCCGCAGGAGCAGGCGTGAAGATCGTCTATGTGGATTCTCCGGCAAACGTAGAAGCCGAAGCGACATTCTCCACGGATAATAAGGCCGCGGGCAAGACCGCAGGCGAGGAAATGTTAAAGGCATTAGAAGCAGCCGGCATTAAGGAAGGCTCGATCGGTATTATCAATGTCAACGCCGCGACGGATTCCTGCGTGATGCGTGAGGAAGGCTTCCGCTCCGCATTCGAAGGAACCGCCTACGAGCTGCTCGAGACGCAGTACGGCGAGGGCGATGCCGCAAAGTCACAGAGCATCGCGGAAAACTATATCACACAGGGCGTTGTCGGAATCTTTGGCTGTAACGAAGGTTCCACGACCGGCGCAGGCAATGCGATCAAGGCTTCCGGCAAAGCGGGCGTGATCGGTGTCGGCTTTGACAAGTCCGATGCGATCCTTGGCCTGATCGATGACGGCTATCTGCTCTGCACGATGGCACAGAATCCGGATGTCATGGGAGCAAAGGGAGTTGAAGCATGTGTGAAGGCACTCGAGGGCGAATCGCTTGGCGGTGAAGTTGTAGATACGGGCGTTTCCGTATTAACAAAATAAATTAAGCTGTTTAGTCGGCGACAGCAAAAGTTCTCATTGCATTTACGATGAGAACTTTTGTTTTGGGAACTGGTCTTTCTTGAATTTCGGGTATGGGGATGCTATGATGTTAGCGGAGGATCGAGATGTTAAAGGTGATCATTGCGGATGATGAAAAATTGATATGCAGGCTTGTGCAGACGCTGGCAGACTGGCAGGGCCTTGGGATGGAGGTCGCCGGCACGGCGGAAAACGGTCTGGAGGCTCTTGACCTGATTGAGACGCTGAAACCGGATATTTTGATTACGGATATCCGTATGCCTGGCTGCAACGGGCTTGAGCTGATCGAACAGGCAAAGAGGTTAAGGCCGGAGTTAGAGGTTGTGATCATCAGCGGCTACGCGCATTTTGAGTATGCGCAGACCGCGATTCGCTACGGCGTCGGCAATTATCTGCTAAAGCCAATCAAGCAGACTGAGCTGATGGACACGCTGAAAGGCATTCGGGAGAAAATCGAAAAGACAGCGGGACTGCTTGAGACAGAGCAAAATGGCAGACAGGCCGTGACAACGCTTCGCAACAGCCTGATTCGGGATCTGCTTTCACCGCATTTTGAAGGAGTTTCAGAGGAAATACTGAAAAATACCTATTATATCGACCAGAGTGTCGGCGTTTTACAGATGCTGCTGATCAAAATAGACAGCGGCGAGCCGAAGATGAGCGATTCCGCAGTAGAAATGCTGCAGGAAAAGGTGCGTGAGCTGCTGCTGTCCACGCTGCGGGAGGACTGCGCCGAGGTGCTGCTCTATTTTCAAATGAGCACGGGCTATGGTCTGCTGCAATACAGGGAAGAAAAACGAACCGTTGTCCGAAAAAAAATAAGAGATTGTTTAAATCAGTTAAACGGCAGGAAAGACCTGTACGGACTTGTGGAATTTTCCCTATCTCTTGGAAGGCCGGTGAAACGAGCCAAGGATTTGGCAGTTTCCTTAAAGGAGGCACAGGCGGCGATTGCCGAGCGTCTGGTGGAGGGCGTCGGCAGGATTTTGGAGGATGTTCCAAAGGCTTCGGGAATCGAACTGGAAACGGTGCTGCAGCAGTACGGCAGGCTGATTGAGCAGGCGGTGGAGCTGAATGATGAAACGCTGATCGAGCAGGCGGTCACACTGCTGAAGGAGAGGGCTGCCGCCACTAAGAAGCTGTGCGGGCGAGAGGTGCTCGAGCTTGTGGAGAAGGCGGGCGTTTTATTTATCACGCGGATCGCCGCCGCAGGCGCGGATGATATCCGGCGGGTGTTTGAGTTTAAATGCGGGCAGTGCGGCAGCATGGACGAATTATTTGAAGAGCTGCTTAAGATGCAGAAGCAGCTTTTAAAAGAGGCGGGCGAACTGAAAAGCAGCGAGGCCACAAAGCCGATTCGGCTCGCAAAACAGTATGTGAATCAGCATTTCAGCGAACCGATCACGCTGGAGGAGGTTTGTGAAAAGGCAGGCTTCAGTGTCAGTTATTTTTCCGCGTTGTTTAAAAAGGAAACGGGCGAGGGCTTTTTAAAGTATCTGACAAAGGTGCGGATCGAGGAAGCGAAGACGCTTCTCAGGGAGACGGATATGGCCGTTTCGGAAATCTGCGAACAGGTTGGCTATCTTGACAGGAAGCATTTCACGCATACGTTTCGAAAGGCCACAGGCTTAAATCCGGCGGAATACCGGAAGATATACGGTTGACGGAGGAGCTGTTTTCATGAAAAAAACTCTCTATTTATCCTTTCGTATTCAAATATTGGCGGCCGCCACCGCGGCGCTCTATCTTTTTTCGATGCTGATCTACGGCGTCGAAATCAGGAAGGGGGATGTTCCGGTCTGGCCGCTTATTGTGGAGGCAGTCTTTCTGATCGTGCTTGCGGCGTTGGCATGGGCATGGGTCATCAAGCCGTACCGGTACAACGAAAAGGACATGCGGCTGTTTTTGGACGGTTATACGACCGCGAACATGGAGGATTTGAGAAGGGTGGAGCTGACACCGTCCGGCGCGCGGGTGCTCGAACAGCTTTTAGGCATGATGGACTCGTCCGAGCTGCTGAAGCTCAATAAAAGGCAGGCGCAGTATCTCGCTTTGCAAAATCAGATCAATCCCCATTTTTTATATAATACGCTGGAGAGCATTCGCAGCGAAGCGCTGATTGCGGGCCTGACAAGCGTATCCGATATGACGGAGGCGCTTGCCACTTTTTTCCGCTATACGATCAGCAAGGTCGAAAATCTCGTGTCGGTGGAAGAGGAGCTGCAAAACTGCGAGACGTATTTCAGCATTCAGCAGTACCGGTTCGGCGAGCGCCTGAGCCTTTCGATCGAGTGTGATGCGCAGGACCGCGAGGAAATTTACAGCTGCAGGATTCCGAAGCTGACGATGCAGCCGATTCTGGAAAACAGCATCATTCATGGGACCGAATGCAAAATTGGCAGCGGACACTTGAAAATTTCTCTTGTGCGCAGCAAAAAGCGCCTGCTGATCCGCATCTCGGATGACGGCGTGGGCATCGATGCCGAAGTGCTCGAGCGGATGAACGAGCGTCTGGAAAAGAGCGGCCGCGCACTAAAGCCAAACGGGGAAAAGTCGGAGGGCGGGATCGCTCTTGTCAATGTCAACAACAGGATTCATCTGCTGTTTGGCGAGGAATACGGCCTGCATGTGTTTTCAATGCCGGGCGTGGGTACCGATGTGGAAATCACGCTTCCGGCAATCATAAGTGACAGGGAAATCAAAAACCAAGAGGCTTTGCGATGAAGGATGAAACGCTTAGGATGGAACGGGTGACCTACCAGGAGCAGGGGATCCTCCTGCTTGAAAATTTCAGCATGACGATCTGGGCGGGGGAAATCATGGGACTCGTGCCGGTCAATCATTATGGTCTGGCCGCCCTTTTGGAGCTGTTGCAAAGGAATCACCCGCTGCATTACGGCTATGTTTATTATAAGGAAAAGCTCGTCAACCACTGGCGTTATCCGTCCTACGGCGTCAACCGCATCAGCGTGATACGGAATAAAAGCTGTCTTGCGGCAAAGCTGACGGTGGCGGACAATATTTTCGTGCTGCGTCCGGGCTTTCGCAAGCATGTGATCCAGCCTCGGATGCTAAAACAGCAGCTTCAGCCGTTTTTGCAGGATATCGGGCTGGAAATCCGGGCGGAGGAGTATGTAGAAAAATTAAGCGCGTTTGAGCGGCTTGTCGTGGAAATTTTAAAGGCGGTCGTTGCAGGCAGCCATTTGGTCGTGCTTGAGGATATCGGGACATTCGTCAGCGATACGGAGCTTGTGAAGTTGCATGAAATCCTGCGCCATTATGCGGGAAAAGGCATGTCATTTCTGTATATTGCGGCGCATTTTGAGGAAGCGAGGCAAATTTGCGGACGGACCTCTCTGATGATGAACGGGAAAATCACGAAGATCTTTCAGGACTTAGATCCGATTCCGGATACGTTCTCATTTCAATGTACGGAGGATTTTGAGCGCCATGTGAAGGAGCAGCTTGAAAGAAAGCCGGAGGCGGTAAAACGATCCGAGGCGGCAAGGCTTCCGAAGGCGGCGTTTGAAACGGCGCATTTGTGCTGCGGAAATATCAGGGACTTGAGCCTGCGTGTGACGGCTGGCGAATGCCTTGTCGTGCAGGATATGAATAATTGCCTGTTTCAGGACTTTTTGGATCTGCTCACGACGAAGGACGGGACTTATAAAAGCGGGGAGCTGTTCGTCGATGGGGAGGCGTTTTCCAAAAAGCGTGAGCGAAGCGTCGCCGTCATCCAGGAGTCCCCGACAAAGACGATGCTGTTTCCGGAGATGAGCTATATGGAAAATCTCTGCTTTACGATGGATCACAAGCTGTCATCTATCTGGTTAAACAGTCGGATCAGAAAAGGAATCCGCAGGGAATTTGCGCCGACACTCGGGGAAGAGGTCTTTGACATGCGTATTGAGCAATTATCGGAAATGCAGAAGTATGATTTGATTTATGCGCGGATCCTTTTACAGAATCCGAAGGTCGTATTTTGCGTTTCTCCGTTTAAGGGTGCGGAGGTGTCCCAGCGCATCCATATCATGAAGCGGATGGAAAAGCTGCTCGAGAAAAAAATCGCGGTCGTGATACTGGCGGTCAATCTCGCGGATTCGCTTGGAATTGCCGACCGCGTCATCTGCATCGAGGAGAGCGGCGCCATACAGGAATATGACAAAAAGAATTTCGGAAGCCTGCCAGTGACGACGCCTTGGCTGTACTTGTATAAAGAAAAAATTCCCAAATTATATACGATGAGGGAAGAAGCAAATTAAATGGAATTCAATTAGTTTGCTTCCTATTACGCTGTGAGCGAGGAGAAGCGCGGCGAATTGAAAATTAAATTTTAAATGTGAGGGCAAATGAAAAAGTCACGTTTCAAAACAAAACTAACAAAAAAACAAAAGCGCAAAAATATGCTGGTTTTCTTTGCGGTGATCGCATGCCTGTACGCTTTTTCTCTTTTGTTTGGCTATGGCATTGATATATTTGACGGCTGGAATACACTGGAAACATATTTGATTGGTCTTGCTCTAACCTTCTTTATTTGTTCCATGGTTTTGGTTCCGGTTTTAATCGCGGCCATTGCGCTTGGCATACAAAAAGGCAGGGCTAGACGGGTACGCGATGATGCCTCATTTATTCCCGTACAGGATATTGATTATTACCGGGACAATCTGGAGAGGCTTGCTCCCGCATATGTCAGCCTGCTGATAGATTTGAATCTTTACGGCAAAAAAGATATAGTTGCCACCTTACTCAGTATGCAAAATAAAAAAGCCATTCGCTTTGAGAAAAACGGCCGAATTGTGCGGAGCACCGAAAAAGCCCAAAAGCTTGACGATAGTGAGCAGGAATTGCTGTATCTCATTAAAGACGGCAGGCTAAATAATAAAAAAGCCTTGCTGCAGTGGAAGCAAAATCGCTTTGCCAGAGCCGAACGTTCAGGATATATTCAGAGAAAGAATCAAGAGGACAAAAATCAAACGGCAGCGATATATATTGTAATTGCCGTGTTTGGCACCATTCCTACCTTTATCATATGGGGTGTGTTTCTTCACTTTGACATGTTCGCGGCAAACTCTGTATTTGAATGGATCATGGCACTTGCCATGATTTTATCCTGGGATTTCTTTCTTTTCGTGCCTTGGTATGCTGCGATGCAGCGGGTAAGCTATAGTGACCGCCTTGATGTTTTATGGGAAAGAACGCCGCTTGGTAATGAGATGGCTGAAAAAATCGCCGGGCTGGCACGGTTTATACACGATTTCAGCTTGCTCTCGGAGGCAAAACAAGAACAGGTAGCGCTGTGGGAAGATTATCTCATATATGCAATCGTATTGGAAGAAAACGAGCAAATTGTTGACGAAATCAGCAAGCAGTATAAGATTCATTTACCAAATTTATAGGCGAATAACAGAATGTCGTGTTCTTACTGAAATTTCCTGTTTAAATATTGGCGCGGCGTAATACCTTTGTAGCGTCGAAACAGCTTGCTGAAATAGCTCATGTCATTAAAACCGCAATTGAAAGCCACCTCGGTGACGCTTGATTGCGTTATCGATAATTGCTCGCAGGCGCATTCGATGCGGTAATAATTCACATAATCAATCGGAGTGCGGTTCGTCATATCCCTGAAAAACCGACAGAAATATTTCGGGGACATTCCGGCTTCCTTTGCGAGTTCATCCAGAGAAATATTTTCCGTATAGTGTGTTTCAATATAATTTAATACATTTTTAAAATTCCGGATATGATGTTTAACAGCGACAGATGAGCGCGGTGCTTCCTCATACAGATGTTCACCGAGGATAATGCCAAAAAGCTGATATAATGCTCCCTGTGTGATAAATTCATAGCCGGTCTTTTTTTCGTGCAGAGAATCAAAAATATTGGCAATGGCTTGTGAAAGTGCTTCCCCTGCGTCTGCAAGTCTGGTATGAATGGAAATCGTGTGGTCGACGATGCTGCGGATCTGCTTTGCACAAATATGATTATCCTGTAACAAAAGCTTTAAATCGAACACGACGCATTCATAGCTGCAGCAAAGCGGTGTTCCGCCATGCAGGACACCATCCCGGATAAACAAAATATCTCCTTTTTCGGCGGTGAGCGGCGTCCCGTCGATGATCAGGCAAAAGCTTCCCTCCAATATGCGGATCAGTTCAAATTCAGTGTGCCAGTGGTAGGGCATCATATAGCGCGGATGGCTCGGCTCGATATGATAAAATGCAATCGGAAAATCGAATGTCCCCTGCTGCCTTTTTTCACGGTATTCCAAATATTTCATAAAAGCCTCCCTGTGCGCCGAGCGTAGGCAGCTTGGCTGCCATATACCTTATGCGCGAGTGCGCATTTAACCCAATATTTTCCTAAAAGCCAAAACTATAGAAAGATCAAAGCATGCAATCCCATAAAAAATCTAAAAAATCATATAATATAGCAGGATTGCATGCTTTGCGCGCCGAGCGCAGTTGCGTCAGCAACAACTACCTTATGCGCGAGTGCGCATCCCCAACACATTTTGCCCGAAGAGGCAAAATGTGAATATCGTTATACTTTTTATCTATTATAACACATGAATTTCTATTTTTACAGGGCTATAATGAAAATATCAATCCAAGTTTATGTGCCAAAGCTGTTTTGCGAAGAACGTCGTACAGCAGCATAAAAACGGAACGCCGGATTGACAGAGAAAGCAGAAAATGATATTGCCGGAAAGGACCGGCACGTGTGAAGGAAAAGGAGGACTTTGAAATGGCAAAAAGCAGATTAATCGGGGATTATCCGGTAATCGGGATCAGACCGACGATTGACGGCAGAAGAGGTGCACTAAAGGTAAGAGAGTCTTTGGAAGACCAGACGATGAATATGGCAAAATCGGCAGCAAGGCTGTTCGAGGAAAATTTGAAATACTCTAACGGAGAACCGGTAAAAGTCGTTATAGCGGATACGACGATCGGACGTGTTGCGGAAGCCGCAGCATGTGAATCGAAATTCAAAAAAGAAGGCGTGGACATCACGCTGACGGTAACGCCGTGCTGGTGCTACGGCGCTGAAACGATGGATATGGACAAGAATACGATCAAGGGCGTATGGGGCTTTAACGGAACAGAGAGACCGGGAGCCGTATATCTGGCATCGGTGCTCGCGAGCCATGCACAGAAGGGGCTTCCGGCATTCGGCATTTATGGCCATGACGTATGTGAGGCGGACGACACAAGCATTCCGGCAGACGTGACGGAAAAGCTGCTGCGCTTCGGACGCGCGGCAGTTGCTGCGGCTACGATGAGAGGCAAATCCTATTTGCAGATCGGTTCGATCTGTATGGGGATTGCTGGCTCGATTATCAGCCCCGAATTTATCGAAGAATATCTTGGCATGAGAGTGGAATCCGTCGATGAGGTCGAAATCATCCGCCGCATGTCGGAAGGCATTTATGACGAGGAAGAATTTAAGAGAGCGCTTGCATGGTCTAAGGAAAAATGCGTCAGAGGCTTTGACAAGAACCCGCCTGAGCTGCAAAAGAGCGACGAGGAGAAGGAAAAGGACTGGGAGTTCGTCGTAAAGATGATGGTCATTATCAAGGATTTGATGAACGGCAACTCGAACCTTCCGAAGGGCTGTGAGGAAGAAATGGTCGGCCATAATGCGGTCTGCGCAGGCTTCCAGGGACAGAGACAGTGGACGGATTTTTATCCGAACTGCGATCTTGCGGAGGCGCTTTTGAATACGTCTTTTGACTGGACAGGCGCAAGAGAGCCGTATGTGCTCGCTACGGAGAACGATACGTTAAACGGACTCGGCATGCTGTTCATGAAGCTTTTAACAAACAGCGCGCAGATGTTTGCGGATGTGCGCACATACTGGAGCGGCGACGCGGTAAAGAAGGCGACCGGCTATGAAATCGAAGGCAAGGCGAAGGAGGCCGACGGCTTTATCCATCTGATCAATTCCGGCGCCTGCTGTCTGGATGCGTGCGGCGAAGTGAAGGATGCGGACGGAAACGGCGTGATCAAGCCGTGGTATGAGATGACACAGGCGGATCAGGACGCGGTGATGAACGCGACACAGTGGTGCGAAGCCGATAACGGCTACTTCCGCGGCGGCGGCTATTCCTCCCGTTTCCTGACAAGAGCGGAGATGCCTGTGACGATGATCCGCTTGAATCTCGTCAAAGGCTTAGGCCCCGTACTGCAGATCGCCGAAGGCTGGACGATCAACCTGCCGGATGATATTTCCGATAAGATTTGGAAGAGAACGGACTACACATGGCCCTGTACGTGGTTTGCACCGAGATGCACGGGTGAAGGAGCATTCAAGACCGCTTATGACGTGATGAACAACTGGGGCGCGAACCATGGTGCGATCAGCTATGGCCACATCGGCGCGGATTTGATTACGTTCTGCTCGATTTTAAGAATACCGGTATGCATGCACAACGTGCCGGAGGAGAAGATTTTCAGGCCGGCGGCATGGAATGCGTTCGGCATGGATAAGGAAGGACAGGACTACAGGGCATGCCAGACTTACGGCCCACTGTATAAGAGCATCAACTAGTCAGGAGAGCGCCTATGGAAAACGAAAAGAGAGTATTGGCTATCGATTACGGCGCAAGCTCGGGCCGCGCAATCATCGGGAAATATGACGGCGAAAAAATTACATTGGAAGAGGTACACCGGTTCTTAAACGAACCGGTGACCGTCCATCAAACGATGTATTGGGACGTGCTGCGACTGTTCCATGAAATGAAGCAGGGAATTGTCAGGGCGAAGCTAAACGGCGGCTTTGACAGCATTGCCGTCGATACGTGGGGCGTAGATTTCGGCTTGATCGATGAGAACGGAAATTTGCTCGAAAATCCGGTGCATTACCGGGACGCCAGGACGGAAGGCATGTTTGAAAAAGCATTTGCGAAGCTTCCGAAGGACGAATTTTATAGGATTACCGGAAACCAGTTTATGGAGATCAATACGGCTTTTCAGCTCGTGGCGCTTTTGGAAAAGCGGCCGGAAATATTAAAGCGTGCCGATAAGCTTCTGTTGATGCCCGATTTGTTCAACTATTTTTTGACTGGAGAGAAGGGTGCGGAATATTCCATCGCATCGACGACACAGCTTCTGGATGCGAAAAACCGCAAATGGTCGGGGAAGGTTATGGATGCGCTCGGCATTCCGAGCCGTATTTTCCCGGAAATCATTCCGAGCGGTACGGCGCTTGGAAGAGTCTCGGCCAATATCTGCGAAGAGCTTGGGCTGGAAACAGCGCCCGAGGTCGTCGCGATTGCGGGGCATGACACGCAGAGCGCGCTGGTCAGCATACCGGCTATGGAAGAGGATTTCATTTTCATTAGCTGCGGCACGTGGTCGCTGTTCGGCACCGAGCTTGGCGAGCCGCTGATCAACGGGGACTCCGCCCGTTTAAACATCACAAATGAGGGCGGCTATGGCGGTAGGATTTCCTTCCTGAAGAATATCATCGGCCTATGGCTCATTCAGGAGAGCCGCAGGCAGTGGGCAAGAGAAGGAAAGGAATACGGCTTTGGCGAGCTGGAAACGATGGCAAAGCAGGTAAAGCCTTTTAAATGCTTCATCGACCCGGACGCGCCGGAATTTGTGCCGAGCGGGAACATCCCGCGAAGGATCCGGGAATACTGTAAGCGGACCGGACAGGAAATACCCGAAACGGAAGCGGAAATCGTCCGTTGCATCGACGAAAGCCTCGCGTTCAAATACCGGGATACGCTGCAGGAAATCAAGGAATGTACGAAGAAGGAATATGAGACGGTTTATCTTGTCGGCGGCGGCTGTCAGAGCGCCCTTTTGTGCCAGATGACGGCGGATGCCTGCCATACGAAGGTGTCGGCGGGGCCGGTGGAGGCGACCGTATACGGGAATGTTGTGCTGCAGCTCATCGCTGCGGGAGCTATTCAGGATATCGGGGAAGCGCGGCGGATGATTGCCAAATCGCCCGACATTTCCGTCTATGAACCGCAGGGCGCCACGGAATGGGAAGCGGCCTACGAGCGGTATTTAGCGGTGACCCATTCATAATAAAAAGAGCAGAGTGTCGGCAAAAGAAGTTTGACTGGCACTCTGTTTTCGACTATTATAGCAATAAGGCAAGCAATGCGCGGATGCAAAAGCGAATCGATAAGCGCCGCACAGGACAGGGAGGCCGCCATGTACAAGGTGATTTTTGTTGATGATGAAATATTGATCAGGGAAGCGGTGTCCGAAAATACGCCGTGGAGTGAGACAGGCTTTGTGCTGGCAGGCACGGCGGAAAACGGCAGGGAGGCGATCAAGCTGCTGGAGCGGGAGCGCCCCGATCTTCTTTTGACGGACATCCGTATGCCGATCATGGACGGGCTGGAATTGTCCGCCTATGTGCAGGAGCATTTTCCGGACATGAAGGTCATGATCATCAGCGGACATGATGAATTTGAATATGCGAAGCGGGCGTTGAAATACGGCGTCTCGGAATATATTTTAAAACCGATCACGGCGGACGAGCTGCGCGTGGAGCTTTTAAAGATCAAGGAGAAGCTGGATTCCTTAAACAGCGAGCGTGAAAATGTGAAAAAGATCCAGCGCGCCTACAATGAGAATCTGCCGATGCTGCGGGATTTGTTTTTAAACCGGGTGATCGAGGGAAACGGCGCGAGGAACGACCTGTTGGAGCAGCTTGCCCACTTTAACGTGAAGCTGTACGGCAGCTTTCAGGCGATATGCATGGTCGTGAAGGAGGATTCCTCGGAATTTTTTGAAAAATACGGGGATATGAACAAGGATATCATCGAGTTTGCCATTTACAATATTTCCAATGAAATCATAGAAGAATATGTACAGGCAAACTGTTTTCGGAATATGAATGACCAGACGGTGTTCCTCTGTACGGCGGACAGCGAGAAGGGCTTACAGGAGCTGATTAAGGAAATCGGCGGCCGCATCATTCTTGAAATGCAAAAATGCATGAAAACAAGGGTCAGCATTCTCGTGGGTGACACGGTGAAGGAACCATATGCATGGCAGCACTCTTATGAGAATGCGAAGCAGGCGGAGGAATTCCGCTTTCTGTTAGAGGATTCCGCGTTTGTCTATGGAAGGGACTTTGTCATGAAGACGGAGCATACGGGCATGAAAACCTCCGCATGGAATGAACGGCTCGTACTTCTGATTAAGACGAACCAGTCTAAGGAGCTGAAAGGGGCCGTTGAGGAATTATTTCAGGAATTTCGCGAAAAGCTTTTTGAGCGGAAGGTCATTTTTATTCATATCCAAAACATTGTGCTGACCGTTTTGATCACTCTTGAGGAGAGCGAGATGGATCTTGGCGGCAGCTTTGAAAAGGAAAGCGCTTTTATCAGTAAGCTGAACGAATATGAGCACCTGCGGGAAATCAAGGAGGAATTTTTAAATTACTGCCTTGCGCTCGCAAAGGGAATCGTCGGCAAGCGGGAAAGCGTCAATCAGAAGCAGGCGGTCCTTGCGCTCGATTATATCGAAAAAAATTATATGAATGCGGGTATGTCGCTCAATACGGTATGCGAATACCTAAGCGTATCGACAAGCTATTTCAGCACTATTTTTAAAGCCTATACGGGGGAGACGTTCATCGAGACGCTGACCCGTGTCCGCATCGAAAAAGCGAAAAAGCTGCTGAAAACGACAAGCCTGAAAAATTACGAGGTCGCTTTGGAGGTCGGCTACAGCGATCCGCATTATTTCAGCAGTATCTTCAAAAGACAGACTGGAAAAACACCGGGAGAATACGCGAAAAGCGTGAGAAACTAATATGCGGGAAAAGAAAAGACAGCTTCAGCTTGGATTTAAAAGTATCAGAATGACAATGCTCGTTTCGTTCGCGGCGCTGATTGCGGCGGCCGTGCTCGTTTTGGCGTTTATTTCCGTGCAGCAGATCGAAAAGGCGCTGTTCGAAACCTCTACGGATTACACGATGCAGCTCGTTACGATGGTCAACTCGGACATCGATTCCTATATTTCCAATATGGAAAATCTGGCGGAGCTCGTTTTGAATAATTCGAACGTCGGCAGCTATCTAGATGAGGAGAACGGACAGCCTGCGAGAAATGAAAATGCGGCGGCGATCGGAGAACAGTTTGAGCTTTTGCGGGATACGCGGGACGACATTTACAATATCGGCATCGTAGGAAAAAGCGGACGCTATTTTATCAACCGGCAAAATGTTGCGATCAACCCGTATGCAAAGTTCGAAGGAATGGACTGGTATACGAAGGCCATTTCGGGGGAAGGGGAAATCACCTCCTCTCATGTGCAGAATATTGTATTAAACGAATACAAATGGGTCGTGACGTTGAGCCGCGGCATCATGAATCCGAAAACGGAACGGGCGGAGGGTGTGCTTTTCATCGACTTAAACTATTCCTCGATCAGTAGCCTGTGCGAAAAGATCAGCCTTGGCGCGAAAGGCTATGTATTTATTCTGGATGAGGACGGCAGCGTCATTTACCATCCGAAGCAGCAGCTTTTATATAACGGGCTGCTCGATGAGCGGATCGACAAAATATTGAGCACGCCAAAGGGCGGCAACGGCAATTTTTTATCCGATGACGGCAAGCGCCTTTATACCGTAACGAAATCCGAAAAGACGGGCTGGTCGGTCGTCGGCGTCACGTATTTGGACGAGCTGCTTTCCAGAAGCGAGGAAATCCAAAAGCTCTATATCATACTTGCGGTTTGCCTGATTGCGGCGGCAACCGTGATTTCGATGATTTTATCCTCGGCCATCACGAAGCCGATTACGAAGCTGCGCAGCACGATGAAGCAGGTCGAGCAGGGAAATCTGGAAACGCAGATGCAGTTTCCAAGAGCCGGAAATGAAATACGGGATCTGATCGCTTCTTTTAATGTCATGGTCGGACAGATCAAGGAATTGATCCAGAAAAACAAAGAGGAACAGGACGAAAAGCGCAAGAGTGAATTTAAGGCGCTGCAGGCGCAGATCAATCCGCACTTTTTGTATAATACGTTGGATTCCATCATTTGGATGGCGGAGAGCGCAAAAAATAAAGAAGTCATTTATATGACATCGGCACTCTCCAAGCTGCTTCGAAAAAGCATCAGCAACCAGAAGGAAATTGTGACGGTTGCGGAAGAAATCGAATATGTGAGCGAATATTTGAAAATTCAGCAGATGCGTTACCATGACAAGCTCGAATATGATATTAACGTCGAGGATGAGGTCATGCGCTGTCCCATCGCAAAGCTTGTGCTGCAGCCTCTTGTGGAAAATGCGATTTACCATGGGATCAAGACGAAGGAAGGGAAAGGCCGCATTACGATCACCGGCTCCATCGAAGGAGAGGAAGCCGTTTTACGGATCCACGACAACGGCATCGGCATGGATGCGAATACGCTCGCGCATATTTTTGACGGCAATAAGGGCGACAGCATCAGCAAGGTCGGCGTCCGTAATGTAAACAGCCGCTTAAAGCTGTATTACGGAGAGCGCTACGGACTCAAATACAACAGCAGCGTCGGGCATGGCACGTATGTAACGGTTACGGTGCCGTACGAGGTGCGGCAGACAGGAGGCGGACGTGAAGAAGATGGTAAAGAGTAAATGGAAGCTGCTCCTTCTGATTGCGGCCCTCATCGCGTCAGGAGTCGTCAGCATTTTTTTGTTCACGCAGGACGCGGATGCGCCGATTTCTGTTATTTATATTCCGAAAACCGAGATTTCCAGCAA
>CAZMIX010000024.1:0-35341 GCA_964566545.1 uncultured Lachnospiraceae bacterium | reverse complement strand
GAGGAATAGTTGAGTGCAAGTATAAACAATTTATAAAATTAGCACTCACCCATTGACAGTGCTAACAATGTGTGGTATATATTATATAACAAAACAAACAATGTGTTTTGTTTTGCGGAGGCGGACATTGATTTATCAACCGGCGAAGGATTGATAAATCAATGTGAAGCTGGGAACGATAATATATGAGTTACCATGTAGTCCATGGGAAATTATTTAGTTGAGTCGAAGGAGGAATGACTTATGTTAGTACCAAGTATTTTTAGGGACAATTTTGTAGATGACTTTTTCAGCGATATGTTTTTTTCTCCATTTGGATATGGACAGAAGGGGAAAAAGTCGATCGGCATGAATGCGGATGTGCAGGAATTTGCGGATGGCTATCAAGTGGATCTGGAGCTTCCGGGCTTTCAAAAGGAGGATATTCAGGCAGAGCTTAAGGATGGATATTTGACAATCAGCGCCTCACATAGCGAGAGCAATGAGGAAAAGAATAAGAAGGGTGAGTTTATCCGCAGAGAGCGCTATACGGGCGAATGTTCGAGAAGCTTCTACGTCGGCGAAAACGTCACCCAGGAGGATATCAATGCCAGCTTTGAAAACGGTATTTTAAGGCTTCAGATTCCAAAGAAGGAAGCGATTCCGAAGGTGGAGGAACGAAAGCTGATAGAAATCAAGTAAATCAATCAATTGAAATGATTTTACAATGGAATAACGCCGCAAAGTGTGGTAAAATAATATTCGGTATGGGAGCTTGCTGCTCTCATGCCGAATATTTGCGAGAAGAGTCTGCAGGCAGACTCTCTATTTTATGGATGGGCGGAAGATAAGATGAAGATGGGATTTGACAATGATAAGTATTTAAAAACGCAGTCGGAGCATATCAGGGAAAGAATCGGGAAGTTCGGCAATAAGCTGTATCTGGAATTCGGCGGAAAGCTGTTTGACGACTATCACGCATCACGTGTGCTGCCGGGCTTTGAGCCAGACAGTAAGCTCAGGATGCTGCTGCAGCTTGCAGATCAGGCCGAAATTGTAATTGTGATCAATGCGGCAGATATTGAAAAGAACAAGGTGCGTGATGATCTTGGCATTACTTATGACGAGGATGTGCAGCGTCTGATGCAGGAATTTGAAAATAAAGGGCTGTATGTGGGCAGCGTTGTTTTGACTCACTATGCGGGTCAGCGGGCAGCGGCCGCATTTAAAGGAAAGCTCGAAAAAAGAAATGTCAGGGTATATCTGCACTATGCGATCGACGGCTATCCGTCTAATATTCCGTTGATCGTCAGCGATGACGGATTTGGAAGAAATGAGTATATTGAAACAACAAGGCCGCTCGTCGTCATTACGGCTCCGGGACCGGGGAGCGGTAAGATGGCGACATGCCTTTCCCAGCTTTATCATGATAACAAGCGCGGCATGAAAGCAGGTTATGCGAAATTTGAGACGTTTCCGATCTGGAATATTTCGTTAAAGCATCCGATTAATCTGGCATATGAGGCGGCGACCGCGGATTTAAACGATGTTAATATGATCGACCCATTCCATTTGGAAGCGTATGGAGAGACGACGGTTAATTATAATCGGGATATTGAGATTTTTCCTGTGCTGACCGCGATTTTTGAAGGCATTTATGGAGAGAATCCCTACAAATCGCCGACGGATATGGGCGTAAACATGGTTGGAAGCTGCATCATCGATGACGAGGTATGCTGTGCCGCTTCTAAAATGGAAATTATTCGCCGTTACTATACGACTTTAAACAGGGTAGTTGATGAGGAAGCGGATGAAAACGAGGTTTATAAAATTGAACTGCTGATGAAGCAGGCGAAGATCACTCCGGACGACCGAAAGGTAACGGTTGCGGCAAAAAAACGGGCGGAGCTGCTTGGTGTGCCGACGGCTGCGATCGAGCTTTCGAACGGCACTATCATTACATCCAAGACGACGGATCTGCTCGGTGCTTCTGCAGCTCTGCTGTTAAATGCCCTAAAATATCTCGGCAATGTGGAGCACGACATGCATTTGATTTCCCCGGAGGCAATCGAGCCGATTCAGGAGCTGAAGGTCAAATATTTGGGCGGGAAAAATCCGAGACTGCATACGGACGAAATATTAATTGCGTTATCCATTTCGGCGCTGACGGACGAAAATGCAAGAATTGCGTTGGAGCAGCTTCCGAAGCTGAAGGGCTGTCAGGTGCATACGTCAGTTATGCTTTCGGAGGTCGATATTAAAATATTCAAGCGGCTCGGCGTGGATTTGACGAGTGAGCCGATCAAAAAAGGAAAGAAGCTTTATTAAAAGGGTAGCTGGAGGTAAGAAAATGAATAAGCCGGTACTTGTCATTATGGCAGCAGGCATGGGAAGCCGTTACGGAGGGCTAAAGCAAATTGATCCGATCGATGAGCAGGGAAACAAGATTATCGATTTTTCCATTTATGACGCGGTTAGAGCGGGTTTTGAAAAGGTCGTTTTTATTATCAAGAAAGAAAACGAACAGGATTTTAAAAGCTGTATCGGCGATAATGTGAAACACCATATTCAGGTCGAATATGTCTATCAGGAAGTGACCAATATTCCGGCGGGCTTTTTTGTACCGGAAGGTCGGACAAAGCCGTGGGGAACGGCACATGCGATCTTGAGCTGCAAGAGCGCCGTGGACGGCTCATTTGCGGTTATCAATGCAGATGATTTTTACGGCAGGGAAGCTTTTTCCGTCATTTATGATCATCTTTCGGCTAATAAGGACGATGAAAAGCAGCGCTATGCGATGGTGGGTTATGCCCTCGGAAATACGCTGACGGAAAACGGATCGGTTTCAAGAGGGATCTGCACAAAAAATGAAGAAGGCTATCTGACGGATATTATCGAACGGACGAAAATTGTAAAAACGACCCGTGGCGCTGCTTTTACGGAGGATGGAGTGCATTATACCGATATTCCCCGGGACAGTATCGCTTCCATGAATATGTGGGGCTTTACAAAAAGCTTCTTGCGAGAGGCCGAATTATCCTTTGCAAAATTTTTTGAGCGCGAGGTTCCCAATAATCCTTTAAAGGCAGAATGCTATCTGCCGTTTGTCGTTGATGAGCTGCTAAAGGCTGGTAAGGCGACGGTCAAGGTGCTTCAGTCCGGTGACCGCTGGTTTGGCGTGACTTATCAGGAGGATAAGCCGTTCGTACAGGCATCCATCGTAAAATTAAAGGAGTCCGGCGCTTACCCTAAGGAGCTGTGGTAAGCAGCGCGGCATTTAAATATGTTTTCGTTACAGTCTGCACCCGCTGTTTAAAGGGTTTATTGAAGCTACGTTAAGAGCCAGAAAAAGGGTACGCTTATGGTTTTTCATTCTTATTTATTTGTGCTTGTATTTTTGCCGCTTGCTGTTGCCGGCTATCATATGATCAACAAAACGGACTACTTTGACATCGCAAAGGTCTTTTTATTATGCATGTCATTGTGGTTTTATAGTTATCTGAATATAAAAGCGCTGCCCGTGCTTGTTGCGAGCATTCTGCTCAATTATGCGATCGTCCTGTTTTTGTTCCGGGAGAGATGCGCTCCTGTTGTCCGAAAGGGCGCGCTGATCGCCGGCATCCTGTTGAATCTGTCTTCATTAATTTACTTCAAGTATCTTGGTTTCTTTGAAGTCATTTCCGACAAATTATTCGGCACGGCATTCGCGTTTGCAAGCTTGCTTCTGCCTCTGGGCATCAGTTTTTTCACATTCCAGCAGATCGCATATCTTATCGACAGCTATCGGGATTTTGCTGTCCGTTACCATTTTCTTGATTATGCGCTTTTTGTTTCTTTTTTTCCGAAAATTACAGTCGGACCGATTGTGCTGTCGACGGAGCTGATTCCCCAGTTTAACGACTCGCTGCGAAAAAAGGTGGATTACGGGAATCTTTCCAAGGGACTTGTTTCCTTTTCATTCGGACTTGCTAAAAAAGTACTGCTGGCCGATACACTCGCTGGCTATACGGACTGGGGTTTTTCCAATATTCCGTCTCTTGGAAGCGTCAACGCGCTTCTTGTTATGCTCGCCTATACGATGCAGATTTATTTTGACTTTTCCGGCTACTGCGATATGGCCTCAGGCATTTGCCTCATGTTGAATTTTGATTTGCCCGTCAACTTTGATTCTCCGTACAAGGCGAAATCCATCGCGGAGTTTTGGAAACGTTGGCATATTACGCTTACGCGGTTTTTTCGTACTTATGTCTATTTTCCGCTCGGCGGAAATCGGAAAGGGAAGCTGCGCACTTATGTTAATATGTTTTTAATTTTCTTTTTAAGCGGTCTTTGGCATGGCGCTGCGTATACGTTTTTGATTTGGGGCATGATCCACGGAATCGGAATCTGTCTGAGCAAGCTTCTCGCAAAATGGACGGGAAAGCTCCCGGGTTTTTTGCGCTGGCTTGGCACGTTTCTGTTTGTAAATCTCGCCTGGATTTATTTCAGAGCTCCGGATCTTGAGTCCGCAAACGCCTTTTTTAGGCAGCTTTTTTCCTTTCAGTTTCTGCCGGTTGACATTAAACTGGTCGCAGCTGCCACGCCGGCAGAAGCAAATTTATTGCAATGGCTGATCCAGCAGTCATCCGGCGGTGTGCCGTACTATTCCGGTCTGGCCGTTATACTTGCCGTGCTTGCTTTTTCGGTGTTTGCCGGCACGGTTATGAAAAATACGCAGGAACGGATTGATCAATTCTGTCCGTCTAAGGGAATTTTAGCTGTTACCGTGCTGCTGCTCGTGTGGTCGGTGCTGTCGCTCTCGGAGGTTTCTACATTTATTTATGTGAATTTTTAGGGATTAAGGAATGTGATGAATAACAAAACTTTTATGATCAAGACAATTGTATACACACTGGGTATTCTTATTCTTCTTGCGGTTCTTGTCCTAATCGTGGATCCGTTTATCCATTATCATGCGCCGATTGGAAAGCTTGCCGCAGTCGAGACAGACGAACGCTCGGCATTGATTGGCGTCGCGCGCAACATGGATTATGATACGGCGCTGATCGGTTCCTCTATGAGCGAAAACTTTGAAGCGGGCTGGTTTGAGGACGACGTTTTCGGGGAGCGTTGTGTCAAGCTTTCCTTGCAGGGTGCGCATTTTTCCGATTATGCGCCGCTATTTGAGGAAACGCTACAAAAACAGGATACAAAAAATATTGTATTCAGCCTTGATACGTATTTACTGACAAATTCGCCGCAGGATTATCCGGTTACAATTCCTTCTTATCTTTCCAACCGTTCTTATTTGGATGATACCTATTATCTATGGAACAAATCGGTGCTGCTGGAATACTTGCCAAAATTTCTAATTAACAATGTACGGGAGGGTTTCAGTGCGGATTCTGCCTATGTCTGGGCGGATGATTATGATTTTTCCAAGTATACCGCGCGTGGCACCTACTTTACGCAGCGCCTGCTAAAGACCGAGCCGGAAAAAGCTTATGACACGTATTTTGTATACAGCGATGCCTTTTTAGAGAGTATCACGCCTTATATCGAAAGCAGGCCGGATGTGACGTTTTATTGTTATTCCGCGCCATACAGTATTCTGTTTTGGGATGACAGTGTACGGCGCGGCAATACGACTGCAGAAATCTGCGCTCTGTCACGCGTGTTTGAAAAGCTGCTGTCCTATCATAACGTCCGTATTTTTTATTTTCAGGATGACACCGACATCATCACCAATCTGGACAACTACCGGGATTACTCTCATTTCGACCAGCCGATTAACTACTATATGTACGAATGTATGCGCGACGGTAAAAAGGAGTTGACGGGCGAAACCTATTACGATACGCTGTTAGATATGTACGGCTTTGCGGTCTCGTATGATTACGAGTCGGCATTTCATTAGACATGAATTGGATAGAAAAAGTTTAGAAGGGGTTTAGAAATGGGCAGTTTTTTTCATAAAGAGTATATTGATTTATGCAAAAACAATCTCTATAATTAAGGAAGCAAATAATAGAAAACGGAGAACACTATGGAAAATAATAACAATTCTGATAAAAATCAGAATAATAAAGGAAATCAGCCGCCCCAGAATAAACAGACGCTGTTTATTCTTTTGGTTGCATCTGTGGTCATGCTGCTTCTGCTTTCCTATATGAGGAGCTTTTTGTCGAGCGCTTCCACGCAGAAGATCACCTATGACGAATTTATCGAAAAGGTGGATGCCGGAGAGATCGAACGCGTGAAAATCGGCTCGGATCAGATTACGATTATACCAAAAGAGACAGGCAATTCTTATATAGCAGTCACATATTACACAGTTCGGGTCGATGATCTGGAGCTGCCGGACAGGCTGCTTAAGGCAGGCGTGAAATTCGAACAGGAAGAGACGAATTCCTCGGCAATGATTGTTTCCATTCTTGTTTCCTATGTCATTCCGATCGTGCTTGTTTGGGTTGTTTTGAGCTTTGTCATGCGCCGGATGTCAAAAGGCGGCGGTATGATGGGTGTGGGAAAAAGCAACGCGAAGGTCTATGTACAGAAGGAGACGGGCATCACGTTTAAGGATGTTGCAGGGCAGAACGAGGCGAAGGAGTCGCTGCAGGAGGTTGTAGACTTCCTCCACAATCCGGGCAAGTATGTAAAGATCGGCGCGAAGCTGCCGAAGGGAGCTCTGCTTGTAGGGCCTCCGGGAACAGGAAAGACGCTGCTTGCCAAGGCGGTGGCAGGAGAGGCTCATGTGCCGTTTTTTTCCCTTGCAGGTTCCGACTTCGTGGAAATGTACGTGGGTGTTGGTGCCTCCCGTGTGCGTGATCTGTTCAAGGAGGCGCAGAAAAGCGCGCCGTGTATTATTTTTATTGATGAGATTGACGCGATCGGCAAGAGCCGCGATTCCAGATTTGGCGGTGGAAATGACGAGCGCGAGCAGACGCTGAACCAGCTTTTATCCGAAATGGACGGCTTTGACACCTCCAAGGGACTGCTGATTTTAGCGGCGACGAACAGGCCTGAAATTCTCGACAAGGCGCTGCTCCGTCCCGGACGCTTCGACAGGAGGATTATTGTTGATAAGCCGGATTTAAAAGGAAGAAAGGATACGTTGCGCGTTCACTCCAAGGATGTGCTTTTGGATGATACGGTTGATATGGATGAAATTGCTCTGGCAACAGCCGGAGCGGTCGGTTCCGACCTTGCCAATATGGTGAACGAGGCGGCAATCAATGCTGTTAAGAACGGCAGGGAATCCGTCAACCAGAAGGATCTGCTGGAATCGATCGAGGTTGTCATGATGGGTAAGGAAAAGAAAGACCGCATCATGAGTCAGGAAGAGAGGAAAATCGTCTCCTATCACGAAATCGGGCATGCGCTTGCGAGCGCCTTGCAGAAAAATACGGATCCGATCCAGAAAATCACGATTGTCCCGCGTACGATGGGCGCTCTCGGTTATGCATGGTATGTACCAGATGAGGAAAAGCATCTGCGATCCCAGAAGGAATTGGAGGAGCGCATCGTTACCGCTCTGGCGGGACGCGCTTCGGAGGAGCTTGTATTTGACTCCGTGACAACGGGAGCTTCCAACGATATTGAGCAGGCCACGGGAATTGCCCGTTCTATGATTACGCAGTATGGTATGTCCAAGCGCTTCGGCCTTGTGAAGCTGGAATCGATCGAGGATAAATATCTGAGCGGCAGAACCGTCATGGAGTGCAGTGATATGACGGCAGCACAGGTGGACGAAGAAGTCATGAAGGTGCTTTCCGAAGCTTATGACGAGGCAAAGCTGCTGCTGACGGAAAATCGTGTACTGATGGACGAGCTCGCAGAGTACCTGTTGGAGCGCGAGAGTATCACGGGTAAGGAATTCATGAAGATCTTCCGTAAGGCGAAGGGTATCCCGGAGCCAAGTACAGAGGAAGAGACCGTATAAATAGTTTTTCTTTATTATTCATAGAAATTGCGTTATAATAAAAGGACTTGAACAGTTGCTGTTCAAGTCTTTTATAATGATAAAGAAAAGGTTTTGATGAGATGAAAAAAAAACTGGGTAACCGATTCTCAAAAAAAGAAAAAATATTGACGATTGTTCTTGTTACAATGACAATCATACTGTTGATGGCGACCTTGCTTGGTTTGATTTATTTCAGGCAGCAAATCACCCGAAACAGTCTTCCGGATGAGGAGCAATATAATGAATATGAACGGCAGTATGTGCTGATCACAAAGGATATTGACGATACGTTCTGGGATTCTGTCTATGAGGAGATGAAGGAGACCGGCGATGTGACGGGTGCCTATGTAGAACGCCTCGGCAGGAATCTTTCGATGGAGTATTCTAAGAATGACCTGCTTAGAATCGCGATTGACTCCCATGTGGACGGGATCATTCTTGAGGCGGATGAAAGCGACGAAACTACAATGCTGATCAACAAAGCCGATGCGGAGGGGATTCCGGTCGTGACAATTCTGCATGACTGTTTGGGAACGACACGTAAAAGCTATGTAGGGATCAGCAACTACAACCTTGGAAATGAGTACGGCAAGCTGATTATCAACGCCGTGGAGGACATTCTGGAACGTGAAAAGGAGGGGGCAGCCGGGGAAGAGCAGGAAAAGGAAGCTGCTGCCGTAGAAGAGGAGCCTGTTCAGGTACTTATTCTCATGGACAAAAATTCGACGGACACTTCACAGAACATTATTTATAGTGCGATTCAGGAGGCGCTTGAAAAGAAGGGCTTCGGAGAGTCGCAGGTTGAGGTTGACACGGCGGCAATCAGTAATGACGGCGCGTTTGGTTCGGAAGAGTCCATCCGGGATATTTTCCAGAACAGGGAATACCATCCGGATGTGATCGTCTGTCTGAACGAGTTGAATACAACGAGTGTTTACCAGTCGGTTGTGGATCAGAATAAGGTAGGCCAAATTATGATTATCGGCTATTATGATTCGGATACGATTTTGCGTGCCGTAGAGAGGAACGCCATCTATGCGACGATTACGGTCAATACGACGCAGATAGGCAGCGATAGCGTCAAGGCCTTAAATGAGTACCTTGATACGGGTCATGTCAGCGATTATTTTTCCGTGGATTTTACACTGATCAATGCCGAAAATGTGAAGGACTATCTGAGGAGCGGGAACGAAGATGAAAAAGAGTAGAAAATTCCGAAATCTCACGATCCAGACAAAGCTGATTTTTGTGTTTGTGTTGACGTCGATCTTTATTTTCGTCGTGAACCTGTATGTGTATGTCAATTTGAATCAGATGATCGGCCGAATTGATGAGATTTATGCGAGTAACGTCAGTCTGAACGATATGACAGAAACACTCAACAGTGTGCAGAATAGTATGACGGACTATTTGAAGACAAAAAGCACCGACGCACTGGAGCTTTATTATAAAAGCGAACAGACCTATTCGAAACAGCTTACGGAGTTAAACATCATCACGACAAATAATGATACAAAGCTGATGGAAAAGAGCATCCGTAACATGTCTGAAACGTATCTTGAAATCACAAATGAAACGGTGCAGGCAAAACGAGGCCGCAATGTCGAGAAATATATTAGCGGACATGAGGAGGCGATACAGCTTTTTTCCTATATTAACACATATATTTACAGCCTGAACAACGAACAGTTCAAAAGCAACTCGAGCAACTATGAGACGCTGCTTTCTTCGTTAAAATATTCGGAAGTTTTATGTATGTCCATTCTTGTCGTCGTGGCGTTCTGCAATACACTGATTATTATTTTGGTGACGCGTTCGATTACGAATCCGCTCAAGATGCTTTCCAAGAGGGCGGACGAGGTTTCGGAGGGGAGTCTGGACGTGGAGCTTCTCGAGGTAAAATCGGGTGATGAGGTAGGCGTCGTGACAAAGGCGTTTAATCAAATGCTGCTGAGCATCCGGGAATACATTGACCAGATTCGGGAACGGATGGAAATGGAGAGCGCGATGAAGGAAAAGGAGCTGATGATGTCAGCTCACCTAAAGGACGCGCAGCTCAAATATTTGCAAGCGCAGATCAATCCGCACTTTTTGTTTAATACGCTGAATGCCGGTGCACAGCTTGCGATGATGGAGGGAGCCGATAAGACAAATAAATACGTGCAGAATATGGCGGATTTTTTCCGTTATAATGTAAAGAAAAACAATGAAAATGTGACGATTGCGGAGGAAATTGAGCTGGTTGACAGCTACCTCTATATTTTAAATGTCCGGTTTTCGGGCGAGATTCATTTTGAAAAGCGGATTGACGAGTTTTTGCTGAATATCCG
This sequence comes from uncultured Lachnospiraceae bacterium, assembly GCA_964566545.1. Classification (GTDB taxonomy): domain Bacteria; phylum Bacillota; class Clostridia; order Lachnospirales; family Lachnospiraceae; genus JAEYFP01. Next base: position 25,090 of record CAZMIX010000024.1, on the reverse strand, counting down.
CATTCCGAGCATGATCTTACAACCGATTGTTGAGAATAGCGTCAATTATGGGATTCGCAACATCGAATGGGAGGGATTGATTTTCCTATCCCTTTATCGGGAGGGCGACCGGGCGTGCATCAGCGTGAAGGACAATGGAGTCGGAATTTCCAAAGAACGGCAGGAAAAGATACTTGCGCAGGAAATTGAACCGTCCGACTTGTCGAAAGATTCCAACGGTATCGGCCTTGCAAATGTGATTTCGCGTTTGAAGCTGTTTTACGGAAAAGAAGATATTTTTACGATCAAGAGCGACGGGGAAAATAAAGGGACGGAAGTAATTGTCAGTATTCCGGTAGAATAGGAGCAGCTATGTATAAAGTTATGCTTGCGGACGATGAGGGAATTGTAATCGATTCGCTGAAATTCATTATTGAAAAACATTTTGAAGATGTTTGCCAGGTTGAATATGCGAAGACGGGTAGAAATGTCATAGAGCTGGCAGAGAGCTACCGTCCTGACATTGCAATTATGGATATTCAGATGCCGGGGATTAACGGTATCGATGCGATGAAGGAAATCCGGAAAGCGAATGCATCGACGATTTTTATCGTGCTGTCGGCGTATGATAAGTTTGACTATGCGAAGGAAGCGATTAATCTCGGTGTGCTGGAATATCTGAACAAACCGGTCGAGCAGGGACGCATTGTCGAGGTGCTCAGGCACGCGATGAGCATCATTGACAGAGAGCGGGAGAAACGCAGCAATGACCTAATTATTAAGGAAAAGCTCGAAACGGTCGTACCTCTGATTGAAAATAATATGATTTATACGATTTTATTTCAGGATCATTATGAGGATGAAATTGATAATTTTAAGAGCCTGCTCGGCATCGCGCAGGACTATGGTTTTATGATTGTGCTCGAATGCGGGGAAAATCAGGAGGGAAACCATCTGACAAATGTCGTGGGCGCGAGTGTGCGGACGCAGTCGTATTACAAGGAGCTGCGGGAAATCGTAAAGGAGTTTTTTGTTTGCGTCACCGGTTCCCTGATGGCAAACCGGGTTATTATTTTTGTGCCGCAGGAAAAAGCGCAGCTTGATTATAACGAGCGAATCGAGATCATCGAAAAAGCGCGCCGCATGATCAAAAAGCTGAACAGTCATATCGACGTGAAATTCCGTGCCGGAATCGGCTCCACGCACAAGCTGTATGAATGCATGGAATCCTATAAGGAGGCACAGCGCTCCCTGCGCAATACGGACGGTACTGTTTCCCATGTAAAGGATCTTCCGATTACGGTCAGCTATGAACAGGACTATCCGATCGAAACGGAAAAAGAGCTGTTTGAAATGACAGCAAAAGGAAGTGAGAATGGCGCGGTTGTTGCCGCGAATCATTTCTTTGACTGGATGGTGGAAAAATATGTGGATCATATTACGGATATTAAGCTGAAGGCGTTGGAATTTGTGCTGTGGGCAGAGCATCTGGCCTATGAGGAGGGCGGTATGACCTACCATTTCCTTTCCAGACAGGATTACCTGCCTTCGATTTTACAGATGTCGGCACTTGATGAGATTAAAACCTGGTTTATTTTCAAAATACAGACCGCGTGCAGAAATGTCGCGCAAAATAAAGAGAAGCAATATGTTTCTTCCATTGAAAAGGCGAAAACTTATATTATGGGAAGCTATAATAAAGATATTTCTCTCGATGACGTTTCTAGAGAGGTTGATATCAGCCCCTATTATTTCAGCAAGTTGTTCAAGGAGGAAACAGGAGAAAACTTCATTGAATACTTAACGGGAATCCGCATCGAAAAGGCGAAGCAGCTTCTTACCGGCTCCGGCCTTTCCATGAAGGAAATCTGTGCGGAGGTCGGTTATTCCGATCCGAATTATTTCAGCCGTATTTTCAAAAAGAATGTCGGCTTGACACCGACGGAATTTAAGGAGGAAAAGACAGGATGAGAAGAAAAATCTGGTTACCGCTGCTGTTTGCCGCCGCTTTTTTTGCCCTGTGCAGTTGCCGGAATCCGGAGGAAAGCAAAGAGGAGAAGGTAGAGGCGGACGAAGAAAAGCTGGAGATTGGTATGAGCTTTGATTCGTTTGTCATCGAACGCTGGCAGAGAGATCGGGATGTTTTTGTCTCCACCGCGAAGGAGCTTGGCGCTGAGGTGAATGTCCAGACCGCAAGCGGAGAGGTTTCGGAGCAGATCGCCCAGATCGAATATTTCATTGAAAAAGACGTGGATGTAATCGTTGTCGTTCCGATTGATGCCGATAAGCTGGAGGCTCCGATCGGAAAGGCGAAAAAGGCCGGCATTCCGGTTATGTGCTACGACCGCGTCGCGCGTAATTCCAATGCGGATCTGTTTATTTCATTTGACAATGTCGAAGTAGGCGCCCTGATGGCAGCGGCGTTGTACGGAGAGGTGGGACGGGATTCCAATGTTGTGATGATCTGCGGACCGGAGACCGATTATAACGTAGAGATGGTGCAGGAGGGCTTTGACCGGGTGAGGGAAGGCTACCACGGCAATGTCATTGGCAGCTATCACTGTGAGGCATGGCGCGCGGAGGATGCTTACGAATATATTAATGAAAATATGGAGATTATTGAAAATGCCGATGCAATCATGTGCGGTAATGACAGCCTTGCGGGGGAGGCAATTCGCGCACTTTCCGAACGGCGTCTGGCCGGAAAGCTTCCGGTCGTCGGACAGGATGCCGATTTGGAGGCATGTCAGCGAATTATGGAGGGAACGCAGCTTATGACTGTTTATAAGCCGGTGGAGAAGCTTGCAAAGGCGGCGGCGGAATATGCGGTGAGGCTGGCAAAGCATGAAGAGCTTACGGAAACCGATACGTTTTTTGACGGAACCTATGAGATTCCCTACGTGAAGCTTCAGCCCGTTCGCGTCACGAAGACCAATATGGATGAGGCCGTCATCAACAGCGGTTTTCATCTAAAAGAAGATGTTTATATGAATGTTTCGGGAAATCAATAGGATAAATCGGAAAAGTATTGGCATTTTTATAAAAAAGTGCTAATACTTTTTTAATTATGAACAAAAAGACATAAAAAATTCAAGAAGTTCACAAAAATGTACTATTCCAATCATGGTATATTTCTATTGTAGCAAGTAACTTAACTTTAAAGGGAGGATTTTAAGAATGAAGAAAAAAGTACTTAGTGCATTACTCAGTGCAGCAATGGTAGCTTCCTTACTCGTAGGATGCGGAAGCGCAGCTACTACGGAAGCGCCCGCAGCGGAAGCAGCGGTAGAGGAAGCAGCTCCGGCAGAAGAAGCAGCACCTGCAGAGGAAGCAGCTCCAGCAGAAGAAGCAGCCGCAGGCGGCGGACTTGTTGGTGTAGCAATGCCTACAAAGGATTTACAGCGTTGGAATCAGGATGGTTCTAACATGGAAGCGCAGTTGAAGGCAGCAGGCTATGACGTAGATCTTCAGTACGCAAGTAATGATATCCAGACACAGGTTTCCCAGCTTGAGAACATGATCTCTAACGGATGCCAGTTACTCGTTATCGCTTCGATTGATGGCGATTCACTCGGAACGGTTCTTGCACAGGCTAAGGACGCAGGAATTCCTGTTATCGCTTATGACCGTTTGATCATGAACTCAGATGCAGTTTCCTACTATGCTACATTTGACAACTACATGGTTGGTTCAAAGCAGGGACAGTATATCGAAGAAGCATTGGATCTTAAGAATGCGGATGGTCCGTTCAACATCGAGATCTTCACAGGAGATCCGGGTGACAACAATGCAAGATTCTTCTACGGCGGCGCTATGGATGTTCTTAAGCCATACGTTGATGCAGGCAAGTTAGTAGTACAGTCAGGTTCTGTTGATTTCGAAAAGGTTGCTACGGCTAACTGGGCAACAGAGACAGCACAGTCCAGAATGGATGCGATCATCGCTTCCTACTATGCAGACGGCACAAAGCTTGACGCAGTTCTTTGCTCTAATGACTCTACGGCTCTCGGCGTTGAGAACGCTTTGGAAGCAGCTTACACAGGTGAATGGCCGGTTATCACAGGTCAGGACTGTGACGTTGCAAACGTAAAGAACATGATCGCTGGAAAGCAGTCCATGTCCATCTTCAAGGATACACGTGACCTGGCAGCAAAGACTGTAGAAATGGTTGACGCTATCATGAAGGGCGGCGAGGCTCCGATCAACGATACAGAGACTTATGACAATGGAACAGGCATTATCCCTACCTACCTTTGCGAGCCGTTATTCGCAGATGTTAACAATTACAAAGAGCTGTTGATTGATTCCGGATACTACGCAGAAGCAGACTTAAAGTAATCTTAGAAAACAAAATGTTTTTAGTACAGGCGGGTATATTGCCCGCCTGTATAAATATGAAATAAAGACGGGCAATCATCTGATTAGATATTGGGAGGGATTCAATTGGCAAAAATATTATTGGAAATGAAAAACATTACCAAAACCTTTCCGGGTGTAAAAGCGCTTGATAATGTAAACCTGCAGGTCGAAGAAGGAGAGATCCATGCATTGGTCGGAGAGAACGGCGCCGGCAAGTCAACATTGATGAATGTATTGAGCGGCACCTATCCCTTCGGAACTTATGAAGGAGATATCACTTATGACGGAGAAGTCTGCAAATTTACAAAGATCAAGAACAGTGAAGAAAAGGGAATCGTTATTATCCATCAGGAGCTGGCATTAATTCCCTATATGACGATCGGCGAGAACATGTTTCTCGGAAATGAGCGCGGAAAGGCAGCAGCGATTGATTGGACGGAAACATATGGAAAGGCAGACGAGCTGTTAAAAGTAGTAGGGCTTTCGGAGTCTTCGAGAACATTGATCAAGGATATTGGTGTCGGTAAGCAGCAGCTTGTCGAGATCGCAAAGGCGCTTGCAAAAAATGCAAAGCTTTTGATTTTGGATGAGCCGACATCTTCCTTAAATGAGGAGGATTCCAAGGCACTTTTGAATTTGCTTCTCAAATTTAAGAAGCAGGGAATGACTTCGATTATTATTTCTCATAAATTGAATGAGATTGCTTATGTAGCAGATAAAATTACGATTCTTCGTGACGGTGCGACCATCGAAACGCTCAACAAGGCGTCGGATGATGTTTCCGAAGCGCGTATTATCAAAGGCATGGTAGGGCGTGATCTGACGGATCGTTTTCCGAAGAGGGAGAAGAAGGACATCGGGGAAATCAGTATGGAGGTTTCCGACTGGACGGTTTATCACCCGATTTACACGGAGCGTAAGGTCGTCGACCATGTGTCGATCCACGTCCGCAGGGGAGAGGTTCTTGGAATTTCAGGCCTGATGGGTGCCGGAAGAACGGAGCTTGCGATGAGCATTTTCGGCAAAAGTTACGGTTCGAGCATCACCGGTATCTTGAAAATTAACGGAAAAGAAATACATCTGCACAATGTGAAGGATGCCATTGAACAGAAGCTCGCTTATGTAACTGAGGATCGAAAAGGAAATGGCCTGATTTTATCAAACCCGATCAAAATCAACACAACGCTCGCAAATCTAAGCAAGGTGAGCAAAAATATGATTATCGACAAGGATAAGGAATACGAGGTTGCGGTCGAGTATAAGGATAAGCTGAAGACAAAATGCCCGACAGTGGAACAGAATGTCGGAAACTTAAGCGGTGGTAATCAGCAGAAGGTGCTTTTAGCAAAATGGATGTTTGCGGATCCGGATATTCTGATTTTAGACGAGCCGACAAGAGGAATTGATGTTGGCGCAAAATATGAGATTTACTGCATTATTAATGATCTTGTTGCAGCAGGAAAGTCAGTTATCATGATTTCTTCCGAGCTGCCTGAGGTTCTTGGCATGTGTGACAGAATCTATGTCATGAACGAAGGAAAGATGGTGGGCGAGCTGTCCGGTGAGGAAGCTTCTCAGGAAGTTATTATGTCACATATTGTGAAATCAAGTAATAAAGGAGCGTAAACTATGAATAACACAAAATTATTGGAAGACGTTAAAAAATATACGATGATCATCGTGTTGGTATTGGTTACCGCATTCTTCGCATGGAGGACAGGTGGAAAGATTCTGCTTCCTCAGAATATCAGTAATCTGATCGCACAGAATGCGTATGTGTTTATACTTGCAACCGGAATGCTACTCTGTATTTTAACAGGCGGTAATATCGATCTGTCTGTAGGTTCTGTTGTCTGTTTTGTTGGAGCAGTTGGAGCAACCCTGATGGAAAATATGGGTGTCAATGTTTTTGCAGCGATTATGGTGATGATCATCACCGGTATTTTGATCGGAATCTGGCAGGGCTTTTGGATCGCGTTTGTAAAAATCCCTCCATTTATTACGACACTTTCTGGTATGCTCGTGTTCAGAGGGTTGTCCAACGTCGTATTGCAGGGTATGACAGTATCTTTGAAATCCCAAGCCTTTATCAAGATTTTTGGCGGCGGCGCAGACTGTTATTTCCCTGATATCTTTAAAAACGAAGGTTTTAACATCACCTGCTTTGTCGCAGGCATTATCATTTGTCTCGTTTATATTGCCGTCCAGTTAAAGGACAGAATTACAAAGGCGAAGAAGGGTTATCAGCTGGAAAGCCTTGCTTCAATGGCAGTTAAGACCGTTTTGATTTGCGCTGTTGTATGCTGGTTCTTCTTTCAGCTTTCCAGATACAGAGGGATCCCGACCGTTCTCGCGTGGGTATTAATCGTCGTGCTTATTTACGGCTATATCACCTCTAATACGACGCTCGGACGTTATTTCTATGCGGTCGGCGGCAATGAGAAGGCGACGGAGTTATCTGGTATCAATACGAAAATGGTATATTTCCGTGCATATGTAAACATGGGTTTTCTGGCAGCCGTTGCCGGGATGCTTACGATTGCGCGTATGACCTCCGCACAGCCTACATATGGTCAGAACTATGAGATGGATGCGATTGGTTCCTGTTTCATTGGCGGGGCTTCTGCTTATGGCGGCGTCGGTACGGTTCCGGGCGTTATCGTCGGCGCAGTCCTGATGGGCATTATCAACCTTGGCATGAGCATCATGAGCGTTGACGCCAACTATCAGAAGGTGGTAAAGGGTCTTGTCCTTTTGGCAGCAGTTATCTTCGATGTTGTTACAAAGAAGGGCAACAAATAAATTCGAGATATATTGATTTCTTTCATATATCTAATCAGAGGGGGAGGCTTATTGTAAAATAGCGAGCCTCCTTTTTTGTTTGCGCGCCATGGGCGCGCTCTAATGGGTGAAAGTGCCAAACATGCCCAGGTAGTGGGAAGTGTATAGCTGAACAGCAAGGGTGTCCATCGTTCAGTTTTAGTATGTCTCGAATTACAGAAATAACAACATCCTTCTTTTATTTGTCGATTTTTCTTGTGAAATTTGGTATACTGAACTTCTGAAAGGGAAGAAACCGCATGTTTGATATCGAAGAGGAATTGAAAAAGCTGCCGAAGAAGCCCGGCGTCTATATAATGCATGATGAGAAGGATACGATTATTTATGTTGGAAAAGCGATTGTTCTTAAGAACCGCGTGCGCTCTTATTTCAGGGAGAGCACGACAAAAACGGCAAAAATTCAGCAGATGGTCAAAAAGATCCACTGGTTTGAATATGTTGTGACCGATTCGGAGCTGGAAGCGCTTGTGTTGGAAAATAACCTGATTAAAGAGCATCAGCCAAAGTATAACACAATGCTTAAGGACGACAAGACGTATCCTTACATTAAGGTGACGACGCAGGAGGACTTTCCGCGTATTTTTCTGACCCGCGAGGTAAAGAAGGATAATGCAAAATATTACGGCCCCTACACTTCCGCCAACTCTGTGCGCGATACAATCGAGCTGCTTTGCAAGCTCTATAAGCTTCGTACATGCGCACGCCGGATTGATGCGGCAGAGGCTTCCTCAAAAGACGGAGGTGCCGGCGCGCCCTGCCTTTACTACCACATCGGTCAGTGCGATGCGCCGTGTCTTAAGAAGGTCGGCAGGGAGGACTATGCTAAGTCGGTACACAAGGCACTGGAGTTTTTGAACGGAAATTATAAGCCGTTGCTTTCGGAGCTGGAAACACAGATGCAGGATGCTTCCGAGCGGCTGGATTTTGAACGGGCGAAGGAATATCGGGATCTGCTTTTCAGTGTCCGCCAGGTGGCTCAGAAGCAGAAAATTACGGACAGCACAGGCGATGACAAGGATATCATCGCGATGGCGAAGGACGAGAAATCAGTGATTATACAGGTGTTTTTTGTGCGTGATGGAAAGATCATTGGCAGGGAACATTTTTATATGAAAAATACGGAGGAGACTGAAGATACCTGTATCGTGCGGAGCTTTGTCATGCAGTTTTATGCGGGAACGCCTTTTATTCCGCGGGAGCTGATCGTGCCGTTTGAACCGGAGGACAAGGAGCTGCTCGAGCAGTGGCTGACTAAGAAGCGCGGCAGCAGGCTGCGCATTACTGTGCCGCAAAAAGGAAGAAAGGAAAAGCTCGTGGAGCTTGCCGAGAAAAATGCAGAAATCCTGCTCAAGCAGGATATTGAGAAGATCAAAAGAGAGGATGCGCGTACGACGGGCGCTGTCCGGGAGCTCGGTAAGCTGCTGGGACTTTCCGGCATTGCGCGTATGGAAGCCTACGATATTTCCAACATCAGCGGCTTTGAGTCCGTCGGCTCCATGGTGGTTTATGAAAAGGGTAGGCCGAAGCGGAACGATTACCGCAAATTTCGGATCAAGTCCGTGGAAGGACCAAACGATTATGCGAGTATGCAGGAGGTTCTGCTGCGGCGTTTTGAGCACGGTTTACGGGAAAAATCGGAGCTTTCGGAAAGCGGCAGGGATGATTCCTACGGGAAATTCACGAGATTTCCGGATCTGATCATGATGGACGGCGGCCGGGGCCAGGTCAATATCGCCGAGGAGGTGCTTGCTTCGCTTGAGCTGCATATTCCGGTGTGCGGTATGGTAAAGGACGATAACCACAGGACGCGCGGGTTGTATTATAAAAATCAGGAAATCCCGATCTTGCACAGTTCGGAGGGCTTTCGCCTGATCACTCGGATACAGGATGAAGCACACCGGTTTGCGATCGAATACCATCGCTCGCTTAGGAGCGCGGGACAGGTGCATTCGATTCTCGATGATATTCCGCAGATCGGACAGACGCGCCGCAAAGCGCTGATGAAGCACTTTTCTTCGATCGAGGAGCTGAAAGCCGCAAGCGAAGAGACGCTGGCGGCGATTCCCGCCATGAACGCCTTATCCGCGAAGCGCGTTTACGAATTTTTTCATTCTAAAGAGGTGGAATCAAAAGAATAAATATGCTATACTAATGCATAATGGGCATTTTAAAATGCCCCGGCGCGGATGAGATTGCGGATGACAGAAAAGCAGAGGAGAACCCATATGGCGACAACGGTAGCAGTTAGTACATTAATTGAAAAGATGATGCTTGAAAATTTGACCCCGGAGATCGATATTACGGAAATCAAGATCAAACAACCGGATATCAACCGTCCAGCGCTTCAGTTGGCGGGCTATATCGAGCATTTTGAAGCGACGCGCGTTCAGATTATCGGATTTGTGGAATATACTTATATGGAATCATTGACCGAGGAAGTACGGCGCGAGCGGTATGAGCATCTGCTTTCCAACGAGACGCCGTGCTTTGTATTTTGCCGCGAGTTAAAGCCGGATAAGACCTTTTTAGAGGTGGCGATCAGAAACCGCGTGCCGGTGCTTTCCACGAAAAAGTCTACCTCTAATTTTATGGCGGAGATCATCCGCTGGCTGAATGTCAAGCTGGCGCCGTGCATTTCCGTTCATGGCGTGCTTGTCGACGTATACGGCGAAGGCGTGCTGATCGCAGGCGAGAGCGGGATTGGTAAGAGCGAGGCAGCCCTGGAGCTTGTAAAGAGGGGACACCGCCTCGTGACGGATGATGTCGTCGAAATCAGAAAGGTCAGCGATGATACGCTGATCGGTTCCGCCCCGGATATTACGCGGCATTTGATCGAGCTGCGGGGCATCGGAATCGTGGATGTCAAAATGCTGTTCGGCGTATCGAGCGTCAGGGATACGCAATCGATCGACCTTGTCATCCGTTTGGAGGAGTGGGACAAGGATAAGGATTATGACAGGATCGGTCTGGAAGAGGAGTATACGGAATACCTTGGAAACAAAGTGGTTTGCCACAATATCCCGATCAGGCCGGGCCGTAATCTCGCGATCATCTGTGAGTCGGCGGCAGTCAACTTCCGTCAGAAGAAAATGGGCTATAATGCGGCGAAGGAGCTTTACAGCCGTGTACAGAATTCATTGAACAGACATTCCGATGAAGACTAAATAAGAAAAAAGATAAGGAATAAACGCAGAGGAGAACAAAAATGGATAAGTATTGTTTTGGAGTAGACGTGGGAGGGACATCTGTAAAGATGGGTCTTTTCACGCCGGAAGGCGAAATCGTCGAGAAGTGGGAGATTCCAACCAGAACAGAAGAGAACGGGAAACAAATTCTGCCGGATATTGCCGAGGCAGTGAAAGCAAAAATGAACGATAAATCGATTCGGGCGGAGCAGGTCATTGGAATCGGTCTTGGTACGCCCGGACCGGTGGATCGATATGGAGTCGTGCACAGAGCGGTCAACCTTGGTTGGGAGGTCATGAATCTGGAAGAAAAGCTGGTCGGGCTTACCGGTCTTCCTGTCAAGGCAGGGAATGACGCGAATGTTGCGGCGCTTGGAGAGATGTGGAAAGGCGGCGGCGAGGGCTATGACGATATGGTGCTCGTGACGCTTGGTACGGGAGTTGGAGGAGGCATCATTATCAACGGTAAGATGCTGACGGGGTCCAATGGTGCAGGCGGTGAAATAGGACATATTCACGTAGAAGACGTTGAGATGGAGGAGTGTAACTGCGGCAACAAGGGATGTTTGGAACAGTATGCCTCCGCGACGGGTGTCGTCAGGCTTGCAAAGAGAAAGCTTTCCAAAACAGAGGCTCCCTCTGTCCTTCGCAAGGAAGAAATCAGCGCAAAGACGATTTTTGACGCAGTAAAGGCAGGCGATGCACTGGCTGCGGAAATTGCTGAAGAGTTTGGAGAATATTTGGGTAAAGGACTGGCTATGATTGCAGGCGTCAGCAATCCGGAGATTTTTGTAATTGGCGGAGGTGTTTCTAAAGCGGGCGGTGTATTGATTTCCTATATTCAGAAATACTATAAAAAATATGTGTTCCATGCGAGCAGGGAAGCGAAGTTTGTGCTTGCCACGCTGGGTAATGATGCGGGCATCTATGGAGCTGCAAAGCTTGTGTTGGATTGACAGGCAGTGAGGAGTTGTTATTGAAGCAGTCAGTTTTGGAAGCGTTAAAAGGAATATTAAAGCAAGAAGATATTTTACGGCAGGAGCCGATGGCGGCGCATACGACCTTTCAGGTCGGAGGCCCCGCCGATTGCTTTTTGACTCCGCATACACAGGAGGAGGCGGCGTCGGTGCTCCGCCTTTTTTGTGAGGAGAAAGAGCCATTTTTTGTATTTGGAAACGGCAGTAACCTGCTGGTGAGCGACGCGGGCTATCGTGGGGCGATCATACAGTTTTGTGATAATTATAATGCGTTAACGGTAAACGGAACTGAAATTACGGCACAGTCCGGTGCGCTGCTTTCGGATATTTCAAAGACAGCATGTTCGCACGGCTTGACCGGGATGGAGTTCGCATCGGGTATCCCGGGGACTCTTGGCGGGGCGGTTGTAATGAACGCGGGCGCTTATGGCGGAGAGATGAAGCACATAATTAAATCTGTGAAGCTGTTGGACTATTGCACGGGGGAGGTTGTGTACAAAGATGCGGAGAAAATGGAGTTCAGCTACCGCAGGAGTTTTGTGCGCAAACACCCGCATCTTGTGCTGGAGGCGGTGCTTTCCCTAAAGGACGCAGACAAAGCCGGAATTCAAGCTCAGATTGATGAATTTACAAGGCTGCGCGTGCTGAAGCAGCCGTTAGAATATGCGAGCGCGGGCAGTACGTTTAAGCGCCCGGAGGGGTATTTTGCAGGGAAGCTGATTCAGGATTCTGGGCTTAAGGGCTATACTGTCGGCGGTGCGATGATATCGGAAAAGCACAATGGTTTTGTGATTAATAAAGGTAATGCGACGGCGGCTGATATCCACACGCTGATTCAGGATGTAAGAGAACGGGTGCACGAACGGTTCCATGTGTGGCTGGAGCCGGAGGTATGTATGCTGGGAGAGGATATGGTAATATGAGATTCGTGATCGTTACCGGCATGTCAGGGGCAGGGAAAAGTACGGCGCTGAAAATGTTTGAGGATGCCGGTTATTATTGTGTGGATAATCTGCCGGTTCCTCTGATACAGAAATTCTCCGAGCTTGTTTCCATGCCTAACAGCGAGATCGAAAAGGTGGCGCTTGGTGTTGATGTCAGAACAGGACAGGCGTTTGAGGAGCTTGATCATGTATTGGACAGTATGCAGCGGATTCGCTCTCCTTATGAAGTGCTTTTTTTGGAAGCAAATGATGAGATTCTGATTAAGCGGTACAAGGAGACGAGGCGGACGCATCCGCTTGCCGGCTCGGATCGGGTCAATCAGGGGATTCAACGCGAGCGTGAGAGGCTGACAGCGATCAAAAAGCGAGCCAATTATATATTGGATACGAGTCAGATGCTGACGCGGGAGTTAAAGGCGGAGCTGGATAAAATATTTGTTAATAATGAAAATTATAAAAACTTGTTTATAACGATCGTTTCATTTGGATTCAAGTATGGAATTCCATCCGATGCGGATCTCGTATTTGACGTACGTTTTCTCCCGAACCCGTATTATTTTGAAGAGCTCAAGCATAAGAATGGGAATGAGAGAGAAGTGCAGGACTATGTGATGGGATTTCCGGAGGCAGGCATTTTTTTAGATAAGCTGGAGGACATGCTGCATTTCCTTCTTCCCAATTATATTTTAGAGGGAAAGAACCAACTTGTCGTAACGATCGGCTGCACGGGCGGAAAGCACAGGAGTGTAACACTTGCCAATGCGCTTTATGAACGGATGTTGGATTGTTCGGAATATGGATTTAAAATAGAGCACAGGGATATTGAAAAGGATTCTCTGAGAAAAAAATAAAGGGGTGTTGTTGTGTCTTTTTCTGGAGAAGTAAAGGAGGAGCTTGAAAAACATACGAGCTCGTCGAGACATTGTCAGATTGCTGAGTTGGCTGCCATTTATTCCTTTTGCGGTTCCAAAACGGAGAAAAACGGAAAAACGGAAACACTTTTATTCGAGACTGAAAATGAGCTTATGGCTAGAAAGTGCTTTACATTACTGAAAAAAACATTTAATATATATACGAATGTGTGCGTGCAGGAGCAACAGCTGCAAAAGAAAGGGAATGCATACCAAATACTGATCTTAGAACCGGAGGCTGCCGAACGGATTTTACAGGCACTGAACAGCCCGTCGGTGCTGCAAAAGGCATGCTGCAGGCGCGCTTATATCAGAGGAGCGTTTTTGTCGGCCGGTTCCGTCAGCAATCCGGAGCGTTCGTACCATTTTGAAATTGTCTGTCAGTCAAAGAATCAGGCGGCATTGCTTCAGGAGGTGCTCCTTACATTTGAAATAGAAGCAAAGCGGATTATGCGAAAAAAATATGAGGTTGTCTATATTAAGGAGGGTTCTCAAATTGTTGAGATCCTAAACGTGATGGAAGCTCATATTGCTTTAATGGAATTTGAAAACCTGCGGATTTTAAAGGAGATGCGAAACTCCGTCAACCGCAGAGTCAATTGTGAAACGGCGAATATAGGAAAGACCGTGTCCGCCTCGGTAAAGCAAATAGCTGATATTCAGGCAGTCATGGGTACGAAGGAGTATCGGGAGCAGCCTGTGGGAATTCGAGAAATGGCGGAGCTCAGGATCCGGTATCCGAACGCTACGCTAAAGGAATTGGGCGAACTTAGCAGTCCGCCGATCGGTAAATCAGGAGTAAATCACAGGTTAAGAAAACTGAGTGAATTAGCGGATAGAAAGCAGTGATAAAAGGAGGAGCAAAGCGTTATGACAAAAAAGGAAGTGCGGATCCAGTTGGAGAATGGCCTTGAGGCAAGGCCGGTAGCATTACTGGTGCAGGTGGCGAGCCAATATGAAAGTTCCATTTATATTGAAGCCGGTGAGAAAAAGGTAAATGCAAAAAGTATCATGGGGATGATGACATTGATATTATCCGCCGGTGATACGGTTACCGTAGCTGCAGACGGAAAAGATGAGGCAGCGGCGGTTGACGGAATAGAAAGTTATTTAGGCGGCAAATAAAAAATGCCCGCGCAAAAGGCGGGAAGTGTTATGTGCTCTAAGTGACTTCTTAATCATGGTTTTTCTCATGGTTAGTGAAGCACTTAGAGCATTTTTCATTATATAGGAAATTCCACCGAATTTCCTATATAATGAAATTTTATGCGCAGCTACGCGCGCGGAACAAAAGCTGTGTTTCCGGAGTATTTGGCAGCGAGAGCGGGCGAAGCACACTTTTGTTCTTATATAGGAAATTTCTATTTTGTGGCTTTTCCAAAAGCCTTAAAATAGAATTTCTCTTTTTCCTGCTTCATGTGATTTACCCCTATTGTTTCTTGACAACGATAACTGAACAGCCCATCATATAAATGACAACATTGTCGTTTATATTTGCGATGGGGGTAACTATCATGCAAAAACGGTTACTCCCTATATGAATCTATCCTCGGTTGTGATATATACACTTGCCATCCTTGCATATTGCAGTTGAGCAGGATCAATGTATTGGCTGTAAAAAATGTAATACCACATGCCCAATGAGCTTAGATGTGGAGCATCTGGTTAAAGCGGGGGCATTAACACATTCGGAATGTATTCTGTGCGGTGAATGCAAATCTAATTGTCCTAAAAAAGTTTTCAGATATAAATTTGGACGCCCCTGAAAGGAGCGCCTATGAGCAATGAACAGAATATGAAAAAGTCCTCGACAAATCGTCTCTGGAAATGCGCTTTTTTATTTATTTTTGTAGTAAAAAATGGCAAGCTGCGTGCGGTCGCGAAGCTGCAGCTTTTCGAGTATCGTGCTGATATAGTTGCGGACGGTTCCTTCGCTTAAAAAGCTATTACCGGCGATTTCTTTATTGCTGAGGCCTTCCGCGATCAGCGTGATGATTTCAATTTCCTTTTCGGTCAGGTCGTACTGCTCAAAGGAAGCGGTGGAGGCATTCATCATCATATGCGGGATTTTGCTGACGATCTCATCTCCGAAAACACGCTGTCCGATGTGAACGGCATGAATGGCGGGAACGATCGAATCGAAGTTCTGCTTCAGCAAATACCCCTTTGCGCCGAGCTTTAAAGCATCCACAATATATTCGTTATCCTCAAAGGTAGTCAGATAAAGGATTTTCGCGAGCGGATCCTTCGCCATGATTTGTCTGCCGGCTTCAATGCCTGTCATCGCGATCATGCGGATATCCATTAAAAGAATATCGGGCTTATGCTTAAAATAAAGGTCAATCGCCTCTGTACCGTCATTTCCGATGCCAACGGCACGAATATCCTCCTGTGCTTCTAATATCGTCTTTAATGCCTGACAAACGAGCTTATCGTCATCTACGATTAATATATTCATCCTTCCCTCTCCTTTGGTAATGAAATAAAAATGCGGTATCCCATATCCCTGTCAATGTGCATCGTGCCATTTAAGGATGCGGTGCGTTCCTGCATACTGTTGATTCCCATGGAGCCGGAGGAACTGCTTTCCGATTTTTTTGTGCCGTTATCGGAGATGACAAGCTGATACAGGTTTTGGTGTTCATTGATAGAAATAGACACCTTGGTTGCATTGGAATGCTTGATTATATTATTTAACGCTTCTTTTACAATGTATAGAATAGAATATTTTGCTTTTATTGTAAAGTCATTTGTCACTTGATAGCTGAAATTGATGTCGCAGAATGTAAACTCATGCACAATATCTTCAAGCTTTGTCTTTAGATTAATCGAATCCTCATGGATATTATGAATGCTGTTGCGGATACTGTCCATGCCGGAAGTAAGCGCGGTTTTCACATTTTCCAGAGCCTCCTTCGTCATCTCATCCTTTGTGATTGCCAGAAGCGCGCCAACCTGCAAAATAGAGCGGGAAAGCATATGACCGATGTTATCGTGAATTTCCCGCGCAATTCGATTGCGCTCATTCAATGTGGCAAGATTGACCTCGTAATCTTGTTTTTCAAGCAGTTCCTTATTTTTTTTCCCAAGGGAATTTGCTATTTCTGCCGTTTCGTCCTGTAATTTGATATAATTATTTTGAAACTGCTTTAAATTATAATAATTATGCTTTAAAATATAAGATAATGCACAGAGCACAAAGATTGCCGTAAGATTCAGTCCGCGCATGTAATGATACTGGACGAGGAACGGAATGAAGGCAAGGCTGAATGTAAACTGCAGCTTATCCATAAAAATATCATAGCAGATGACCGGAAGAAAAAATAAGTACAGCGGAAAAAAGCAGCAGAGAATCAGATATAAAATAAAAAACACCGTACTCAGAATTCTGTTTGAAAAATAGCCGGTCAGGGAGCTGATAATAACGACGAGCAACAGCGGGAACACAATGTCATAGCTTTCGTTAAGTGCGATGGAGAAGCAGACGCAGCATAATATTAAGATGATTTTATAGAAAAGATTGTTCATGGTTGACCTCGTGGGGGGGAGTGCAGGTAGAGCACTAGCCGAGCACGGCACCGGCACAAATGAATATTTGCCTGGCTCTGCCCTTACGCGTATTGTATCATATTCTGGAGGTTATATGGGAGTTAAAATTTCAAATCTTGTAAAAAGATATGGGCAGGTAATTGTGCTTGATCACCTGAGCCTTGAGGCGCAGGAGGGGGAGGTGTTCGGTCTGTTTGGGACGAACGGCTCCGGCAAGACAACGCTCTTAAGCTGTCTGCTCGGGATTTCAAAATACGATAAGGGAGAGATTACGATTGACGGGGAGCGGCTTCTTTCCGGGAGTGTGGAGTTAAAGCGCAGGATCGGATATGTTCCGCAGGAAATAGCCGTGTTGGATGAACTGACCGTATATGAAAATATCGAATATTTCTGCAGCTTTTATGTGAAGGATCGGGAAAAGAGAAGGTCGCTCGCACAGACTGCCGCCGGACTTTGCGGCCTTGAGAATGTGAGCACGCTTTACCCTGCAAAGGTGGATCGTTCTTTTTTGCGCCGGCTGAACATGGCCTGTGGGATTGTGCACAGGCCAAAACTGCTTGTCGTGGATGAGCCGGTGCTGGGCGCGGACAGTCTGACAAAGGAAATTCTGCTGAATGCGATGAGAACGCTGAACAAGCAGGGGACAACGGTGCTGTATGCCTCTAACGACATCGAGGAGCTTGCGCATTTTTGCAGAAGGATGGCAATTTTGTTTAAGGGTAAGGTGATTTTGACAGCCTCGGAGGAGGAATTGAAATCACTTGTCGGCGAAGAGGAAAAGGTCGTCATCGAGGTATTCAAAATTACGGCGAAGATCCTTGAGGAAATTGAAAAAATGCCCGGTGTCAGCTATGTCAATTGTTTTAACAACGAGATTACGATCAAATCGGAAAAGGGCAGAAACAACCTTGCCCGGATCCTGCATTTTTTTGAAGAAAAGGAGCTTCCGTTTGGTAAAATTTATGCCGAGGTACCAACACTGAAGGATGCATACTTAAAAATTACCGGAGAGGAAATTTAAATGAAACTCCCAAGGCTTTGGTTTGAAATAAAATATGTATGCCGGATGAGGGGGCTTCTGTTTTGGAGTCTTCTACTGCCCATTCTGCTTTCGACGCTGTTTTCGTTGACGCTGCAGGCTGTATACGAGCGTACGCAGGTGGATAAGATAAAGGCAGGCATCATCTATGAGAAGGGCTATGAGAAAGAATCTAATTTTGCGGTGGATAATGATGTGGCACAAACAGACATTCTCGGCGCACAGCAGGCAGAAGAATATTTACGCAACGGAACTATTGACGGCTATTTTTTCATTGGCGAGGAATGCAGGCTTGTCGTTCTAAATAACGGCTATGAGCAGATGCTGTTAAAAAGCTATCTTGACGAATATGTTCGGCTGGAGAAAACGGATGCGGCTTTGAGAAGCCGTTACCTTTATTTGGGACGTTCCGCGGTAGGGACGCGCATGGAAGAGAAAAATGATGCTGAAATTTATTCCGCAGTCAGTCATTATGATGTAATTCTTGCGACGGCTTGTATCTGTGCGGTATTTTCAGGTCTGTTGATTGTTACAGATGTGCGCCATCCGGCACAGTCTGCTGTCGCACTCCGTTATCTGACGGCGCCCGTCCGCCCCTTTCATTCTCTAATGCGGCATTTTTTGGCTGCGTGGCTGCTGCAAGCTGTATTTGTGACAGTTTCTTATTTTTATATGCAGTTAATTCTGCGTATTCCGTTCCATATGAAGCTGGGATATGTCTTGTTAATTCACCTGACAGGTGTTCTGGTCAGCATGCTGTTCGGTATTTTTGCTGGGCTTGGCAGCAGACTGCCACTGTCGGCAAAGCTTGGACTTACAGCGGCGGTCATCATCGTATTTGCCTATTTCTCAGGGTTAATGGATATTCATGTTCGCACTTCCGTGCAGGAGAATATTCCGTTTCTGCATTTTATCAATCCGTGCACACTACTTACCGATGCCTACTATGCCGTCTGCCAATGGGATTCACCGGCGCTTATGAAAAGCCTTTTGGCTTTGCTTTCCATCGGGCTGCTCTGTGTGCTGCTGATTATTCTTTATGAGGGGGAGAACGAATATGAAGCTGTTTAGCGCCTATGTAAAGGTGGTTAAAAAATATATGCCGATGACACTGCTTTATATGCTTGTTCTTTATAGCGTGATTATGGTGACGATTTTTCAGGTAAAGGATAATCGAACCTATGAGGAGGACAAAATAACAGTGGCATTTATTAATAAAGATGCGGACAGCGCATTTATCCGAGGGTTGAAGGAATATCTCGGCGAACGGGTCAAGCTCGTGGATGGGGAACTTCAGGAGGGAGAAATTCTTGGTGCACTATTTTATCAAATGGTAGATTATGTCGTTGAAATACCGGAGGGTTTTTATGAGACGCTGAATTCGGGCGGCATGGGGGCAGCGCTGTATAAATATACGGCGTCTGATTCCTATGCGGAAACCGTTGTAGATTTGACGCTGAAGGAATACTGCAATTGGTGGCTTGCCTGCCGAGAATCTTACCCTGACATGACGGAGCAGGAGATTTCCGTAAAGGTTCTCGGTACGCTGAAAGTGCAGGGCGGACTCACCTTTTATAATCAGCCCATGACCGGCGAAACGCAGCGGACAATGCATTACTTTTTTGATTATGCGTCCTATTCAATCATGGGGATTATCGGAATGGGGGTTGTGACAGCCCTTTTTGCTATGAAGCGATCCGGCGTTTATGATCGGATCCTCGTTTCACCGGTCACTAAGGCGCAGGCAGAGCTGGAACTGCTTATTTTGAATATCGGCTTTGCGTTGCTGATCTGGGCTTTGCATATTTTGGCGGCAATCAGTCTGTTTGAGAAAAGCCTTTATACATGGAACGGTGTTTTTCTTTGTATCAATGCGTTTGCTCTGGCAATGGCTTCGGTCGGACTTTCTTATCTGCTTAGGTGCTTTGTAAACAGCCGGAATGTGGTTGGGGTGTTCATTAATTTGATTGTGATCGGCATGTGTTTTGTCGGCGGGACGTTTATTCCGCAGTATCTGTTGGATCAGGCAATTCGATCGGCGGCAGTTTTCACTCCGGTTTACTGGTATATTCAGGCAAACGACATGATTAATGAAGCCGGGGCGCTTTCCACAGCTACTGTTTTAGGGCTGATTCGATCGTTTGGAACACAGCTCGTTTTTGCGGTCATGTTCTTCTGCGTGGCTTTGTTTATCACGAAGCAGCGGGAAGAAATGACAATAGGAGGATGACAGAATGAAAAAGAAAAAAATGCTGTTTATCTGCAATGCACATGCAGGCAAGGGTTTGGTTAAAAATAAATTGCTTGCGATTTTAAATACGTTTACGCAGGCAGGCTATGAAATTACGATCCATCTGACACAGAAGCAGGGCGATGCGGTCTGCGCCGTAAAGGAGCGGGAGGAAGGCTATGAGCTCGTCGTATGCAGCGGCGGTGACGGGACGCTTGATGAGGTTGTGACAGGAATGATGCTTGGTAAAGAGAAAAAATCAATCGGCTATATTCCGGCGGGCAGCACGAACGATTTTGCGAAGAGTCTGAAGCTTCCGCGAAATATGGAAAAGGCGGCTCAGACAATTGTAAATGGAGCTTATTACGCATGCGACATAGGCTCGTTCAATGACGATTATTTTGTCTATATCGCGGCCTTTGGCATTTTTACGGACGTCTCCTATGAAACAAGGCAGGAGGTGAAAAATGTCCTTGGACATATGGCCTATTTACTGAACGGCATGAGGAAGTTTTCTGCAATTAAATCATATCACCTGAGGGTAGAGGCAGAAGACTTAAAATACGAAGATGATTATATTTTCGGTATGATCACAAATTCCTTTTCGGTTGGCGGTTTTAAAAGCATTACAGGGAAGGAAGTAAAGCTTGATGACGGTCTGTTTGAGATAACGCTGATTAAACGGCCAAAGAATGCGTTGGAGCTGCAAGCGATTTTAAGCTCGTTTGTCATGGAGGTAGCAGACGAACGGTATATGCATACGTTTAAGGCTTCTTCTCTGAACATCACTTCGGAGGAAAGTATTCCGTGGACGCTCGACGGAGAGTTTGGAGGAAACTGGAGAGAGGTTTCTATCGTAAACAATAGGAAGGCGATCGAAATTGCGGTGCCGGAGTCAAGAAAGCTGCCTGTTAGTAAATGTGATTTGTAATTTTTCCGGAAATAAGAAAAAGGGGAAACGATTATGCTTGTTGTTTTGTTGAATTGGATTTATGTTCTTGTAACCGTGTTTGCTGTGGGTCATTTTTTATTAACAAGAGGAGCAAAGCTTGTCGGTTATCAAAAGCCGGTTTCCGAAATTTCCTGCATTATTTTTGGCATCAGCGTTTTGACAGCCTACGCGGGCTACTTCAGCATTTTTTATCAGGTCGGGCTGCTCGCGAATATTCTGCTGCTTATTGCCTGCGCGGCATTGATCTGGCTTGATCGGGCATGTTACGCGCCCCTTTTTAAAAGAATCAAGGGCAATTTCAGACTTTGGCAATGGATTATTTTTGCCCTGATCGTGTTTGCAAGTCTGTTATTTACTGCCTATGGTAAGTTTGCTTATGATACGGGACTTTACCATGCCCAGAGTATTCGCTGGATTGAGGAATACGGCGTGGTGAAGGGGCTTGCTTATATGCAGACGCGGCTCGCCTTCAACAGCGCTTATTTCTGCCTTTGCGCGCTGTATAGCTTTCATGACTTCGGACAGTCGCTGCACACGCTGTCGGGCTTTATCGCGGCGGTCACGATGGTTTACGCGGTGGCAGGCTTCTTTTCCTGCCTGAATAACAGACGCAAGCTCGTCACAGTCGGGAACTTTGTCCGGCTGGCTCCGTTTATTTATTTTGTCGTCATCTGTGAGGAGCTGATTTCTCCGACAACGGATTTTATTACGATTTATTTGATTATTTGGATTTCTCTCCGGTGGATAGAGCTGCTTGACGAAAAGGAAACGGAGACTGCGCCGTATGCGTTTTTATGCGTGATTGCGGTATTTCTCATATCAATTAAGCTGTCGGTCGGGGTGCTGGCGCTGCTTGTTATTAAGCCGGCGTATGAATTAATTAAAGAAAAGCGCATCAAGGACATTTTCTTCTACATTGTTTTGGGAATTATATTGATTTTGCCATACTTTATTAGAAATGTGCTGATTTCCGGCTGGCTTATCTATCCGTTTGCGGGGCTGGATCTGTTTTCCGTGGACTGGCGGGTGCCGGCTTCCGACGTCCGGTATGAGGTCGATGAAATCACGGTATGGGCGAGGTATACAAAGGATGCGAAGCTGATCGGCCAGAGCATCCGCGGGTGGTTTCCCGTCTGGTGGCGGGAGCAGGGAAGGGAAAACCGCTATTTGTCTCTCACGGCATTTCTTGCGTTTGGTTTGGAAGCGATCCGCCTGATTACGACCGTTGTTTCTTTTGTGAGGAAAAAGACTGTTGCAGGGCTGGAATATGCTTATTTTGAAGTAATTTTTTTAATTAGCTTTTTATTTTGGCTGCTGTCGGCGCCGTCCAATCGGTTTGGCTACTCTTATCTGATTGTGCTGCCCCTTCTTGTGATCGGCGGGATGCTCGCCAAGCAGGATAAAATTGTGCTTCGGCTCATAAAATCGGCGGCATCGGCCGCGGTGATCGGCACGATGGCGCTGGGACTTTATCTATTTTTGTGGGAGGATCTTTATTATTTGAAAGATCAGGCGAGCGCTGAATTCCTTGTAAAGCAGAAGGATTACCCGACGGTGGAAACGGGAAACAGCAATTTTGAGGGGCTGACCGTTTATTATCCGCTTGAGGAGGGCGCCCAGATCTGGTACCACGCGTTTCCGGCGATCCTTTACGAAGGAAATCTGGAAAGCATCGAACGCAGAGGAGACAGCGTGCGCGATGGCTTCCGGCTGAGGGAACCGCGCGACTGAGATGCCTGGAAGTTGCTTTTATAGGAATTCGCCCTCGATCGTTTCCACGCCCTTATTTACGCGAGTGAGATAGTCCTTTGTTATTTGTACGACCTGACCGGAGAGCAGCGTGACGGCGATCAGGTTTGGAACGGCCATAAAACCGTTTAACGTGTCTGCGATGCTCCAAACGAGATTTAATTCACCGGTGCAGCCGAGCAGAATCATGAGGATATAGACAATTTTGTAGGGAAACACCGCGTTAAGTCCGAAAAGGTATTCGACGGCGCGTTCGCCGTAGTAAGACCAGCCAATCAGCGTGGCAAAGGCAAACAGTAAAATGCAGATGGCGACAAATGCTCCGCCCGACGGGATAACGGAGCGGAATGCGGCGCTTGTCAGCGCGACGCCGCTGACGTTTGCGACGCCATTTGCGAGATTTTTCAGATACGTCTGCATATCATAAACGCCGGAAGTCAGAATTGCGAGTGCGGTGACTGTACAGACGATTAGCGTATCTGCGAATACTTCAAAGATTCCCCACATGCCCTGTACAGCTGGCTCCTTAACGTCCGAAGAGGAATGAACCATCACAGAAGATCCGAGTCCGGCCTCATTGGAAAAGACGCCTCTGGAAATTCCGGTTCGTGCGGCAAGGGAGATGCCATATCCGAGGAAGCCGCCTGCGGCTGCCCGAAAACGGAATGCTTCCCGAAAGATCATGCCGAAGGCGCCGGGAATGGCGGACGCGTTGCTGAATATAACGATCAGGCCGCCGGCCATGTAGAAAATGGCCATAAACGGCACAATTTTTTCCGTAACGCCTGCGATCCGTTTGATGCCGCCTATAATCACGAGGGCAACAAGGATCATCAATACGGAAGCTGTCAGAATCGGAGGAATGTGAAAGGAATTTTGCAGCCCGTGAGCGATGGAATTTGCCTGCGTCATGTTTCCGATGCCAAACGAGGCAAGCGTGCAGAAAATAGAAAAAACGACCGCAAGCCATTTGCAGCCAAGCCCCTTTTCGATATAAACCATAGCACCGCCCATCCAGGCTCCCTGTTCGTTTCTGTAACGGTATTTAATGCCAAGCGTTTTTTCGGCATAATTTGTCATCATGCCCAAGAAAGCGGAAAGCCACATCCAAAAGATGGAGCCGGGGCCGCCCGCTGCGATAGCTGTTGCCACACCGGTAATATTTCCCGTACCGATCGTAGCAGCCAGTGCCGTGCAGAGCGACTGAAACTGGGAAATGGCGTGTGAGTCTTCCGTATGCAGTGCCCGTTTTCCTTTAAAAAGCTGCAAAAAGGTGACGTCTATCCAGTAGCGGAACCGCATAATCTGAAAAAGACCTGTGCGCACTGTAAACAAAAGCCCGACCATCAGAAACGTCGCAAGCATGACTGGACCCCAGATAAAGCTATTTAATAGTCCGTTGATATGAGAGACTCCCTGAATCAAATTATCAGCCATATGATTTCCTCCTCGATAAAATCTATTCAGAAGGAGAGGGGTTATTCATAAAAAATGATTTGAAAACGCCCCTTTACGAATCGGCAAATATCCGTTAAAATAAAAAATTAGCAGTACTATGATTATATGGAAGGAAAAGGTGAATGGAATGGCGAATCCAATAATTACGATTACGATGGAAAACAAAGATGTGATAAAGGCGGAGTTATATCCCGATGCTGCGCCCAATACGGTCAATAACTTTATTAGTCTGGTGAAAAAAAACTTTTATGACGGTCTGATTTTTCACAGGGTCATCAATGGCTTTATGATTCAGGGAGGATGCCCTGATGGAACGGGTATGGGAGGGCCAGGGTACGGCATTAAGGGTGAGTTTTCACAGAATGGCGTAAAAAATGAGCTGGTTCACACGGAGGGTGTTCTTTCCATGGCGAGAGCGATGCATCCGGATTCTGCAGGCTCCCAGTTTTTTATTATGCATAAAAATTCTCCGCATCTGGATGGTGCTTATGCGGCATTTGGTAAGGTGACGGAGGGTATGGAAATTGTGAATAAAATTGCGGAAACGGAAACGGATTATTCTGACAGGCCGAAAATGCAGCAGAAAATTCAGTCGGTTACAGTCGAAACTTTTGGCGAAGAATATCCTGAACCCGAAAAAACAGCAGATTGACAACGAAATAGAGCGATTTTTAGGTTATTTTATAAAATATGCCGAAACAAGGGAGAATATGAGGAAAAATGGGGTTTTGCGTTCATGGAATGTTCATATTTAATTAAAAAAAGTTTCATTTACATAACATTGTTTAGACATTTGTCTGGGCTATACTAAGACCATAAGATAAAGCAACAAACAAAACTAAAAAAGCCAAACTCATAGTAACATTACTATTAAAATACTTTTTCATAATAAATGCCAAGTGACCAGGTCACTTGGC
>CAZMIX010000023.1:16910-36118 GCA_964566545.1 uncultured Lachnospiraceae bacterium | reverse complement strand
GTAACCTGCTTTAAGAACGCCAGCGCCGCTGTTAAATTTTCACCTTCCAGATCCGCCTTTATTACATAATTCCAGCCTGCACCGGCCGCCGTATCAAACTTCGTTCCCGACTCGCCCGTTACTGCCGGCATTAATCCCAAATGCGTATTGGCCAGCACATCCTCCGGTGCATTCTCCGTTACGGTACCGATTGACCATGCGCCGTTAAAGAACATAGCCGCCTGTTTATTGTAATAAAGAGAATACATTTCATCCTGATTAATCGAGTTAACGTCGCTGTTCAGATATCCTGCATTCGCAATTGCCTGAAAACCTGTTAAAGCTTTAACAAATTTCTCATCCGTAAATTTAGCGCCCTGATTGTTTTTCAAGCTGTCAAACCAGTCTCCGTCCACATATTTATATGCATATGTATTGAATACGGCTGACTCGGCCAGCCACTGATCCTTATTTCCCATAGCGATCGGTGTGTATCCCTTGGCCGCAATCTTATCACACGCATCCAGTAATTCATCCCATGTCTCAGGCCAGCCTTCGACCCCGCACTCTTTAAAGATTTCTTCATTGTATACGCCGATACAGTTTGCCTGCATCTGGAACGGCGCGCCCCATTCCTTTCCGTCATAAGTGCAGTCACTGAATACGCCTTCCGCATATGCAGCGGCCCACTCCGCGTCAGCCTGCACATATTGATCCAGCGGCTGTATTAAACCTGCGTCGGCAAGCGTTCCCAGCATATCTCCTTTTGTAAGGAAAACATCCGGCAATTCCTCGCCCGCCATTAAAGTGGTCAGCTTTTCTTCATAATTATCGCTGTCGGTAAACTGATACTCGATCGAAACGCCTGGATTTGCTTCTTTAAAGGTATTTGCGGCAGACCAGAATGCCTTTGATGTTCCCGCTCCGTCTTCTTCATGAAAATGAAATAATGAGAAGGAACCCGCTGTCTCTTCTGCCGTTGCAGTTGTTTTATCCGAACTGTCTGTTTGTTCTGCAGGAGCGCTTGCAGAAGCTCCTCCACAAGCACACAATGTAAATGCCGTCGCGGCGGCAAGTAACAAAGCTACTATTTTTTTGTAATTTTTCATCTTTTTTATCCTCCTGAATTTGTCGAAATCAACACCTCACAAAATTATGGAATTGATAAAACCATTGTTAATATAAACAAGAAACGTTTCTTATAAAAAGAATTATAAAACATAATATACAAATATTATTTAGACAGAATTATTTTTATTTGTCAATTCCTATACAAAATTACTTAAAATTGAAAATTAAAGTTTGCAAAAACTATACTTTTAATATAAATTAAAACTTACCCAAATAAATCATCGAGCTTTTGGAAATAAACCTCCCGCTCCCATCTTGTTTCTTCGTCTAAATCCTCATATTCATTTTCCATTTCACGCAACGTGTATTCGTCACGCAGGCGGCGCTGCATTTGATTTTGATGTCCGGCGCGAACAGCCTTGGAAAAACGCTCCAGGCAGGTTTCCCTTAAATAATCAATATCCCCAAAGCAGGCCTCATCAAACTGCTTTCTCATAAATTTGATCAGCTCGACATCCGTTAACCCGTCCTGCGATTCGTTTTTGTAGAGATAAAATAGCTCCTGAAGCTGAGATAATGTTTCCATATAATTGTCCTGATTGATGAAATCCGAATCGCAGAAAGCAAAAATGAGATCCGGCAGAATCCCTTCTCCAAATTCAATCCTGCGGCTTTCCTTCAGGGCATCGCTTCTGCACACCATCAGCTCCCGCGCATTCTCTGCCGTCAGAGACAAGCCAAATTGTTCGGTTTTTTCATTGCAGGCAATCACTCTCTGCACTTCTTTTTTCTGCTGCTCTACAAGCATCAGATCAAATATTCCATCTATATCGTTCCCATCCATAGTCATTCCCTTTCCGGCGATTTCTTTAAAAATTCAATAAATTTTATGCACCGCATCACACAAACATGCCCTTTGCTTAAAAACTCCTGCAATTTTTTTCCGATATTAGATTCTACTATTGTGTTTGAGTAGAAGGAAAGCCGGTAACATAAAAATATGTTCTCGGCTTTTATATGTTA
Source organism: uncultured Lachnospiraceae bacterium (assembly GCA_964566545.1). Taxonomy (GTDB): domain Bacteria; phylum Bacillota; class Clostridia; order Lachnospirales; family Lachnospiraceae; genus JAEYFP01. Next base: position 34,045 of record CAZMIX010000023.1, on the reverse strand, counting down.
TGTGGAAATTTGCGGTCGACTCATCCGCGTTCTCTCATGTAATTAATTATTTACACAAATCTCCTGACTGTAATAATCGTCCTGTAAAGCGCACTGCTGTATTTAATGCCGGTCGCGGCCGTACTTGCATGTACGATCATCCCATTTCCAATATAGATCCCCACATGTCCGCCATAATAAATAATATCTCCGGGCTGTGCATCCGCATAACTGACCTCTGTTCCCACGCACGCCTGTGCATAAGAACTTCGCGGAAGGTTAATCCCGAAATGCTGGTAAACCGCCCATGTAAAGCCAGAGCAGTCCGCTCCTCCCGTCAGGCTCGTCCCACCTGCCAAATAGGGATTACCGACAAACTGGCTTGCATAACTGGCTATATCTCGCCCCGTTGCAGAGCCCCCTGAGGAACTGCCGCCGGAAGACCCTCCTGAAGATCCGCTTGAAGAAGGTTCGGATGATTTAGCAGAAGCCTCCTGCTCCGCTTTTTTCTTTGCTGCAGCCTCTGCCTCGGCTTTCTTTTTCGCTTCCTCTTCGGCCTTTTTCCGTGCTGCTTCCTCTGCCTCAAGCTGCTTGATCGCTGCCGCCTGCGCTTTTATCTCCGTCTGATAGGTGCTTGCTTGCTTTTTTGCAGCGGCAAGCTGTGTGTCAAAATTCTCTATGGAATTCTGCTTTTCATCAATCATCGTCTGCAGAGAATCGGACTGGGAAATATAATCAGCCTGCATTTCTTCCATCTCGGCCTTTTCATTTTCCAAATTTGTCTTAAGTTCCAAAACCTCTTCCTTCGTCTGTTGATAATCCAATAAAAGCTTTCTGTCATACTCATAAAGCTTTTCTACATAATCCACCTTATTAACTAAATCGGAAATACTTTGAGACTGCAGAAAAAGCTCCAAATACGTCCTGTCGCCCTTTTCATACATAAATTTGATACGCTTTTTCATCGCGGTATGCTGCACCTCTTCTTTTGCCTTGGCATCATCATACTGCGTCTGCGCTTCCCGGATCTGACCATCTTTGTCATTGATATCACTTGACAGGATATCGACTGTAAGCAGCAAATCAACCAACCGGCCGTCAATCTCTTCGATCTCGCCCTCGATCTCCTCTTTGCCGCTTTCTATATTTTCAATATCTTCATTAACGGAATTCAGCTTATTTTCAGCCTCTTGCTTTTGTTTTTTCGCATCTGAAATTGTCGTCGCATTTACCTGCATAACAGGTAAAAGACTCAGGACAATTGCCAGAGCCGCACATAGTATTCTGTTCTTCATTTATACTCACCCCTGAGACAACGCTTACACCCCTTATGTAAACTTATTATCATTATACACAACACGTCTCAATAATTCAATAAAAAACTTCCCAAAACACGGCAAAAATACCGAATCAACCATACGGCTGCATCCGGTATTTTTATTTTTATTATAACTCACAATTGTTCACTGTTCTCGGGAACGGAACGACATCACGAATATTGGACATGCCCGTCAAATACATCACGCAGCGTTCAAAGCCGAGGCCGAAGCCGGCGTGTCTTGCAGAGCCATATTTGCGCAGATCTAAATAAAATTCGTAATCCCCTCTGTTAAGCTCAAGCTCCGCCATTCGTGCAAGCAACTTCTCATAATTGTCCTCTCTTTGACTGCCGCCGATAATCTCACCGATTCCCGGTACGAGACAATCCATTGCCGCAACGGTCTTTCCGTCCTCGTTTTGTTTCATATAAAACGCCTTGATTTCCTTCGGATAATCAGTTACGAATACCGGCCTCTTGAATTCCTGTTCTGTCAAGTAACGCTCGTGCTCTGTCTGCAAATCACAGCCCCAAAATACTTTGTACTCAAAACAGTCATTATGCTTCTGCAAAATATCGACTGCTTCCGTATAGGTCACATGTGCAAAGTCTGAATTCACAACATGCTGAAGGCGCTCTAACAGACCCTTGTCTACAAATTCATTGAAGAACTTCATCTCCTCCGGCGCATGCTCCAACACATAACGGATAATATATTTAATCATACTTTCGGCAAGTATCATGTCGTCCTTCAAATCCGCAAATGCGATCTCCGGCTCTATCATCCAGAATTCCGCCGCATGGCGTGTCGTATTGGAGTTTTCCGCCCGAAATGTCGGTCCGAATGTATAAATATTCTTGAATGCCATCGCGTAAGCCTCACCGTTTAACTGCCCACTTACGGTAAGGTTCGTTTCCTTACCAAAGAAGTCCTGCGCATAGTCAATCGCGCCGTCCTCAGTCCTTGGCAGATTGTCCATATCAAGCGTTGTTACACGGAACATTTCCCCCGCGCCCTCACAGTCGCTGCCCGTAATGAGCGGCGTATGCACATAGACAAACTCTCTTTCCTGAAAAAACTGATGGATTGCATAAGCGATCAGGGAACGAACGCGGAATACCGCCTGGAATATATTTGTCCGCGCCCGCAGATGAGTAATCGTGCGAAGATATTCCATCGTATGACGCTTTTTCTGCAGCGGGTAATCCGGGGTGGACATTCCCTCAACTGTAATTTCCTCTGCCTGAATTTCAAACGGCTGCTTTGCCTGAGGCGTCGCGACAAGCTTGCCCCTTATGATGAGTGCTGTGCCGACATTCAGTTTTGATATCTCTGTAAAATTCGGAAGCCGATCTGCATAAACGACCTGCAGCGGCTCAAAAAATGTTCCGTCATTAATCACGATAAAACCGAAGGTTTTGGAATCCCGCAGGCTTCTTACCCATCCCCCGATCGTCACTTCTTTTTCTAAATACTGTTCTTTGTTTCTATACAACTCTTTAATTGATACTAAATCCATACTATTTCCCTGCCTTTTATTCTATTTTCACAGGAATACCGCCCGTTTTGCACACTCCTGCTACTATTCCTCTACTGTAATGATTGCCTGATCCGCAAGAAACTCCTGTACCTTGGAGGTCAGAATATATTCTTTAAACTCATCCATATCGTTATCCTGCCTGAAAGCGGCCTCCGATTCATAACCGTAAAGCTCCACATATTCCTTGACTGCCTGATTCAAGTCCTCTTCGGTTACTTCAATGTTTTCAGCCTTTGCAATCGCCTGCAATACAAGGCTTTCCTTTGCCGCCGTTTCGGCATATTTGGATGTTTCCTCCTGGAAACCCACTTCATCAAGCCCCATGTAATTTGTTAAAAAGCTCTCAAAATCCATTCCATAGGCTTCCGCATAGGATTTTGCATTTTCTGTCATCTTATCAATTTTCATTTGCAGATATTCCTGCGGAATATCCTTCTTAATTGCTGCATTGGCAACCACTTGATTCCATAGCTCCGTATACATCGCGCTGTCTGCATATTCCAAATTACTGCTCTCAATCGCTTCATATAAATGTGCCTTATAACTATCTACGGTTGCATACTCTCCGCCGGTCGCTTCCTTAATAAATGCATCGTTTAACTCAGGCTCTACCTGCTTGCTGATGGAATTAACCTTTACTGCAAACACAACGTCTTTGCCGGCTAAATCCGGATTATTCGGATACTCATTCGGGAACTTCAGATTAAGCGTAGCGGTATCTCCCACATTTGTACCAATCAGTCCTTCTTCAAAGCCCCCTATAAATCTGCCGGAACCGATTTCCAGATCAAAGCCCTGTGCCGAACCTCCCTCAAACACCTCACCGTCCAGCGTGCCGGTATAGTCAATATTGGTTACATCGCCCTGCTGCACATCTGTCCGATCCGTAACCTCCTCCGTTGTTGCGGAGCCGATCAGCATATTGTCAAGCTCTGCCTGCACTTCCTCCTCCGTTACATCGGTCGATATTCTTGTCACCGACAGACCTTTGTATTCTCCAAGTGTAATATAGTCCTGCGCGCGAATGCCGTCCTGATTTCCGCACCCTCCCAGACACACTGCCGTACTCAACATTCCCAAAACAATCAATAACCCTTTTTTCATAATACTTCCTTTCTAAATTTAAATAATACCCCTCCAATAATCTCTAATAAATTATCTTATCACACCCATCCGCCAAAAGAAAGGCTTTTCTCACAGCACTGGGGAGAACAGTCGGCAGATCTGCTCTTTGATACGCACAAGCAGACTCCGCTGCCCGTATACATATGCGGTGATTTCTGTACTCTTAGATAAATCCTCCATGAAAATTTCCTGCATTTTCGCCGCGGTATCCTCGTCGTAAATCGTCGCGTTTACCTCAAAATTTAATTTAAAACTCCGGATATCCATGTTGGCCGTTCCGAAGCTCAGCGCCTTTCCGTCGGAAATCAGCCCTTTCGCATGCAAAAATCCATTGTCATACGTATAGCATTTCGCACCGGCTGCAATCATATCCCCAATATACGAATAAGTCGCCCAGTAAACAAACGGATGATCCGGCTTACAGGGGATCATAATCTTAACGTCAACACCGGACAGCGCAGCCACGCGCAGCGCATCATAGACTGTTTCATCCGGAATGAAATACGGAGTTTGGATATAGATACTGTCGCGTGAGCGCGTAATCAGCTTCAGATAGTTGTTCTTAATATTTTCATAAGTCGAGTCAGGGCCGCTCGATACGATCTGGATCCCTGTTTTGCCGCGTATCGCATCGTCGGGGACTTCAAAATACTGCCTTTTCTTAAGCAAATTTTCCTTCGCCGCATAATTCCAGTCAAGAATAAAACGGAGCTGTAGAAAAACAACCGAAGAACCGGTAATTCGCAAATGCGTATCACGCCAATAGCCAAACCTCCGATCCAGCCCCAAATATTCCCGCCCCACATTAAAACCGCCGACATAGCCAACTTTTCCGTCAATAATAACAATTTTCCTGTGATTGCGATAATTCAGACGAAGCTGCAGCCGTCCGAACAGTGCCGGAAAAAACTCTGCCACCTGAATCCCATGCGCCCGCAAGCTCTTCCACAGCTTCTTTCCCGTGCTCCTGCATCCCATCGCATCGTAAAGAACGCGGACTTCAACACCGTTTTTGGCACGCTCAATCAGCACATCCTTGATCCTTGTAAACAGCTCATCCTCACGAATAATGTAATATTGCAGATGGATATAATGCTCCGCCTTTTTCAGATCCTCGATCAGGGCATTAAATTTTTCATTTCCATCCTCATAGATGGTGACGTCATTATCATCTGTAAATACCGCCCCCGCGCTTTGCAGATTGTACAACACCAGATCCGCGTAGCGCTTCACAGAGGGCTGCTTCTCCTCAAATTCTCTCCTAAGGATGCTGTCCTCCTGCCTGTGAATTGTGGAGTTAATCTCATCCTCAATTTCTTTAATGTGAAACATTTTACTTTTATGAAAATCCTGCCCGAACACGACATAAAAGACGATGCCCAGAATCGGGACAAAATAGAGTAGCAGAAGCCAACCCCAGACAGACTTAGGATCTCGCCGCTGGAAAAATATAATAACGATGGAACAAACCAAATTAATATAAACAAGGTTATCCATCATCCAATTCCATGTAAGCTGAAAATCAGTTACTATCTGCTCCATTTAAACGCTCCTTATTCGGGTATTCTCTCCATTCTCTAATACCCGCCGATTCTCACTTTATCTCTTGCACACAGCAATCTGTTTGTGATACAATACTCATTGTCCAATCTACTATTTATTGATGAACGAGGAGGTATATCGTGTCAACCTTAACTATTACACTAATTATCATTACCATCGTATTACTCGCCATTTTAGTCGCTCTTTATTTTTTCGGAAAAAGAGCACAAAAGAAGCAGGAAGAACAGCAGTCACAGATCGATGCCGCAAAGCAGTCGGTCACGATGCTGATCATTGATAAAAAGCGAATGAAAATCAAAGAATCGGGTTTACCTGCAGCAGTTATCGCGCAGACACCAAAGCTCCTGCGCGGCTCCAAACTACCAATCGTAAAGGCAAAAATCGGTCCCCATATCATGACACTTGTCTGTGACGAGAAAATCTTCGATGAGGTTCCCGTCAAAAAAGAGGTAAAGGCAGTCGTCAGCGGTATTTATATCACAGAAGTCAAGGGTCTGCGCGGAGGAAATATCAAGGTCGAGAAAAAGAAAAAAGGCTTCTTTAAAAACGCGTTGGAAAAGCTGCAGGAGAAAGCCGGAGCTAAGCCGCTCAAATAACTCGCGGCCACATACGTTTCGCCATAATTCCTGTTTTTATTCGTAGTCTAGCATTTCTTCCATATTGTCGTGCAGGGCATTGATATACCGGAGCATTTCCTCCTTTGTTTCCGGATTGCGCAGCGCAAATTCGATATTTGCCTGAATAAATCCGGACTTCGTTCCGACGTCATAGCGATGTCCTTTAAAATCATAGACATACATCGCCTCATCCTTTGCCATCCGGCGCAGAGCATCCGTAAGCTGGATCTCTCCGCCGGCTCCGGCATCCTGAGTCTCTAAATAAGAAAAAATGGACGGAGTAATAATATATCTGCCAAGTATTGCGATATCGGACGGAGCCTTTTCGATCGGGGGCTTCTCCACTAGATCGCGCACCTTGTAAACACGTTCGTCGATCACCTTACAGTCCACAATGCCGTATTTGTTTACGACCTCATGCGCCACCCGCTGTACACCGAGCACCGATGTCTTATATTCATTGTATACATCGATCATCTGACCTAAGCACGGCTGTTTGGAAACGACGACATCATCGCCGAGCAGCACCGCAAACGGCTCATTTCCGACAAAATGCCTTGCGGTCAAAATCGCATGGCCAAGCCCTCTTGGCTCCTTTTGCCGGATATAATGAATGTTTGCCATATCCGAGATCTTGCGAACCATCTCAAGCATTTCTGTTTTTTCATTTTTCTCCAGCTCCAGTTCCAATTCGATCGAACGATCAAAATGATCCTCAATAGAGCGCTTATTTCTACCTGTTACGATGATAATATCCTGAATTCCGGAAGCAACCGCCTCTTCGATGATATACTGGATCGTCGGTTTATCAACGATAGCCAGCATTTCCTTTGGCTGTGCCTTTGTCGCAGGTAAAAATCTGGTTCCGAGACCTGCTGCCGGAATAATCGCCTTTCTCACGTTCATTTTGTAGTCCTCCTTTATAGCGCAGACCGCTTATTGTAATGAAAATACTTCGTTATTTCTAGGTGTAATGTTCATATGGATTTGGCAATCCGCCAGATGCTCATAATTCACATCCAGCGTATAGTCGATGTTGATCTGGATCTGTTCCTCTGATTCCCGGATATCCACCTTTCTCGCATCGATACCAATCAGAATATTTCCATAGGGGGTGATATAGTTCGTAATATTGCGCTTGTTCTCCTCAAACACCATATGTACATTCGTTACTCCGCTCTTTGTCAGGTTCAAAACACCGTCATTGAAATGGATGACATTTTTTGTCACGCCATCAAAGCCCTCCATAATTTCTTCATAGAGTACATAATGCTTGTCTTTCTTTTTATAGTAGTTTCCACTCGTGATTACTTCTATCGGATCATGATCCGTATCATTTCCAAGCTGAAGCCCGGAAACGGAAATCAACACCTCTTTTGTCATACGGTTTCCTCCCGATCCTTAATATTCCTCAATATCTACCTGCGCGGTCATCAAGCTGTCTTTTTGTAGGATATTCGCCGCAAAGTTGCTGAACTTATCGGCTAGATCGCTGACATAAAATTCATATTTCCTGTCGTCCTCTTTTCCTGCCTCCCCATTCAAAAGCTCCTTAGAAGCGAGCAAACCCTTTAATTCCCGCGCTGTCTCATAAGCCGGATTAACAAGCCGCACCCGTTCCCCCGCGATTCTTCCGATCGCCGGGGCAAGCAGCGGATAATGCGTACAGCCAAGGATCAGCGTATCCACATCCTGCTTCATCAAATCCTTAAGATACCGGCGCACAATTTCATCTGTTACGGGATCCTCTAACATCCCTTCTTCGACGAGAGGGCAAAGCAGGGGACAGGCCTTCCCAATCACATGCAGCTTTGGATCAATTTCGTTAATAAAATGTTCGTACATCTCACTATGTATTGTGCTTTCCGTTGCAATGACACCGATCCGCCGGTTTTGAGTCTGCTGCGTAGCGACACACGCGCCCGGCTTGACGACACCGATGATTGGAATTGAAAGCTCCTTCTCAACCTCCTTAAGCGCGCAGGCACTCATCGTATTGCAGGCAATTACGAGCGCCTTCACCTGATGCGTCATCAAAAAGCGAATGATCTGTCTTGTATATTTTGTAATCGTTTTATTGGACTTGCTTCCATACGGCACCCGTGCCGTGTCTCCAAAATAAACAATTTTTTCATTAGGAATCTGCGCCATAATTTCCTTTGCGACGGTCAGTCCGCCGACGCCGGAATCAAATACGCCGATAGGAGAGCTGCTATTGCTCATGCTTTATACCTCATCACATCTATTATTTCATGCTTATTCATTCTATCCCTTATTAAAAAATAATTCAAGTAACAGTTCAGGGTGTCTGTGAAAGCAATTCCTTTACAATCTCATAGGTTTTACATTTCACATGCACATTTTCCCGCGGAGCAGAGAGCAGACTTTCATAATCCTCCGCTAAAAGCATATCCTGAAGTTTCTCGTCCGTTTCCTTAGAAAATGTCGCATAAGTACCTTTTGTCAGGGAGAGATTCGGGTACATGACGCCCCACCAGTTAGAGCCTTTGGCATCACCGATAAAAATCTCAATCGCATCATAAGAACCCTCTGGAAACACGTAGTCCTCAAATGCCTTTTCCGGGAAATAGGCTTTTTCACATACGGCTTTTACATCATATGCAAACCCTTCAGCTCGGATTCTGCTTTCCGCCAGAAGTTCCAGATCGGAAAGGTTTCTTTTTACATCCTCAAGAAAGGCTTCCTTTGTCATCTTTCCGCCCTGATTTAGAAGATCCTGCCTAATCTCAAGATATTTCAGAGCATCATTTCTAATAAGCCTTTTCAGCTCCTGGTCAGCCTCACTGTCATTGTCGGGGATTACATGGAAACGCACAATTTTATCGGCAATCCTTGTAGACGCCGTCACTCGCTGCGCCTGAATCAGCCCTATGTAATAGCTTCCCGCAAGGCAAAGAATCACCGATAATACACCGATCAGCAGCCGTTGATAATGTTCTTTTTGTTCTGTCATATTCCGCTCCTTTTCAGACACCCGCCCTCCGGCGACCCTGTCTTAATAAGGAGCATTTCCCGTATGATTCTATTTTATTCAGGGAATTTCCCTGCCATCTACAGTTCTAACTGGCTGATAATATTTTTTTCCTGATTGTCAATATGCGTCTCAATCGCGATCTGCGCTTTCTCCTTTGCGCCCTGCTCGATCCATTTGAGGATTTCCTCATGCTCCTCGATCAGGCGCTGGTGGTTTCTGCTGTCCTTGATGTACTCAAGCCTGTAGCGATACACTCGTTCCGCAAGATTATTAACAAGCTGCATCAATCGCTTGTTGTCGGATGCCTCTAAAATAATATCATGAAAACAGACATCGGCCTTTGCGATTGTAGTCGCATCCCTCGTTTTTGTGGAACGCTCAAAATTCGCAGCAGCCTCTTTGAGTGCCTCCTTTTCCTCCGGTGTGATTCGTTCACAGGCAAGACGAACCGCAAGCGCATCAAGTGCCCTTCTAACCTCAAGCACATCCCTCAGATCCTGCTTGGAAATTCTGGAAACCTCTGCGCCGCGCCGCGGAATCATCGTGACAAGTCCCTCAAGCTCCAGCATTCGGATCGCTTCTCTGATCGGCGTCCTGCTGACGCCCAAGCGGTCTGCAAGATGGATTTCCATCAAGCGCTCACCCGGCTTTAGCTCTCCAGTCAAAATTCCCTGTCTTAACGTGTTGAATACCACGTCTCTTAACGGCAAATACTCATCAATATGCATTTCAAGCTTGTGTTCTTCCATTATTCATCCCTCCTGTTATAAACGCCTGTTAAGTAAACCTGCTTGGCAAGTCCTTTGCTTTTTAAGTCCAGACAGGCTTTCTGCGCCGCATACTCTTCGTCAAATAATCCAAAAACCGTCGGTCCGCTTCCGCTCATGATTGCATTCAGCGCACCATGTTCCTTCATGAAATCTTTAATTTCCTCGATCACAGGATATTCCTTGATCGTCACGCTTTCCAGTACATTAGATAAAAGCGCGGACACTCCCTTTAAGTCCTGCCCTCTGATCGCGGTAACAATCCCGTCGATGTCAGGGTGAAACTTAAGCGACGGCACATTCAAATTTTCATATACAAATTTAGTCGATACGCTGATCCCCGGCTTTGCGATCAGCACATGGCAGAAAGGCATGGGAGGCAGCGGCGTCAGCTTTTCCCCGATCCCTTCCGAAAGCGCCGTGCCGCGCATAATGCAGTAAGGCACATCCGCCCCAATCCTCACACCCCGCTCCATAAGCTGTTCCGTAGACAGACCCAGCTGGAACAGACGGTTTACTCCATATAATACTGCGGCGGCATCCGTGCTTCCGCCCGCCATACCCGCAGATACCGGTATATATTTTTGCAGTCGGATTGAAATGCCCTGCTTTATTTCAAATTCATCCATTAAAAGCTTCGCAGCCTTATAAACCAGATTATTTTCATTTGTCGGCAGAAAGTGCAGATTCGTCTCAACAAAAATTCCGCTCCGCTTTACCTTTGCGATGCACAGCTTATCATATAGGTGAATGCTCTGCATAATCATCCTAACCTCATGATATCCGTCTTCCCTTTTTCTCACGACATCAAGACCAAGATTAATCTTTGCCATCGCTTTTAAATTTATCTGCTCCATAGAAATCCGTACTCCCTTTTGTACTTTTTGCACCCTATTGTACTTTGTATACCGGACAATACTTATCTTACCATTTTTACATAGGGTTTTTCAAGTGGCTTTCTAAAATAGAGATCCAATTACATTTTAAAAGACTGGAAAAAACAATAAAAAATGGTATAATGTATTTATAGAATCCGTCGATATAATAAATGAGAATTACTATTTCATTAACTGCGGCAACGGGATGAATGCCGCTTTCGTAAACCAAGGAGGGTCTTAGTATGAATCTAAATGGAGTTTCGGGTTATTCGCAGGCGGACGCTTACAGCGCCTATGCCAAATCCACAAAACCGACTAGCACTACGGAAATAAAGAATAAAACGGCCGGCACTTCCGCAGCGGAAGAAACCGGCGTCATATATGAAAAAAGCACCGATGCGGATACTGTTGCCGTCGCAAAAACCAATTATCAGCCTAATTCGGCTGTTGTTGAAATGCTGAAGTCCGATGCCTCTTCTCGTCAGGAAAGTCTGATGAATATCGTACGTGAGGCCGTTACCGGTCAGGGAAATGCGCTCGCACAGTCCGACAGCATTTGGAGCTTCTTAGCGAGCGGCAACTTTACCGTGACCGCCGCCGCAAAACAAGGGGCACAGGAGGCAATCTCCGAGGGCGGCTATTGGAGCGTAGAAAATACGTCCGGCCGGATCATTGAGATGGCAAAAGCATTGACGGGCGGCGATCCCAATAAGATTGAAGAGATGCGCAGCGCCTTTGAAAAGGGCTTCAAGCAGGCTACAAAGACATGGGGTAAGGAACTTCCCGAAATTTCTTCAAAAACCTATGATTCTGTGATGAGCAAATTTGATCAATGGGCTGAGGAATCAAAGACACAAAATACATCGACCGGCATTATTTAATAAGTCTTAGAGCGCTGCAGACAATCCGCAGCGCTCTCTTTATACAACAGGGGATTTATATTTTTTTCTCCATAGATTTGACGATAATCAGCTTATCACCTCGATGCAGCTCCTGTGTCGTCAAATGATTTGCTTCTGCGATCTGGCTGATCGGGACATAATATCTTTTTCCAAGCTGCCAAAGCGTATCCCCCTCCTTTGCGATATATCCGATCATGCTTGGCAGCCCTTTCATCTTTTCCGGATTTAACTCACTGATCCGGATATCATTTAAAAACTCCTCCTCCATGTTTTGAAAAGCCGACAGATGCAGATTGATCTGGATATTCACTTCCACCTCCTCATTGTTCGGCATCGAAAAGGTGATTTGGGAAATTGTCGCATTAAAAAAGCGCGAGGTCTGGGCATTCATATTTTTCACATCGATCCTGCATGCAAACGGAACAGATCCGTTTGCCGCAAAAAACTGGTTTGGCTCCTTTAAATCTGTATACAAAAGCTGCAGCTCTACCGCGCCGTCCACCTGCATTCCATTTTCGGTCACGGCCGTATCGTCGATCGCAAGCTCGCCGGATACGGCACATACCTGCAGCATCTGCGACTTTGAGGGATTCAGCTTAATCCGACCGGTCGCGATGCATTTATTTCGCTCATCACAAAACAGCTTTCTGTAATGTCCGGTTTTGAATACGCCTGTAACCTCCTCTGTCACACCGTAGGCATCTTCCAAAATATCTGTCTTTTCTTCACGGTAAAGCTTCATATCTAATTCTACATTCATATCCATCTCTACGATTCGATCCTCGCCGTCTTCATCCAGTCTGATCTCAAGCTGCCTGTCAATGATATCACAGCGAATAATTGGGATCATATCCTCCGTGCAATCACTGCATTCAAGCTGCATATTGACCGGCAGCTTTGTTTCATAATAAGCCAGCCTGCCGTCCTCTCCTTCCGCCTCGTACAGGAAGAATACTTGCACTTCTCCCTGCACATAGAGCTTTCCGTCCCCAACCCTGAATTCCAGAGAACAGATGCGCACCATATCCCAAATAATTTCAAAAATATTCGGCAGATTGGATGGAATTTTAATTTCCTCTCTGATTCGCAGCATATCCCGTTTCTCAATGGTCGCCTCTGTCGTCAGGAGCTGCTTTGTCTTTTTCTGCAGCATAGGAACGTCTTCTACGTCATACAGCACTTCTTCGTCATAAAGCTCTTCTATTTCCGGTTCGAGAACGGCGATCGCACGCACGCTTATTTTTCTCGAGTTAATCATTCCGATGCTTAGATCCTCAAGCTGCTTGCGTACTTTTACAGTATCCTGGCTGCCTGCGCCCTCGACATGTACCATTTCTTCGAATGGTATTTTTCCCTCCATACAACATACGTTCCGATCCCCGTACTCACACTGATAAAGAAATGCAAAGCAGAGATTTCCCCGCACGAGCACCTGATTTTCAAGGGCCTTCACCTCTTCTATTTTAATCCATCCCTTTTCCAGCAGGATTTTTGTCACATCAGGTTTCGAATCCGGAACGTTTACATCCGCGTCGATCGTCATCTGTGTGGAAGCGCTGCATTTGATTCTATCCATATGTATGTTTTTTCTTTTAATTACCACAAAAAACCTCCCTGACTGATTTCTTTTATTCATTTTATTCAGTCGGAAAGGTTTGTATGCGTGCAACCGTTATTTCATTATTTAATTGACACAGCCGATCAGCTCCGTAATATCCTTTATATCGTACCTCTTCATATAGGCATCGATTCCGTCTATCACCTCAGTCGTCGCATATGGGTTGTGGAAATTCATCGCGCCCACGGCCACGGCCGTTGCGCCCGCCATCATAAATTCGATCGCATCCTCAGCGTCCGCGATGCCGCCCATGCCGATCACCGGAATTTTTACCGCGCGAGCTGCCTGATATACCATGCGAACCGCTACCGGCTTAATCGCCGGTCCCGAAAGCCCGCCCGTTTTGTTCGCCAACGCGAAGCTTCTTTTATGGATATCGATTTTCATCGCGGTCAGCGTATTGATCAGAGAAATCGCATCCGCGCCGGACGCCTCGGCGGCTCTTGCCATTTCGGCAATGTCCGTCACATTCGGAGACAGCTTCATGATGATCGGCTGCTTCGCCTTTTTCTTGATTTCCTCCGTGATTTTGCACAGCGCCTCCGTCTTTTGTCCGAAAGCGATTGCGCCCTCTTTCACATTCGGGCAGGAAACGTTGATTTCAAGCATATCGGCCGCTTCTCCGGAAAGGCGCTCTACGACCTCGATATAATCCTCGATGCTCTTTCCGCATACGTTGACGATAACCTTCGTGTCATATTTCTTCAAAAATTTAAGATCCCGCTCAATAAACAGTTCCATGCCGGGATTTTGCAGGCCGATGGCGTTCAGCATGCCGCCGTATGTCTCGGCCACGCGCGGCGTCGGGTTGCCCTCCCACGGCACGTTGGACACGCCCTTTGTGATGACCGCGCCAAGTCTGTTCAAATCCACAAAATCGCAATATTCCATCCCTGATCCAAACGTTCCCGATGCGGTCATAACCGGATTTTTGAACTCGACGCCTGCGATGCATACCTTTGTGTTTCTCATAGCTCGACCTCCTCTGCCAAAAATACCGGACCGTCCTTGCATACGCGTTTATTATGCACGAGGGAATGGCTGTCCTGCTCCTTTGATTTGCAGACGCAGCCGAGGCAGGCACCGACACCGCAGGCCATGCGCTCCTCAAGTGACAGCCAGGCTTCCATCCCGTTTTGTGCCGCATACTGTTTGACCGCGCGCAGCATTGGCGTCGGGCCGCAGGCATAGATGACTTTTGCGGATAAGCCTTTCTTGATAATCGCGTCGATGACATTTCCTTTTATTCCATAGCTGCCGTCCTCCGTCGCGACCGTCACCCGGCCGTATTCCGCAAGCTCCTCCTGCAAAAACAGCTCGTCCCGGTAGCCGACGATGATCTCCTTTTCACAGTGCAGCTCTTTTGCGAGCGCGAGCATAGGCGGAATTCCAATGCCGCCGCCAATCAGAAAGGCCGACTCCTCCTTCAGCGGGAAACCGTTCCCGAGGGGGCCTAAAATCGAAATGGAATCGCCCGCACAGTAGCCTGCAAACTCTTTCGTACCGTTTCCAACTATCCTGTAGACGATGCGAAGCGCATCCTCTCTCCTTTCACAAATGCTGATCGGTCTTGGAAGCAACATGCTGTCCGTTTTCGTATAGATGGAAATAAATTGTCCGGGCTTTGCGCCGCCCGCGACGGACGTTTTAATCCACATGCTGTAAACATCCGATGCGATCCGCTCCTGTGACAATATAACTCCTTGTTCCTTTTTTGTTTCTGCCATGTTTTTACCTCGTATCCCTTTTGATCTCTTCCCGTTTGATCCTCATCTAAATTGCAGCGATCTGTCTCTCAACAAATAAACGTTTCGTTATCCTGATAGACAACGCGCCCTTCGCATACCGTATATTTTACCTTACCAATGAGCTCCTTGCCTGTAAACGGCGAATTGCATGATTTTGAAACAAATTCCTCCACTGTCCATGCTTCCTGTTCATCAAACAGCACGATATCCGCCTTTGCACCGACCGCAAGCGTACCGGCCTCCAGATGATAGAGCTCCGCCGGCCCTGCGCTCATGCGCGCGATCAGCTCCGGCAGCGTCAGATATCCCTTTTTTACAAGTTCCGTAATGCCAAGCGCCAGCGCCGTTTCAAGCCCGATAATCCCGCTTGGCGCTTCTGTAATCGGCCTTGCCTTTTCTTTTGCGCTGTGCGGCGCATGATCCGTCGCGATCAGTCCGATCGTACCGTCCTTTAACCCCTCTATGATCGCAAGCCGGTCCTCTTCTGTCCGAAGGGGCGGGTTCATCTTTGCAAGCGTGCCGTATGCCGACACCGCCTCCTCCGTCAGCGTAAAATGATGCGGCGTCGCTTCCGCGTAAATATGCGGACTCAGCTTCCTGGCCTCCCTGACGAGCGCGACCGCTTCCTTCGAACTGATATGCTGAATGTTGACATCCGCTCCCGTCTGAAGCGCGATCTGCAGATCCCGCTTTATAAGCGATATTTCCGCTTCTCTCGGAGAGCCGCCGATATGAAGCTCGTCCGACGCTTTCCCGGCATTGATGCCGTTGTTGCTGATCAGCCCCGGATCTTCTTCGTGCAGGCTGACCGGCACATTCAATTCCTTCGCGCGCAGAAAGGCTTTCTTTAGCAGCGCTTCATCCATGATCGGAATGCCGTCGTCCGTAAAGCCTGCCGCCCCCGCCGCCTTTAAGCGTTCCATATCCGTCAGGCGCTGCCCGCCAAGACCCTCCGTAACGGTCGCAGCCGCCAGCACATGAATCGGCGTATCCGCCGCTCTTTTCAAGACATATTGCAGCGTCTCCACGGAATCGACCGCCGGTTTTGTATTCGCCATCATCACAACCGTCGTATAGCCGCCTTTTGCCGCCGCTTTCGCTCCCGTCGCGATATCCTCCTTATGAGTAAATCCCGGATCCCTGAAATGGACGTGCACATCAATCAGCCCCGGCGCAGCCGTTAATCCTCGCGCGTCGATAATCTGCATATCCACTGCCGCCTGCAAATTCTCTCCGATTTGCCCGATCCAGCCGTTTGCAATCAAAATATCCTGTACTTGATCCGTCCGCGTTTTCGGATCGATCACGCGCGCATTTTTTATGAGCAGCATCTGATTTTCGCCCTCCCGTCAGGTGAAAAAGAATGATTTGTTTTATTTTCCTGCTAAATTTAGCCCTAATTAGTAACATTATATTTGATTTGAATATAAATTACAATTGCGGCTATTTCATTTAACAGCTTTAACGAGATCCGTCATGCTGCTGATATCGATACCTTCCCCGACCGTAATGGAATAGGTATACCCCCCATTCGTCCACGTTGCAACGGATGCCTTGCCATCATTGCCTCTGATCGTCACCTGCATCCCTTCCACAGTGACAACCTCCGTTTTGGCATACTCATTGTAATCTCCGCTGATATCCTCTCTGCCCGCGCCCTTGCGGATGCGAACCTCATCTTCACCCTTATAATAAATAACCTGAATCATTTCGTTTTCAATCGTATTAATGACCGGCTTATCATACCCCTCCATCTCTTCGGGAACGGTCATCTCAAATCCCGCAATCCTCGCAGCCTCATCCAGAGTCTCACAATCTATAAATGGATTTGGTATCTGCACAGTCTCTTCAGCGGCCGCCTTCTGGGCAGTAACCGCTTCACCGCCGCAAGCCGCAAGAGACAGTGCCGTCACAGCACAAAGCGCAAAAATAATCCTTTTTTTCACAAATCTTCCTCCCTAAAAAGTAAGACAAACCTCGGAGATGTAATGTCTTCCGAGGTCCGTCCCGTTGTTTAATCATAATTTTATCATACCAAACGGTTTTTCTCT
Source organism: uncultured Lachnospiraceae bacterium (assembly GCA_964566545.1). Lineage (GTDB taxonomy): Bacteria > Bacillota > Clostridia > Lachnospirales > Lachnospiraceae > JAEYFP01. The sequence continues at coordinate 16,943 of CAZMIX010000023.1, read as the reverse complement.
ACCCGAATTCTGCCCTAATTATAAAAATTATTA
>CAZMIX010000023.1:0-16810 GCA_964566545.1 uncultured Lachnospiraceae bacterium | reverse complement strand
TCATACCAAACGGTTTTTCTCTACCCGAATTCTGCCCTAATTATAAAAATTATTATTTATTCATTTGTTTGCCACTATTCAAATACAACCGTTTTGTCCTCTATGTCCTCCGTTTTTAGCACGATGTAAGGGTAAGAGGTCGCTTTTTTTAGTTCTTCCTCCGTTGTCGGACCCATCAGACTTGTATCGCAGTAAATGGCATTTGAGGTCAGATATAGGTCGTTGACCTGAATGCTGTAACCGCCGGTCAACTGCATCCCATAGCCGACCGCGATATAAAGAAATTCCCCGTCTGAAAACGTCAACTTGAAGGGAGCCTCCTTTTTTTCCTCAAGCACCGTAAGAAATTCGGCGGGCACCTTTTCCTCCAGAAGCACCGTAAACTCGATATCCTTAATTTTTTCCGTTCCTAATGTTTCATTTTTACATCCTATCAGATTCATGATACACAGCACCGCAAGCAGCAGCACAGCTAAAATCCGTTTTTTCAACTCAACACAACTCCTTAAAATGGAACAATCCTTCTTTGTTCAATTTATGTCCGTGCCCCGTCTTTTATTCATAGGGATAAAAAGTTCCTGTCTCGCCCGCAGATAAATTTTCCTCGTTTGTTTCTTGTATTTTTTATGGGGGTTTACTATAATAGAAAAAGGGGATTGGAGGATAAATTTATGATTCGAATTATTGCTACTGGAACGTTTGTTGTCTTATTTCTTGTATTGAGCATTCCGCTTTTGATCGCGGAATGGATGATCGGTAAATGGAATCCGTCTTTAAAAGACAAAAGCTCCCTTGCGATCGTCAACTGGGCGTTTAGGGTCGTTCTTTTTCTGTCCGGCACGAAAATGCGGATCATCGGTGAGGAAAATGTGCCAAAGGATATCGCGGTGCTTTATGTAGGAAACCACAGGAGCTATTTTGATGTCGTTATGACTTATACAAGGGTGCCGAGACCGACCGGCTATATTGCTAAAAAGGAAATGCTTCGCTATCCGCTGCTCATGCATTGGATGAAGAACTTGCACTGCCTGTTTTTGGACCGGGATGATTTAAAATCCGGCATGAAGACGATACTCGAAGCGATCAATCTGATCAAAAACGGCGTTTCCATCTGTGTGTTTCCGGAGGGCACGCGTAATAAGACCGACCAGATGATGCCGTTTAAGGAAGGTAGCCTGAAAATGGCCGAAAAATCCGGCTGTCCGATTCTCCCGATGGCAATCACGAATTCCGCCGAGATTCTTGAAAATCATATACCCAAAATCAAAAAGACCTCCGTCCTTATCGAATATGGCAAGCCGTTCTATCCAAAGGATCTCTCCAAAGAGGAACAGAAATTCCTGGGCACCTATACGCAAAATTTGATTCAGGGAATGCTGGACGCGCATAAAAGGATACCGCTTACCTGATTACGTTTTTAGAGCAGCCCGTTTGCTAAATAAATGGGCTGCTCTATTTTTTATTTATAAGAAATACGTCTGTATTTTTCAGGATGACAATGCGAAGCCCCATACACCTTTTTCTTTTCGGCCTCCGGCTCGACTTGAATATCGATACTGTGTGTTTCCTCCATGGCAAGCCTCCATATGTTGAAAAACCGGGATATCGATGCATAACGGCAAGACTTATCGATCCTTTAAAAATTCCACGATTCGGTCAAAGCCCATTCCATGAGACGCTTTGATCAGTACCGTATCGCCCGGCTGCAGGAGCGGTTCGGTCTGCAGGGCTTTTAACAGCACTTCCCGCGTCTCATAGTAATGAAACTCCTGACCGCAGGTCAGAGGGATGGCCGCTTCATATAAATGCCTTGCCTGCTTTCCGGCGCATAAAAGCAAATCGACGCCCCCTTTAGCGGCGTAGCCGCCTACCTCAGCATGCAGCACGCGGCTGTTTTCACCAAGCTCAAGCATGTCGCCCAATATCGCAACCCTGCGGCCGTTTGCATGGCTTAACAGATCGATCGCCGCCCGCATCGCCTTCGGGTTTGCATTATAGCAGTCATCTACAAGCAGATAGCTTTTTGTCCGGATCAAATTGCTGCGGCCGCTGAGGCTTTCAACCGACTCGATTCCCCGTTTGATTTCCTCAAACGTCAGGGAAAAAATCAGGCCTACCGCAGTAGCGGCGAGCGCATTATCCACCATGTGAACGCCTGGAAGCGGAATCGTCACGGAAAATGCGCCCGCCCCGGTATGGATCGTGCACGAGCTTCCCTCGAGTCCATAACTCACGATGTCGGTCGCAAAAACGTCATTTCGGGTGCCCCTGCCAAAGTAAACGGGCATCCTGCCGTTCACCTCGCGGATCGTCCCAAGCTTCGCATCGTCGCCGTTTAAGCAGACGACCCCCTGCTCGTTCATATAATGAAAAATCTCCGATTTCGCTTTCAGCACGCCATCCAGCGATCCAAGGTTTTCCAAATGGCAATGGCCGATATTTGTCATCACGCACACATCCGGCTTCACAATTTTGCTCAGTCTGTCCATCTCTCCAAAATCGCTGATTCCCATTTCAAGAACGGCAATGTCATGGTCCTTTCGAATGTTGAATACGGTCAGCGGAACGCCGACCTCGTTATTAAAATTCCCTGCCGTCTTCAGCACAAAAAAGCGCTGCGCAAGTACGGCGGCAATCATCTCCTTCGTGCTCGTCTTTCCGACACTTCCGGTAATCCCGATCGTTTTTACCGTCAAAATTCCACGGTAATACTCCGCGATATCCTTCAGCGCCTGAAAGCTGTCCTTCACAAGGATATAGTTTCCATCCTGCTTCCCAGGCTCCGTCTCGCAGACGACGCCAAGCGCGCCGGCCTCCCATACTTGCGGAATGAAGGAATGTCCGTCCACGCGCTCGCCCTTTGTCGCAACGAACAGGCAGCCCGGCTCCGCTTTTCTCGAATCGATCACGACCGATGAAGCCTCCGCTTCAAAAACACCGGCAGATAATCCGACCGCGTCGTATAAATGCAGCTTGCCGCCGCACGCCGCTGCTATTTTTTCCAAGGTCATTCCCTTCATATTCTGTCTCCGCTCCCGTCATTTTTATTAAGCATTTTTTCAGCCTTTTACCACAAAAACCTGCAAATTACCGGTCCTCATATTTTTTCAAGGAAATCTCAATGATCCACTCGCACAACTCTCCGAACGACTTTCCGATCGCCGCAGCCTCCTGCGGAATCAGGCTTGTGGGCGTCATGCCCGGCAGGGTATTGGCCTCGAGGCAATAGCATTCCCCGTTTTCATCCACCATAAAATCCATGCGCGCATAGGTGCTGATGCCGAGCGTTTCGTAGGCGAGCACCGCCATTTTCTGTATTTTTTCCGTCAGTTCCCCGTCGATCTGCGCCGGGCACGTCTCGACCGTACTCCCTGCCTGATATTTGTTTTTATAATCATAAAAGCCGCTGATCGGCGCAATTTCGACGACCGGAAGCGCTTTTCCCTCGATAACGCAGGCCGTAAACTCGCGTCCCTTGATATACTGCTCCACCATGACCCTGCCTTCATAGCAGAACGCCTCTGTTATCGCCTTTTGATATTCTTCCTCATTTTGTACAATATAAACTCCAACGCTCGAACCTCCGCCGCAGATTTTTACGACACAGGGGTACGTCGGCTGCGTTCGATCCTTTGGCCCGCTCAGCATATAGCTTTTCGGTGTATTGACTCCGTTCATAAGGAAAAGCTGCTTGGAAATGGCCTTATCCATCGCAAGCGCGCTGCTCAGCGAATCCGTTCCGGTATATTTGATTTCAAATAAATCGAAGGCTGCCTGAATTTTCCCGTTTTCGCCACAGTCCCCGTGAAGCGCCATAAAAACCAGATCCGCCTTCCGGCAGATCGAAATGACATTTTCACCGAATAGCACACCAGACTGATCCTTCCTCGACGCCTTCACCTGCGCGATATCGGGTGCCGTCTCTCCGACCGGCGCGACCTCTCTGATCCAGTCCGTGTCCGTCTCAAAAATCGTATCAATGTCTCCCTCATGGCCCAAAAATACATCCAGCAAAATCGCCTGATGCCCATTTTCCTTGAGCGCCTTGTAAATCTGCGTTCCCGAGCTTAACGAAACATCTCTCTCCGTGCTGATGCCGCCTGCCAAAACTACAATTTTCATAATGCTCCTCTTCCCTTCTGATAAATCTTTTTATATTCGGCTGCCCAAGCAGTTTCCGGACCTTCTCCTGTCATAAATCAGCGTCAAGTATGTAGGAATCAATCATCCCCGATAAAACAAATGATTGGGGCTCGCTGTAATAAACAGATTCCACATCACCGGCATAATTTTTCATAAATGGATTTCTCCCATACAGATACTCCAAATGCCATCCCGCCGTATTCACATAGTCCACACTTTTGCTGACGACATTCGCAAGCGTCAAAAGCCTCGCATTGGAAAATGCCCGCTGCACGCTCTCTTCATTATATGCGTCTGAGCCTGCTACTAGGTATCCATCCTTTTCCGATTCATTCACGATCGCGATCGCATCGTCAAATAGCGCCTTCATGATCCGGTTACTGAGCTTCAGCTCCGTTTTATAAGAGGTCGTCAAATACGCAAGAGAGCCGAGGTATCCCGTCTCTTCCTCCGAAAAGCCCTTCAAAGGCTCCCCGTTTGCATAGCTTTTCACAACGGAAAGATAGGATGCTTCTCCTGTCAGCTTATAAAGCTGCGCCGCCGCCCAATAATGCTCGTCCTTTGCATTCTCCTGTTTATCCTGCTTTTTTGCATATTCCCATGCGAGCACCGCGCTCTCCTGACACTTCGCCGCATAGTCTGCGTCAAAACTCTCATAGGCATCCGCAAACATCGAAAGAACTGCCGCATACCGGTAGGTCTGTGCCTGCGTGACAGGATCGCCCGCCGTAACGCTTCCCGTTTTATCATCCTGACATGCCCGCAGCGCTTCTATTCCTTCCCCTGCAAGCGTCAGCAGCTCCGGCTTCCTGCTGTCCTCCGTCATCTTTGTAAAAAATTCATAGGTCAGAAGCCAGTCAGCCGTCTGCATAATGCTTCTATTGAACTGCGTTCCATCGGATATCCCGGTTTTATGGTCTGAAAAATACTGCTTTCGTTCCTCCAAAAGCTGCTGATAATAGCCTTTTTCAATCGTAAAGGAAGCGGAACTTCCATGATTTTTCGTGCGGATATAATAAGCGCCCGGCTTTGTCAGAGAGCTGAAGTCGCCGCGGGCATTTGTCTCCCCGTTCCTTTTATTTTGCTTCGCTTCCACAATATAACCGGAAAAAACGGCTTCCTCCGTCTTAGCGTCCACCACTTCAAAAGTCTCATCCAGCTCCTCGCCCCTGAATACCGCTATTTTTTCACCCGTACTTTCATAACCTGACAAATTGACGAGCACCGCCTGCGGCATTTCTTCTTCGGTTTCATTTTCGGACAGAAGAGACAGCTTCTCTTCTCCGTCAAATCCGATCGCTCCGATATCCAGCTTTGACTCTATATTTTCCGCGGACTGAAGCTCCGCTGCCGCCCGCACCTCAGGCTTTGTATCCAACAGGGACAATACGCCGTCCACAATAACATTCTCGCAGCCACACAGAGTAAATGCCATCACAGCCGCCAACGCCGCAATTATGTTTTTCCGTCCGCTCATTCTGCCGCCTCCTTGCGCTTTTTGAGAAGCTTTTTCTTTTTTATTAAAAATAATCCGGCCAGCTCCAGCACGGCAACAATAAAGATGCCCATCGCAAAGCCCTGCGCAAACGTACCGTCATAAACGACCGTCAGACTGCCGCGCATCTGATCGCCAAGAAAAACCCGGCAAAAGCCGTTATTTCCTTCACCTGTAACGGGAAGCTCCGTCTTTGTGCCATCCTCTTTGACAAGATACGCTGAATAGCCTTTATAGTAAATGAATGGGACATCTACATACGCATAGTCCTTTTCAATCGTAACCGTGATCGCATTCTTTACCCGTTCAAAAGAAAGCGTATCGCCCTTATCGGAAAGCAGCCGCCCGCTCTTTGCAACAAGCGCGTCCGCATCCGTTACGGTCTGCGGCAGCCATTCGCCTGCAATGACGTTCGCCGTATACGGTTGATGCGTATAGTAATCATCCGAATAATCATAATAGCCCTCGGTATTTTTAGAAAGGCTGGTCAAGGCGCCCGCCGACATCACAAAAAGCACAAGCAGCAGCGTCACTTTTTCAAGCGGGATTCCTGCATCCCTTTTCATGCAGCAGAACAAAATCAGCGCATCCGCAAGAGAAAGAAGCACGGAACTCATGATAAAAAAGCGCCACGGGAACTGAACAAACGATAAATAACTTCCAATTCGATCCCATGGAACAAGATCTGTCGCAAGAAGCGCAAACAGCACGCCAGCCGCCGTCAGACAGTCGGCAAAGCCTAAAAGCTTTTCATTCTCTACATCCTTTTTTAAAAAAATACGGGGAAGCAAGAATAGTAAAAGCAAGAATCCGAGGGAAGGAAATACCGGATAAAGAACCTCTGCAAAACGAACCGCCTCATCCACAGGCTTCATCCACGGAATACTGACATAAAACTGCGCCGACAAAAGCTGTTCCATCACCGGAAGCCAGTAAAGAACCGTGACAGCCGCCGTAAATACCGCCGTCAGCGCAACCCGCCTGATCAGCGCCGGCTTTTTCGCAAACGTACGCCATTTCAAAAGAAACGCGGCGATTCCAAGCACCAGACACATCACAAACGTGCTCGTATGGCAGAGCAGCACGCCGCCAAAGCCGAGGCCGAGGGCCCACGGCCTGTCCATCTCTTCATAAAGCACATTGTAAATACCGTAAATGACAAACGGCAAAAAAATAAACGCGGTATATTCGCCGGCCGCACTTCTGATATAGACGTCATCCATATGATACTGGCACAGCGTCAGTAAAACGCCCGCCGCCATTCCCGCATAGCGGGAACCTGTCATCCGCCTTGTGCAGTAACAGGCCGCGCCGTAGCAGAGACAGAAGCAAAGCGCGATAAACAGATGGTAGCTCGCATTGATGCCTACTCCGCACACGCGCAAAAGCGCCGGGAAATATAACAAAAAATCAGGATAGAACAAAGAACTGGCATATCCCGCCCCGCCGAAGAACAGCACGTTGACCTTCAGGAACGGCCTGCCCATCAAAATGCCCTCCTTCAGACTCTCGATCCGGAGAAGGTGATATTCCGCATCATGTCCGTTGATGCAATACCTCGTAATCAACGGGCTGCATGCGATCAGCATCGTTATGAGAAATACGGCCGCCGCGATTCTGTTTTCCTTATCCTGTAAATATGCTTTCATAATCATCCTCATAAATAAAGTAAACAAGTTTTCTTCAATTTCCTGTTATGCGAAAAACCGGCATGCCGGACCATACGGACCAACATACCAGTTTTTATTATACTTCCTTATTCTGATTTTCACAAGAAAAATGAATCCTTTTGCATCATTGCGCCACAAGCTCCGAGAAGGAAAACGTGACATCATTTCCGTCATTATCAATATTGACCGTGTAGCTTTTCGTCTGATAGCCGTTCTTACTCAGCGTGATCACATGAGAGCCGGTTACTTTCGCCGTGCTGACCGGCGCGATTCCGATGTAGTTTCCGTCCAGATATACTTCCGCCTCCGACGGCCCTTCCACATACATCTTTTTATTCTCTGATAAAACGGCCGTTGAACTGGAGGAAGCACTTGTCGTACTGCTGCTCGATGAGGAACTTTCCGACGAGCTGCTAAAGCTGCCGGATCGGCTGCTTGACGAGCTGCTCTTTGCAGAGCTCGAGGACGAAGCGCTTTCCGCTTCTTCCGTTTCTTCGTCCAGCTCGATGTCGATGTTGGCAAATTCCGAACCGACCTTGATATTCGTTTCGACCGTCTCATAACCGGGCAGCTCCGCCCGGATTTGATGAATCCCGAATTCCAGCGGCACCCGCTCGGTAAAATCCGTCATATCCCCATCGACGTAAAGCTGCGCGTAATCAGGTGTAATGTGAAAGGCGATATGTCCGATCGCAACCTCCTCGATGTCGATTTCCGACAGGTCAATTTGAGTTTCCTGATCCCTGATAATTTTTATATCCTTCTGCCCGGAATAACCTTTGTTTGTCAACCGTACCGTGTAGCTTCCTTCCGGAACAGGCAGCAGCATTTCCGATGTGATCGGCTTAATAACAGCCTGTCCCACCTCAATCCAGCCGCCAACAAAATACGCGTCATTCAAAAGACGAAGATACCCATGACCTTTTTCTATAAGAATCGAACAAACTTTCCGATTATAGCCCTTGATCGTCAGAGTATCAAGCGCTGTAATGTCCATAAGCTGCGCCGGCTTGCCGTCTGAAAAAATAACAAGATCATCCGTAAACTGATACTGCTCCTGCCCAACCTCCATAATTTTTTTCTTTTCATCGACAGAAAACTTCTTGACACCTGTATTCGTCCATGTGTTGCCCGATATCCGGATCGTGCTCAGTCTCCGGCTATGAGTCGAATAAACAATATCCAGAATTTCACCGACTTCCAACTGTTCCATCGAAAGGCTGTCGCTGTAGCGACCTAAAACAGCCGTCCTGCCATCATAGGAAAGCTCCTGCTCCCTGCCTCCCGTCACCAGACGAAGCGTCAGCATCTTTTCTTCTGTGTCCTTCGCAAGCAAAATGACCGTATCTTCGTTTGTCAGCTTTTCCTCCTCAGACACCTCGGTCGTTGTCTTGCCGAACTCATCGGCAACCTTGCTCTTCATATATTCCGTTGCGATCAAGTAGCATCCAATAAACGTCAACAGAATAATTGTCATAATCGGAACAATCGCTTTTTTCATCAGTACCTCTCTAACTGTTTTAAAAACCTTTCCCTTGCATCATTTTGGTTAACAAGTATCTTCAGCTTATCGATATTTTTATCCGGCACAAGTGCCTTATTGGAGTTATAATAATAATTGGCGATCTTCCAGAATTTCTCCGGATAGGCAAGCCGAAAATACAGATTTCTTTTTTCCTCCTTAAGAAGAGGCATCTCCTCCTCATAGCTTTCCAGAAGCAGAAATCCCGTTCGCTCTTCCCAATTATTTTTCTCCAGTACCTTTCGCGTAAATTGATATAAATCTCTGACTTTTGTATCAGCCAAAAACTTTTCAAAATTAATAATAGAAAGTCCCTGCTTATTGATCATAATATTATGATGGATATATTCGCCGTGACAAAGCTGGCCGCTTTCAAAAATTTCATGAAGAAAGGACTTCTCATCCCAACCCGCCATACTGCCGTTCACTTCGAGCGCCTGTTCGTAAAACAGACCGAAATTCTTAATAAAATACAGTTCAAATTCTGATTTTTTGCTCCTCGCCTGTATAAAATCCTTGATTTTCTTGAGCTCTCTTGTATGCTTTCCGGACTCGCGCTTGATCGAGTGAAAATACATCGGAACGGTACAGAGCTGCGGAATCTGCATCATCCGGTGCAAAACAGCCAGGTTTTTGGCAGCCAGGCGAAGCTCCCCAAGATTCTTTACGTCACATTCCCTTCCGTCACAGCAATCCTTCAGCACGTAGGGAGTTCCCGATACATCCGCCGTCAGCAGACCGCCTTCTTTATTGCGAACAAAAAAATCTACTTTAAAAGAGCCTCGTTTACCAATATGTGAAAGTATTTCATCCTGCATTTGCAACTTCGCAGCCGAACCGTGATATTCCCGCAGAATTTTTAAGCCCTGATTTGTTTCGCAAATAAGCGCGCCGCGTCCCTTATATGTCCTGTTTACTGTTAAATCATAGGCTTCCAGTATACTGCTTCCTTTATCGCCCACTCAGATCCCCCTCACCCGGTAATACATATTGTTTATCTATAGTTTGTTCACTACCTATCTTATGAGGGGGGGATAAAAAGTATGCTGATCTATAATTCCTTCTCCGTATTTATTTTAGAAAGCAGATATTCCTTTGTATTGTGGGAAGGCTCCTCCAGTACATGCAAAAACAGCTTCTGCAGCACATCTCCGAGCTCCCGGCCAGGCTGCAGTCCGGCTTCAATCAGATCCTTTCCGGTAACGGCAAGTGTCCTAATCGAGATGCAGTCACCATCCGCAAGCACCTGCCGATATCGCTGTTCAAACTCTGCCGTATACGCAAGCTTTTCTTCCAGCTTATAATCGCTTTGAGCCGCGATATCCGACCGTTTTAATGCAAACAGCACCGGCATCAGTTCAGATCCGATTTCAACAATGGCGTGCCTCACATGCGGCATCGTCAATCTTGGTCTGTAATCATGATATTTTACGAGCTTTGCTGTCTTATAAAGTGTATCATTATCAAATTTTAGCCGCCGCATAATTCGAACCGTCAACTCCTCACTCCTTAGCGCATGACGGTAAAAATGAGAAACTCCCCGCTCATCCACAGTATGCTCCTCAGGCTTCCCAATATCATGAAACAGCAGCGACAGCCGAAGCAGTTTCTTCTCTTCCGCATCCAGATGCACATCCTCTGCGCAAGATGCCTGCAGTGCATAAAGCGTATGCTCTCCAACGTTAAAGTAATGATAAGGTGTATTCTGCTCTGTTTTAAACATCCGGTCAAGTTCAGGAAGTATAACGGCAGTCACGCCTGTTTCATAAGCAATACGTAGTCTGTCCGGATGCTTTGACAGAAGTAGCTTCACAAACTCCACACGAATCCGCTCGGCGCTAATGCGGATAAGCGTCGGCGCAAGCTCCCTGATCGCCCGCTCCGTTCCTTCTTCAATCATATAGCCAAGCTGAGCCGAAAACCGGATCGCCCGCAAAATGCGAAGGGCATCCTCCGTAAAACGTTCCCTCGCATTTCCAACGGCACGGATGATCCCGTTTTCTAAATCGGCAAGACCGCCAAATGCGTCCACAATCCCGGTTTCTTCACTGTAGGCCATCGCGTTGATCGTAAAATCACGCCGTTTTAAGTCCTCCGTTAAATTCGTTGTATAAGTAACCTCCTTCGGATGCCTGCTGTCCTCATAATCGCCGTCGATCCGATAGGTTGTCACCTCAAAGCCTTCGTTTCCGTATAGAACTGTGACTGTCCCATGCCGGATTCCGGTATCCACCGTCCGCCGAAACAGATTCTTTACTTCCTCCGGTCTGGCACTCGTCGTGATATCCCAGTCCTCTGGCTGCCTGCCTAAGCAAAAGTCCCGCACGCAGCCGCCTACCGCATAGGCTTCATAGCCCCCATCCTGCAATGTGCGGATGACGCGCTTCACCTTATCTGGGAGTGTTATCTGCATACGGGACACCTCTTTTCCATAGCTTACTTCTTTTCATTCACCAGTCTAACCGTTTCCCTTGCAATCGCAAGCTCCTCGTTCGTCGGTATGACAAGTACGGTAACCTTTGCACCGTCTGCAGACAAAACTGCCTCCTCACCTCTTACACTGTTTTTCTCCGCAATGACACCGGTTCCCAAATAGCCAAGATAATCTCCGATCATCTGTCTGACCTGCATATTGTTTTCCCCGACACCTGCCGTAAATACGATCGCATCCACGCCGTTCATCGCCGCCACATAAGAACCAATATATTTGGCAACACGGTACGCATACGTCTCCAGCGTCATTTTTGCCTGCTCATTTCCCTCCGATGCTGCATTCCCTAAATCCCTGAAATCGCTTGCGATTCCGGACAGTCCGAGCACTCCGGACTTTTTATTAAGGATATCTGTCACCTCGGAAACCGTCAAATTTTCTTTTTTCGAAATAAATTCTAAAATTGCCGGATCCAAATCGCCGCTGCGCGTGCCCATGATCAAGCCCTCCAGCGGTGTCAATCCCATGCTTGTATCCACGCATTTTCCGTTACAGACCGCACTAATGCTGGCGCCATTGCCCAGATGACAGACAATAACTTTAAAGTTGCCGCTATCTCTTCCAAGCACCTGCGCCGCGCGTTTGGATACGAATTCATGGCTCGTGCCGTGGAAACCGTAGCGACGCACCTTGTATTTTTGATAATATTCATACGGAATTCCGTAGAGGTAAGCCTTGGGTGGCATCGTTTGATGAAATGCGGTATCAAATACGCCGACCATCGGCACACCCGGCAGCACCTCCATGCAGGAACGGATACCGATCAAGTTCGCCGGATTATGGAGTGGCGCCAGATCATTGCATTCCTCAATCGTCCGTATTACCTCCTCCGTCAGCGGCGTTGATTCCGAAAAACGCTCTCCGCCGTGCACGACGCGGTGTCCGACCGCGTCTATTTCGCTCAGCGACTGAATAACGCCGTTTTCCTTGTCTGTCAGACTTTCGATCACGAGTTTTGCCGCAACGGTATGGTTTTGCATATCGACCGCCGTCTTGATTTTGTCCCTGCCCTCCGGCTGATGTGTCAGCATTCCGCCGTCGATTCCAATCCGCTCGCAGATCCCTTTTGCAAGAACTTCCTCGGAGTCAGCGTTGATCAGCTGATATTTCAGGGAGGAGCTTCCGCAGTTAATCACCAATATGTTCATGTTTTGATTGCCCCCTTTATGTGTTAATATGCTTTTCCCCAGTATACCATTGTTTTGGCAGGTTTTCCACAGCAAACACAGGTATCTGCAATCTGCTCCTGCTCAAATGGCATGCAGCGGGATGTTGCGCCTGTTTCCTCCTTGATCGCAGCCTCACATGCCTCGTCGCCGCACCACATCGCTTTCACAAAGCCCGGCTTTTCTTCGATCGTTTGTTTAAATTCGGCATAGTTCCCTGCCTTGTAAGTGTGTGACGCAAGGTGCTCTCCCGCATGTGCAAGCATATCGTTCTGGATGCTGTCCAGAAGCTCTGCCGCTTTCTTTTCCGCTTCATCGATCGAAACGACGAACTTCTCCCTCGTATCGCGGCGAACGATGACGCATTGGTTCGCCTCAATATCCTTCGGTCCAATCTCGATACGAAGCGGAATGCCGCGCATCTCCTGCTCGCTGAACTTCCAGCCGGGGCTTTTATCCGTATCGTCTACCTTCACGCGGAAGCCCGAAAGCTTTTCCTTAATCTCGAATGCCTTCTTTAGCACACCTTCCTTCTTCTGCTGGATCGGAATGACCATGATCTGGCACGGAGCGATTCTTGGAGGCAGCTTCAAGCCGCTGTCATCCCCGTGTACCATAATGATCGCGCCGATAATTCTCGTGGACAGTCCCCAGGACGTCTGATGCACATATTTTAACGAATTATCCTTGTCTGTAAACTGAATATCAAATGCTTTCGCAAACCCGTTTCCGAAATTGTGGCTCGTTCCTGACTGCAGTGCCTTGCCGTCATGCATCAGCGCTTCTATCGTATAGGTAGCCTCAGCCCCCGCAAATTTTTCTTTATCCGTTTTCCTTCCTTTGATGACGGGAATTGCCAGCACTTCTTCACAGAAATCAGCGTATACGTTCAGCATCTGCTCGGTTCTTGCCTCGGCCTCTTCAGCCGTAGCATGTGCGGTATGTCCCTCCTGCCATAAAAATTCCCGCGAACGCAGAAATGGCCTTGTCGTCTTTTCCCAGCGCACAACGGAGCACCACTGGTTATATAATTTCGGCAAATCCCTGTAGGACTGGATTTCGTTTGCATAGAAATCACAGAACAGCGTTTCGGACGTCGGCCTCACGCACATCCGCTCCTGCAGCGGCTCCAAGCCTCCGTGTGTCACCCATGCGACCTCCGGCGCAAAGCCCTCCACATGATCCTTTTCCTTCTGTAACAGGCTTTCGGGAATGAACATCGGCATATAAACATTCTCCACTCCCGTCTGCTTAAAGCGGTCGTCAAGCTGCCTCTGCACCAGCTCCCAGATCGCATAGCCTGCCGGCTTGATCACCATGCAGCCCTTGACGTTGGAATAGTCGATCAGCTCCGCCTTTTTTACAACATCTGTGTACCACTGCGCAAAATCCTCTTCCATCGAGGTAATCGCTTCTACAAGTTTTTTGTCTGCCATACATTTTCTCCTTACTAAAAAAAATAATAAGCCCACATCTGCAAGGGACCGAATGTCGGCGGTACCACCCTTCTTAGCATCTGTGCGCTCTCTCCTGTCGCGTTAACGCCGCTCTACGCCGTATTTTCATACGGAACTCCAAGGCCGGTTCCGGATTTTCACGCAGGAATTCTCAGCAGCCATTCCTTCTCTGTAACGCTTCGGCATCCAAACGACGCCCTCTCCGTACTAGTTCTTTTCACAGTTTCTGTCTAACGCCATTCTATTTTATTTGGCTTGTTTTGTCAAGGCATTCATCCATTCATAAATGATGAGGATGCTGACCGGGCCAAGCACGATGCCTACGATGCCGAAGAGCCGGATGCCGACGTAAATCGCCATAAGCACGGCGATCGGATAGACCCCAAGCCGCTTTCCGATGAGCTTCGGCTCTAGCAGCTCCCTGACAAACGAGCAGGCGGCAAACAAAAGAAGCAGAACGGCCGCCTCCTTATAATGACCCATAGAAAGCTCGATGATTGCCCACGGCACGAGAATTGTGCCCGTTCCAATAAACGGAAGAATATCAAAAAAACCGATTAAAATCCCGACAAGCAAAGCATACGGATTTTTTAAGAAATACAGCGTGATTACACACAAGGCCGATATCAAACTCATAATGATAAGCTGCGCGCGCAGATAGGTACCCGCCGCTGTAAGCACCTTTTTGACAATGTCATAAATTACCTGACAGCATTTGTTGTTCCGGCATTTTTCCTTCATTTTCCCGAAATCCTTTACAAACAGGAGTACAGAAATAAACGTCACGATAATAATCGTAAAGCAGCTTACCGTCTTCTTTAAAATCGTCATGGAATTTCCCATCAGTTCGGACATTTTTTTTGTTGTAACCGTTTCGATAAAGCAATTAAAATTTTCCACGACTTGCGTCTCTATTTTTACGGCATCGATGCCGGTCAGCTTTTCCATCGAATCGCAGAGCCCCATGAAATTTTTTTCAAACTCCTCCTCATAGCACAAATAGTTGCAAACCAAATCCTCCATCTGGACAAACAGCCTCCCAAACAGCAGCCATAAAAGTCCCAAAAACAGCAGACAGGCCGCAAGCATTAAACAGGCCGCCGAAAAGCTCCTGTTCAAATGCAATTTATGATAAAGCCAGTCCACCGCCGGCAGAATGATTACGCCGATCAGACCGCCAAATAAAAAAGGAATAAAGATGGGGACCAGATACTTCATTCCTAAATAAACCGCGGTAATGACCATGACCGCAGTCAATATTTTTTTCTGTTTTTCATTCAACAGTCTATCCATACAAATCACCCATGGATAGTATTTGTAGCCGCCGCCTTTCTAATCTGGTAATTGCGACCTCAATTGCCGAATACTATCTTGACTGGGTTCTATTTCAAACCCCATCCTTTTATTTGTTTTCGGGTGAAAAAATTCCAAACGATACGCGCATAACGCGATTTCGTAGGAATCACGGCTGTTTTTATGCTCCGACTCTCCATATTTGGCATCGTTAAGAATAGGATATCCGGCGTTTGCCAATTGTACTCTGATTTGATGAAATCTTCCTGTCAATAAATGAATTTTTAAAAGGCTTCTGTCCGCCTTTTCATCCGTCGCCTCGACCTGATAGAGCAGCTCCGCCTTTTTGGCCTCCGCAGTTCGCTCCGTCACAATTTTCGCCTTGCCCGCCTTTTGATCCTTGATCAGATAATCCGTCAGCCGGATTTCTCTTCCTACATCCGGCACGATGCCTTGTACCGCCGCATAATAATACTTCTGCATCCGGTTTTCATTGATCTGCCTGCTCAAGGCCGCGGCCGCAGGCATATTTTTCGCAAAAACAAGAATACCTTCAACAGGCTGGTCCAAACGATGGACCAGCCCTGCATAAAAATCTCTATTTCCCTGTGTTTTTAAATAATTCCTTACTTCGCCAACCAGATCCCTCGTTCGGATGTCCGCGGTCTGCGTCGGCATCCCCGCCGGCTTCCTGCATACGAGGAGCTGCTCGTCTTCAAATAGGATTTCCATTTAATAGTTTTCTACCTTACGCTCAAAATATGCCTTCGGATGTGCACATACCGGACATACTTCCGGCGCGTCGATGCCATCGTGTACATAACCGCAGTTACGGCACTTCCAGCCAAGAGGGGCATCACCCTTAAAAGTTTTGTCATTTTTCATACTCTCAAGAAGCTTTAAATATCTCTTTTCATGTGCGGCTTCTACCTTTGCCACACCGTCAAACTTTACCGCAAGCTCCATGAAGCCTTCTTCTCTGGCTTCCCTTGCCATGCGGGCATACATACTTGTCCACTCCTCATTTTCGCCTGCTGCCGCATCTACAAGATTTTCTTCCTGGCCGCCAATCCCATGGAATTCCTTAAACCACATCTTCGCATGCTCTTTTTCCTGATCCGCCGTTTCTAAATACAGCGCAGCAAGCTGCTCATAACCGGCTTTCTTAGCCGCGGAAGCATAATAGGTGTATTTATTTCTTGCCTGAGATTCTCCTGAAAACGCTTCCATCAAATTCTGTTCTGTTTTTGTTCCTGCATATTTTGACATATCTTTTCCTCCAAATTAATTTTCTATTCTGCCTAATTACCCAAAATATCTTTCAAGCAAGCCCTTAAACGCTTTTCCATGGCGAGCTTCGTCACGAGCCATCTCATGAACGGTATCATGTATTGCATCAAGATTCTGCGCCTTAGCACGCTTTGCAAGATCAAACTTCCCTGCCGTCGCTCCGTTTTCCGCCTCTACTCTCATTTCAAGGTTCTTTTTTGTGCTGTCGGTTACGACTTCTCCCAACAGCTCGGCAAATTTTGCAGCATGCTCCGCTTCTTCATAAGCTGCCTTCTCCCAGTAT
>CAZMIX010000022.1:21925-36271 GCA_964566545.1 uncultured Lachnospiraceae bacterium | reverse complement strand
AGATCTGGACAGGTACATTATTGGCCGTGAAAGACAATGGGTCACGTATAAAGAATGTGAATGTCAATGAAAAAGTTTACCACTCGCTGACGAAATTGTTTACCACCTCGCTGGCTAAATAGTTTACCATTTATGGCGAAAACGCTGATGAAAAAGTTTACCATCTGCGCTAGCGAAAAAGTTTACCACTTGCTAACGAATTTCTTTACCACTTTAATAACGGTATTGTCACCGCATTTGATATCTATACAGGCAGTGAATGGCAGACTGATATACTCCTGAGGAAGAAAAGAAAAAGGCATATGATGTGGTAGGTATATTCTATGACAGTGCAGAATCAGACCGGGTTATCATTGTTAACCGTATACAACGTGCTCGATATTGCATTCGGAGCAGGTATATTGTTCTCCGCAGGCAAAAAGCGTTCCCTTTGCTTAACTGGAATTTTTATTATTTTAAACGGAGCCGTGGGATTATTACTTCCATTCTTCCCAATGCATATACGGGGAGAGGTTTCAGCGAATGATTTTGGACACATAATTCTAACAATCATTACAGTACTGATAATCTTTCTCACATTAGGCTTTGGCTCTGTTGGAAATGGAAAGCCATTTTGCCTCTATTCAATTGCGACGATTCTGATCTGTCTTATATTTGGTATCTGGGCTGGCATGGATAGTTCAAATATTGCAGCAAATCTACCAACCCCATGGCTTGGAATAAAGGAACGTATTAATATCTATTCTTATCTGTTGTGGATGATTGTACTAGCAGTATATCTCTTAAGATCGAGAAAAAGTCAGACAAAAAGTGGAGTACCTGAACAAGCTGCGCCGTGCCGCCGCTGCCCGCCACGCCCCATTGGGCTTGCGCAGGCGTGTCCGCCGGCGCTGTGGTGGGCAGCAGGGTCAGCATCATGAACACAGAAAGCCAAATACTTAAAATTCTTTTTTCCTCTTTTTTGTTTCGCTTCTCCTATTTCAGTATTTTTCTTGGCCAGTAGCACACGCCCACATCCAGTGAGCGTGGCTTGTCCAGATGAAAATCGGCACATCGGCAGTACCAGCATTGCCGCATCCCCTCCGGTGTATCGGCTCTCGGCTCAAAAGCCGGACAAACCTGTTTTGGCCATACGTTGCCCTCCGTATTGGGGGCAGAAAGCGGCGCATCCCCACGCCTACGATCTTCCATTCCATCACGCTCCTTCCGGTGAGGATACAGCGGCATCCCAAATGATTCGGGATGCCGCTTATGTTCAAATCCGAATATCCGCATCCTGATCGCCCGTAAGAATGCATTGGCGAAAGGACTTTCCGCAGCGGTGGGTTACTCTTTTTCTATGCCGACACTTGCAGAAATATCGGTCACGGAGCCGTCCTCCATAAAACTGTACAGTGCGGGCGTGGTCTTTTCGCCGGTGGTGATGACGGCAAAGGTGCGGTCAGCATCTGGATAGTTGGTGTTATGGTCGATCCACGCTCCCTCATTGATATAGTATTTTCCGTTGCCCATATCCTGATAGGAGGGCACATGGGTATGGCCGAACACAACCACATCCACATTTTCATTGGGGTTTTCCAGATATTGAACCTTTGCCTGTTTGAAAAAATACTCCCAGTCCAAGGTTCCGGCAACCGCCTCGATGAAGCTGCTTGAAACCTTGACCTTGTTGATTACTTGGCGCTCTGCCCATGTGCGCTGAATGTTTTTGAACAGTACCGGTGCGGAGATCGTTCCGTCCGCCTGCTGCGTGGGATAGAAATCCAAATAGGTGTATGCGTCGTCAAAGCCAGCGATGTGCATATCGAATATTTTTTCCTCAAGGCCCTCGTTGGGAGTCATTCGCTCGGATACGCTTTTGAGAATCGCGTAATACAGATACGCGCCGTATTGATCCGCATCGGATTTATCCGGAACATTCGTTACTACCGGCAAATCCTTTTCAACCTCCGGGCGGCCTTCGAGCACCCATGTTGCGCCATAGCGGGCGTAGAAATAACCGGCGGGGAAGATGGTGTCATCGTTGCCGCACAGCTCCGCATTGGTGACCGTATCCGGCGCGGAAAATACGTCATAGCGGTGGCCGTGCTCAATCAGGATCTCGTTTCTGTCACCTGTGTAATAAAGGCCGAGGCCTTCTGCATCCCAAGCCTGGACGATGTCCGGCACTGCTTCCTGCAAGATGTCCGCCTGCAGCGTCATGTCATGGTTGCCGGGTATGTAAACCAGCTTGATGCCGCTTTTTATCACGTTGTTGAGCTCGTCGAAAACGGCTTGATTGGTGGCAATGGCGTCTTTGTAAAACTGTGCTACATCCGTGTAGGCGGGATAATAGACCGGCAAAAACCAATCATCCAGAAAATCACCGTTAATCACCAGCTCCCGCACATCGGTTGTGCGTTGCAGTCGCTGCAAAAACTCAATCAGAAACGGACGGTTGTTGAGCGTTTCTGTATAGCGGTCATCAATGCCAAGGTGGATATCGCTTATGACAACAATCTTGTCTCTCTTTTTGCCAGCCTCCCACAAAGCCGCCGGGCCGGTCTTGGTCGAGCATCCGGTAACGAACAGCGCCGAAGAAAACACCATGCAGGATGCCAGCAGGAAGGAGAGTATTCTTTTTCTCATGTTCATTTCCTCCAATCACTCCATCATATTTTGTAAAGTTCCGTCCTAAGCGTAACATGAGAAAAAGAAAAAATGAGCCTTTCTACTTAAAAGGCTCATTTTTCTACTTAATGTTCAAGGATAAGCGTAAAGTTTTCTCTTGACAAAGCAAACCGTCTGTGATTAGATCAGTAACCGGCAGCTTTTCGGGGATATCCAGCCTAAGATCGCACCGGATTCTTCGCCCCTCGGCTAAGGCGGCGTAGTAGCTTAGGGCGGCGTTTACGGCAACATTCTCACAATAGCGCACCGGCATTTGCCCCACCGCCTCATCCATCAGGGAAAGGCGCTGCAGCACGAACAATACGGTTCTAATAAGTTTATCACCTATTGGAGAATGGACACTTGCTGCATTCTTTGCAACTCTAGCGGCAAGCATTTCGGCGGGATTGATATGGCTTTGGACAAAATATGATTAGATACTATAAATATGCGGGTGGTTCCCCATCACCGTAAAAACATGCGCCAGCCATTGCCGGGCCGCGCTCACAGCCAGTAAGTGCCGTATTTTCAAGAAATTCCGTGTTGCATTTCGTGTTGCATAGCTCATTAAAATGGCACAAAAAAAAGATCACCTGTAAAGTGATCTTTTTTTGATGGTGTTACGCAGGAACAACATTTACTGCCTGTAAACCGCGGGAACCCTTTGTTACATCAAATGTTACCGACTGACCATCTTCTAAGGTTTTATATCCATCCATTGCAAGACCGGAATAGTGTACGAATACATCTTCGCCGTTTTCATCAGAAATGAAACCAAAACCTTTTTCTGAGTTGAACCATTTTACTGTACCTTTATTCATAAAAGATACCTCCTTAATTTTTATATATTTTTGAAAATTAAAAAATCACATATCTTTTGTAAATCATCAAAGTAATAATGACTTACAAAAAATATGTGAAATCAAAATTCATCGAAAATACATCTACAGAATAGCATGAAAAAGAATTAATGTCAACAAGAAAAAATTAATTTATGAAGGATTCAATATTTCAGATAAAAAGCGGAGCGTCGTGGATCGACGCTCCTTACTCATTATATACACAGCTAAATGATAAGAGGGAGGTCTTAGAACTAAAAAGATCATACCTCATAGCAGCGGTTCAGCGCCCATGCACGGATATTAATTTCCTTGATGGCACAGCCGCAGTAGCCGCACAGCTTCTGCCCGACGCCGGTGACAGGCGCCCCACAGCTCGGACACGTGATGGAAAGTGCATTTCCCTCCACCTGATCGGCATCTTGTATGTACAGCAGCTCAATATTAAAACGGGTTTGCTTAAGAGAGGTGTCGGAGCCGAAGATCAGTGCGCCGTCCTTTTTTCGGTAATGCAAAAAACCGACTGCGGTTTGCAGCGTGATGATGCATGTACCGGCAGTCTTGCGGTAATCGGTGATTTCTGTTTGATGAATGGTAATCGTCTGATAGGTTTCCTTAATACGCTGCTCCCGGTTACCGGAGATGACAAGTGCAATCTGCGCCTGCAAATCATTGGACGCATCGGTGATAAGGGCGGCGTTTTCCTTTGTAATAGCAAGGAGTGAGGATTTCAACATATTTTCTGACTTTTGTTTAAACTCATGCCAGTTAAATTCAGGAAAATCCTTTGTAATGCGCGGAATACAGAGTGAAGTCATACCATTTACAGATTTCGGTGTCGTTTCGATTTCATTTTCCTGCTGCTCAAGTCCCGTTTTTAACAGATCAAGTCCAAACATAACTTTTTCTGCCGCATTTTTAACGCGGTAAGCAAGATAACAGACGATGCTTCCGCCGATAATAATCAAAAGCAAGGTGATCAATACTGTGTTCATGGAAAGCCCTCCCCGGATGCTGAATAATTGCATACTCAGTATACACAACTCTTTTCGGACTGTCCAGACTAACCATTCATAAGTAAGGTGAAACTGGAAGGTCAAAATTAATTTAAAATTGCAAAACACCATACAGTCTGCTATAATAAATCCAATGTGCTGTTTGCCCCGTAAGAGTGGTTGACAGCCGGTGATATTCACAATATAAAGGAAAATAAGGAGATGCTAGGATGAAAGGCAATATTGTTGTTGGACAGTCAGGCGGCCCTACGGCCGTCATCAATTCTTCCGTTGCAGGAGTTTACGCGGCAGCGAAGAAGCTTGGTGTAAAGAAAGTTTATGGTATGGTACATGGAATTCAGGGATTTTTACAGGATAATCTCTGTGATCTGGATGACTACCTTGCTTCCGAAACAGGAGTGGAGCTGTTAAAGAGAACCCCTTCCGCATTTTTAGGCTCCTGCCGTTTTAAAATGCCAAAGATCGAAGGACATGAAGAAGTTTATGAGAAGGTTTTTGAAATCATGGAAAAGCATGATATTGAGTGCCTGTTCTATGCGGGCGGCAATGATTCCATGGATACAATAAAAATGCTTTCCGATTATGCGGCGGCACACAATAAGCCGCAGAGGTTCATGGGCGTACCTAAGACGATCGACAACGATCTTCCGATTACGGATCACTGCCCGGGCTATGGCTCCGCAGCGAAGTATATTGCGACTTCCATGAAAGAAATTATTCGTGATAATGAGTCATTCGGTGTAGAAAAGCCGACTATTTGTATCGTTGAGATTATGGGACGTAACGCAGGATGGCTGACAGCCGCAGCGGCGCTTTCCAAGGGAATCGACTGTTCGGGACCGGATGCGATCTATCTTCCGGAGCGTGTATTTGATATGGACAAGTTTATTGAGGATGTGAAGGAGCTTGCGGCAAAGAAGTCTTCCGTAGTCATCGCTGTATCGGAAGGTATCCACATCGCAGACGGACGCTACGTTTGTGAGCTTGGCAAGGATGTTGCCGTGGATGCATTCGGACACAAGCAGATGTCTGGTACCGCAGTCATTCTTGCAAATAAGATTGCGGAAGTGACAGGTCTCAAGACACGTGCAGTTGAGTTTTCTACGCTGCAGAGAGCTGCAACCCACCTTGCTTCCCTGACAGATATTAATGAGGCGTTCCAGGTAGGCGCTGACGCTGTAAAGGCGGCAGAAGAGGGCAAGACCGGTATGATGATCACGCTTGACAGAAACGGTGACGATCCATATCAGTGCGGCACTTCCGCATATGACATTCATGCGATTGCAAACGTAGAAAGAAAGGTTCCGGATGAGTGGATCACTGCTGACTGCAAGGGTCTGAACGACGGCTACGAGAAGTACGCACGTCCGCTTATTATGGGCGAGCTTATTCCGCTGTTCGTAGACGGACTTCCGAGACATCTCGTAAGAAAATAAGATAGCTTTCGGCTGAAAGCAATGGTAAGCCCACGGAATTTAATTGTTCTGTGGGCTTTCATAATATAAGGGAAGTTTTCAATGCTCTCTATATAAAAGGATTCAGCAGGGAAGGGGAACAGTATGGTATCAATTAAAGATGTTGCGGAGCATGCGGGTGTTGCAATTTCAACAGTTTCCAAGGTTTTGAACAATTATTCCTATGTGAGCGAGGAAACAAAGAAAAAAGTGCGCACTGCCATCCATGAACTTAATTATGTTCCAAATACAATCGCTGCGGCGTTGTCCTCCAAGCAGGCAGGTCGTGCGGCGGTTTTAATCAACTTAAATACACAGACACAGGCGATCGATGAGATTACCATGCAGTATTTATCAGGCGTCTTAAACCGTGCACTCGAGTTGAATATTGAAATCATAACGATCTTCTTGTCGATGATCTCCCATATGACTCCGGAGGAAATTACACGATATTTGCAGTCTCAGGGAATTTCCGGCTTGATTATCTGCGGAATGTCCAAGGAGGACAGCTATTTGAGCCAGCTAATCGAGTCGCAGGTATTCAAATGTGTTGTTGTGGATGCGCCGGTTACGAATGAGAATACATCCTGTGTATGGATTGATAACAGGCAGGCGCAGTATGAGGTTGCAAAAAAGACGATCATTGAAAATACCTGCAGGCGGGTGCTTTATATCGCAGGGAAGCGGAACGGCTATGTTACGGACGAGAGATTAGCCGGAATGAAAAAGTTAACGGTTGATTTGGGACTGACGCTGCTTGTTCGAGACGGGAATTTTTCCGAACTGAAGGCGCGCGAAATTGCCTTCCGGTATGCAAAAAATAAAGATGTCGTTGTGTGTGCTTCCGACCTGATGGCAATCGGCGCGATGAACGCGCTGACGGAAATGGATATTTTCCGTCCGGTGTGCGGTTTTGACGGGATTACGCTGATGGGCTATGTCGGCAAGCAGATGAATACGGTGCGGCAGGATTTTTATCAGATTGCGGCGTGTGCCGTTTTTGAGCTGAAACGACTTTTTGAGGGAGAACAGGGGCGTGGTGTCATGCTTCCGTTTGAAATTGTGAAATTGTATTATAAGGACATCATTTGCTAGCCGTGCAATCTGTGTACGAAAAGACAATCGGATAAGGACAGCCCCTTTCTTGTTGAATTTGTATAAACTATGCTGTTTTTACATAAGCTAAGAACAGCTATTTTTATGCAATCCTCACAAAAATGAGGAAAGTGAAAAAAGGGGTTGCGGAAAACGTTTTCCTAAATTATCATAAAAGTATAAATGATGTATAACAGGAGAAGAGAAATTGGAACGGAGGATCAGGCATGTCATTACAAAAGGTTAGAACAGAGGTGCTGCAAATGCAGTTAGAGGAAAAGCTGATAGAAATAGCGGATCGTTTCTATGGAAAGACAATCGAGGATTGTTCGGATGCGGAAGCCTATCAGTGCGTACTGCAGCTCACAAAGGATCTGATGGCGGCGGCGCCAAGACTGTCCGGAGACAAGAAGGTTTATTATATTTCTGCAGAATTTTTGATTGGTAAGCTGCTGTCTAATAACTTGATTAATTTGGGAATTTATGAGAAGTTGAAAGAGCTCCTTGAAAAAAATGGAAAAGATCTGAATGCGATTGAGGATGCGGAGCCGGAGCCCTCTCTCGGAAACGGCGGGCTTGGAAGACTTGCTGCCTGTTTTTTAGATTCGATCGCGACACTTGGCTTACAGGGAGACGGCATCGGTCTGAACTACCATTTAGGTTTGTTTAAGCAGGTGTTTAAAGACCGGCTGCAGCAGGCCGAAAAGAATGACTGGATTGAGGAGCATTCATGGCTGACGAAGACGGACACCTCGTTTGAGGTTTGCTTTGGTAATAAAAAGGTGAAGTCGGTGTTATACGACATTGATGTCATCGGTTACCAGAATGGCTTAAACAAGCTGCATCTCTTTGACATTGAATCGGTCGATGAACGTATCGTGAAACAGGGAATCCATTTTAACAAGAAGGATATCGAGAAAAACCTGACGTTATTTCTTTATCCGGACGATTCGGATGAGGCGGGCAATCTTCTTCGGATTTATCAGCAGTATTTCATGGTGAGCAATGCCGCGCAGCTCATTTTAAAAGAAATGAGAGAAAAACGCTATGACCTTCATGAACTGCATAAACATGCGGTTATCCAGATCAACGATACACACCCGACTCTGATCATTCCGGAGTTAATCCGTTTGCTTGTCAAGGAAGAGGCGTTTACGACCGAGGAGGCAATTTCTATTGTAAGTCAGACCTGTGCTTACACCAATCATACAATTTTGGCGGAAGCGCTGGAAAAATGGCCGCTTGCATATCTGAAAAAGGTGGTACCGCAGCTTGTTCCAATTATCAAGGAGCTTGACAAGCGGGTTGCGGCAAAATATAGAAATGCGAATGTGCAGATTATCGACAAGGATTCCCGTGTGCATATGGCACATATCGATATTCATTACGGGTTTTCGATCAACGGTGTGGCCGCGCTTCATACGGATATTTTGAAGGAGTCGGAGCTTAGAGCTTTTTATGATATTTATCCGGAGAAATTCAACAATAAAACAAACGGCATTACCTTCCGCCGCTGGCTGATGTCCTGCAACAAGGAGCTTTCCGACTATATTACGGAGCTGATTGGAGACGGCTGGAAAAAGGATGCGGCCTCTTTGGAAAAGCTGCTTGAGTTTTCTGAGGATCAGATCGTTTTAGATAAAATTTATGAAATAAAACGTAATAAGAAAAAAGAACTTGCTTCCTATGTACAAAAAAAAGAAGGCGTGACTCTCAACGTGGATTCGGTTTTTGATATTCAGATTAAGCGTCTGCACGAATACAAGCGCCAGCAGATGAACGCGCTTTACATTATTCATAAATATCTGGAAATCAAGGCAGGCAAAAAACCGGTACGCCCAATGACATTTATTTTTGGGGCAAAGGCCGCACCGGCCTATGTCACTGCACAAGATATCATCCACCTGCTGTTGGTATTGCAGAAGATTGTTAATAATGACCCGAAGGTAAGCCCTTATATGCAGGTATTGATGGTGGAAAATTATAACGTGAGCTATGCGGAAAAGCTAATTCCGGCATGCGATATTTCCGAGCAAATATCTCTTGCCTCCAAGGAAGCCTCAGGAACCGGAAATATGAAGTTCATGTTAAACGGTGCGGTAACGCTTGGCACAAGCGACGGCGCGAATGTGGAAATCCATCAGCTTGTCGGAAACGAGAATATCTATATATTCGGTGAGGATAGCGAAGCTGTCATTCGGCATTACGAAAAGGCTGACTATAATTCCAAAGACTATTATAAGAGAAGCCCCGTTATCAAGGAGGCGGTTGATTTTATTGTGAGCAGAGCTGCGCTGAAGGCAGGACGTAAGGAGAATCTAGAGAGGCTTTATAAGGAGCTCTTGAATAAGGACTGGTTCATGACACTGCTCGATTTCGAGGAGTACATCAAGGTTAAAGATCAGGTATTTGCTGATTATGAGGATCAAGGAGAATGGCGGCAGAAGATGCTCGTAAACATTGCAGAGGCAGGCTTTTTTTCCTCCGACAGGACGATCGCGGAATACAACAGAGACATTTGGAAGCTGAATGAACCGGAAGCCGCACAGTCATAGCACGGGACAAATAACGTAAAACAATTATAAAATAGGAAAAGAGTAAGGGCAGATCATGGAAATTACTTTCCGCGGGCTGTCCTTATTGCTTCCACAAAGAGCGTTCCCCTTAAGACAAAATGATAGACAAAAATATGAGTAAAAATATGAAAAATGAAAAAGTGGTTGCAATATAGGTGAAAACCCGTTACAATTTTAAGTACTTATAGTAAAGTCTACATACATCTGGTAGTTTCTGCGAGTGGAATCTCATGATAAAAAATAGAAGCAAGAAGTGCGATTTGAAAACAGGGAGGAGAAGATGGAGAATTACAAAATGTCGATTGTCGTTCCGGTGTATAATGAGGAAAATAACATTATTCCTTTTTTGGAGCGCACCGAAAGGGTTGTGGAAGGCCTCGGCTGCGATTATGAAATTATTTTCAGCCTTGATCCGTCCAAAGACAGAACTTACGAGGTGATTAAGGAGAGTATGAAGCGAAACGGTCATATTCAGCTGATTACCTTGAGCCGCCGATTTCGTCAAGCTGCGGCGACAATGGCCGGAATTTTGAATTGTACGGGCGATATCTGCGTTGTCATTGATGTGGATTTGCAGGATCCGCCTGAGGTCATTCCTAGGCTTGTGAGAAAATGGAAGGAAGGTTATGATGTCGTTTACGCGCAGCGACTTAGCAGGCAGGGCGAAACGAGAATCCGCAAGGTGATTGATTTAACGGCCTACCGCGTCATCAATTTTCTTTCCATCGTTGAAATTCCTGTGGATACGGCCGATTTCCGCCTGATCAACCGCAAGGTGATCGAAGAAATTCGCCAAATGCCGGAATCCAGCATGTTTTTTAGGGGTATGGTTTCTTATGTCGGCTTCAAACAGGCCGCTATCCAATATCATCGTGAGGCCAGGGGGAACGATAAAAGCAAGTATAACAAGCTGTGGGGCGAATTTCGGATGGGATTCCACGGAATTTTCTGCTTTTCTTCAAAGCCGCTGGAATATGTGACATTTTTGGGCGCTTTTGTGATGTGCATTGGCGGGTTTGTTTCCGGGGCTTATTTTATCCAGAGAATGATTCAAAGGAAGGAAAAAGCGTTCATTTCCGGACCGGGCGCGCTTGTTTGGATGATTGGCGGGCTGCAGATTTTTGTATCAGGCATTCTCGGAGAATATGTGACGAGAATTTATGACGATGTCAAGGAAAGACCCCGATACATTATAGATGAGTTTGATAAGAACGAGAAGTAATCAGAAACGTTATTTCTCCTTGAGCAAGTCCAGTACGGAAATCAGTGTGACTGCCAGAATAATGCAGGCAAAGCCGAGATAGTCAGCGGCTGTAAATCGTTGACCAAGCCAGACGACAGAGACGATGGCAGAGGAAAATGGCTCCATACAAGAAAGGATACCGGCCTTTGCCGCTCCGATGAGCTGGATCGACTTGATAAACAGTGTAAACGGGATGAGTGTTCCGAATACGATCAGGAAGAGATAAAGCAACAATGCTTTTAAGTCCCACTGAATGCCGCTTTTTGGAAACCGGGTAAAGAGAAGCATTACCATGCCGGCGAGAAGCATTCCCCAGCCGACGACGAGTGACGCGCCATATTTGGCGACGATGCCGACGGGAAGTAGCATGTAAAAGGCCAGCCCAAACACGGAAATAAAGCCGAAAATAAGTGCTGTGCCCGAAATCGTGAGCGAGTGGAAGTTGCCGCTGGTCGCAAACAGATAAATGCCGAAAAATGCGAGAAGGACGCCGACACTTTCAAACGGATGCGGAAACTTTTTGGAGCAAAGAGCGGTCCAGATCACAATAAAGATAGGAGCAATATATTGAATGACCGTGGCGGTCGCGGCATTGGAATGCCGGATCGTCAAGAAGAAAAAATATTGTACACCAATCATTCCAAGGATGGCGAAGCCCGCAAGGACTGCGCTGTCCTTTTGATTGCGCCATATGGAAAAAATAGCCCGCTTTCTGATTAATAAGGAGGAAAGCATCAAAAGTCCTGTTATGATCAGTCTCCAGGTGACAAGAAACTCCACTGAGATTTTGTAGTGCTTAAAGAGGATATCGCCGCAGTTGCCGCTGATTCCCCATAACAGTCCTGCAAAAATTGCAAATAGAAATCCAATCGTCGTTTTGTTCATATTGATACGCTCCATTTCCTGTTCAAACATACCGTGACGATTATATAAGAAATAAAAAGAAAGTGCAAGTCCCACTTTGGTAAAAATAAATAAAAAATATAGAGCAAATTAATTAAAAATATACAAACTTATAATTAAGGGATTGCATTATTTGAATCGGTGTGTTAGTATCAGATTGAAGGTACCGGAAACGTTACCGACAACGGTACCGAGAACGGTACCGAGAACGGTTTCAGAACGGCCTTGCAACCCAATCATTAGTCCGGAAAAAGGAAGTTAAGACATTTTCCGGCAAGCAAATTTAAAAGGAGAGGTAGTCATTATGAAAAAGAAAGTAATCAGCACATTACTTGCAGTAACGATGGTAGCGTCTTTATTGGCCGGATGCGGTTCCGCAGCGCCGGCAGCCGAAGAAGCACCGGCAACCGAAGAAACCGCAGCGCCGGCGGAGGAAGCTGCAGAAGAGCCTGCAGCAGAGGAACCTGCGGAAGAAGCAAGCGCAGAAGGCGGAAAAGTTTATTATTTGAATTTTAAGCCGGAGCAGGCAGAGCAGTGGGTAGCTTTGGGAGAAGTTTATTCGGAGCAGACAGGTGTTCCCGTAACGATCGAAACCGCAGCATCTGGTACTTATGAGTCCACACTGAAGTCCGAGATGGCAAAATCAGAAGCGCCTACCTTATTCCAGGTAAACGGCCCGGTAGGTCTCGCAAATTGGAAGGACTATACCTACGATTTGAAGGACAGCGATATTTACGCACAGTTAAAGAGCGACGACTTCGCACTTAAGGGTGACAACGGAGAAGTTTACGGTATCGCTTATGTAATCGAGACTTATGGTATTATTTACAACAAGGCGCTCATCGCAGACTATTGCGCATTGGATGGTGCAGTGATCGCGGATGCATCTGAAATCAATAACTTTGATACATTAAAGGCAGTGGCAGAGGATATGCAGGCGAAGAAGGCTGACCTTGGCATCGAAGGCGCTTTCGCATCGGCAGGTATGGATGCCAGCTCCGACTGGAGATTCAAGACACATCTTGCGAACCTCCCGATCTATTATGAGTATGAGAACGACGGTATGACGACAGGCTCGATCAAGGGCTCCTACCTTGACAATTATAAGGCAATCTGGGATCTGTACATCAACAACGCAACGTGCGCTCCGAGCCTGCTTTCCAGCAAGACCGGTGAAGATGCGGCTTCTGAATTCGCACTTGGCGAGGCAGTATTCTATCAGAATGGTACATGGGCATACGGCGATATTCAGGGTAACGAAGTAGCGGATGAAGATCTGGGAATGCTTCCGATCTATATCGGCGCAGAGGGTGAAGAGAATCAGGGCTTATGTACAGGCAGTGAGAACTACTGGTGTGTAAACTCCAAGGCTTCCGAGGCTGACATTCAGGCAACGCTTGATTTCTTAAGCTGGGTAATCTCCAGTGACGAAGGCAGAACGGCACTCGCTACGGACATGGGCTTCGTAACACCATTCAAGACCTTTACGGACGACTATCTTCCGGCAAATCCGTTGATCGCGGCAGCAAACGAGTCGATCAACGCAGGCAAGACGGCAGTTGCATGGTGCTTCACGACAATGCCTTCCGAAGAGTGGAAGAACGGCGTTGGCAGCGCACTTCTTGAGTACGCACAGGGCACAGGAGACTGGGATAAAGTTGTAACGGCATTCGTTGACGGATGGGCAACAGAGTATGCGGCATCCAACGCGGCAGCAGAATAAATAAAAAATGTAACAATAGGTTATGGTTTTTGTCTAATCTAAAAGGGTGAGCGAGCGATCTGCTCACCCTTTATTAGAAAAAACCGGAGGCAGGAAACTGTGTCCGGACAGGCGGAAAGGGAATGTTATGGAGAAATCGATCAAAAAATATTTTCCCATATTTGTACTACCGACATTAATAGCCTTTACCATCGGCTTTTTAGCCCCATTTGTCATGGGCGTTTATTTATCGTTTTGTGAGTTTACAACAGTTGTCGATGCGGAATTTGTAGGCTTAAAAAACTATACGCGTATTTTTTCCGATTCGACCTTTGAACACGCCTTATGGTTTACGGCGTCTTTCACAATCGTTTCGGTTATCATGATTAATCTGCTCGCGTTCGTGGTGGCGATGCTGCTGACGAAGGGCTTTCGCGGAACGAACATTTTCAGAACGGTATTTTTCATGCCGAATTTGATCGGCGGCATCATTTTAGGCTATATCTGGCAGTTGATTTTAAATGGTATTTTACTGCATTGGGAACGGACGCTGACGTACAGCTCCACATACGGCTTTTGGGGACTGCTGATCTTGATGTGCTGGCAGCAGGTCGGCTATATGATGATCATCTACATCGCAGGCATTCAGAATGTGCCGGGCGACCTCGTGGAAGCGGCTAAAATTGACGGAGCGACGAAGTGGCAGACATTAAAGAGCGTCATTATCCCGATG
Organism: uncultured Lachnospiraceae bacterium; assembly: GCA_964566545.1. Taxonomy (GTDB): domain Bacteria; phylum Bacillota; class Clostridia; order Lachnospirales; family Lachnospiraceae; genus JAEYFP01. The sequence goes on along the minus strand of CAZMIX010000022.1, from coordinate 22,061 downwards.
GTAATGCCTTCTATTACGATCTGTACATTTTTAACACTGACGAATTCATTCAAGCTGTTCGACCAGAACCTTGCGCTGACCGCGGGCGAGCCGTCCAATATGTCGGAGATGCTCGCGCTTAACATTTACAATACGT
>CAZMIX010000022.1:0-21915 GCA_964566545.1 uncultured Lachnospiraceae bacterium | reverse complement strand
GAAGCGGACGCGGTGGAGGGTTGGCTGGGGGAAGGATGGGAAGGCGTCGGTCAGGCGAAGGCCGTCGTATTCTTTCTTCTCGTGGCGCTGATTGCGATCGTGCAGATGCGTTTGACCAGAACGAAGGAGGTGCAGCAATAATGAAAAAGAAAAGCAATCCGGTCCTGACATGGATTTTCAGCATTTTTTCCATTGCTTATGTATCCCCGATTTTTATCGTGCTGCTCAATTCCTTTAAGAAAAAAGCGTATATCACGAAGATGCCGTTTAAGATTCCGTCGGGGAAATCGTTTGTCGGTCTTGAAAATTACACAAGGGGAATGGAGAAAATCAATTTCTGGGGTTCCTTTTTGAACACGCTCATCATCACGGTAGGTTCTGTGCTCGTCATCATCCTTTGCACCTCGATGTGCGCATGGTATATTACAAGAGTGAAAAGCAAACTGACCGAAGGTCTTTATTACCTCTGTCTGTTTTCGATGATCGTGCCGTTCCAGATGGTGATGTTCACGCTTTCCAAAATTGCGAATATGCTGCACTTAAATACGCCGTTTTCGATCATTATCGTCTATCTCGGCTTTGGCGCGGGACTTGCGGTATTCATGTTCTGTGGCTTTGTCAAATCGATCCCGCTGGAAATTGAAGAAGCGGCGATGATTGACGGCTGCAATCCGCTCCAGACTTATTTTCAGGTCGTCTTCCCGATTTTGAAGCCGACGAGCATCACTGTGGCGATTTTACAGGCGATGTGGATCTGGAACGATTACCTGCTGCCTTACCTCGTGCTCGACATTAAGAAATATAAGACGATTTCGATTGCGATCCAGTATTTAAGGGGTGGCTACGGCTCGATCGATATGGGCGCGATGATGGCAATGCTCGTGCTTGCGATCATTCCGATTATTGCATTTTATCTCGCATGTCAAAAATACATTATAGAGGGTGTCGTCGCCGGCGCCGTGAAGGGCTGACGGATATGAGGAGAGTTGGAGGTAGTTTATGAGAAAGAGTGGTGTGTTACTGCCGGTTGCCAGTTTGCCGGGCAAGTACGGGATCGGGACATTTTCAAAAAATGCTTATCATTTTTTAGATTGTCTGAAGGCGGCAGGCCAGAGCTACTGGCAGATACTTCCTTTAGGGCCGACCGGATACGGGGACTCCCCTTACCAGTCCTTTTCCACCTATGCGGGCAATCCGTATTTTATCGATCTGGAGACTCTGATCGAAGAGGGTTATCTGACAAGGGAGGAATGCAGGAAGTACGATTTCGGTAAAAACAGCCGTTATATCGATTATGAAAAAATTTATCTGTCACGCTTTGCAGTGCTGCGCATCGCTTATGAGAAGAGCGGCATCGCTGAAAATAAAGATTTTCAGAAGTTTATTTCCGAAAACGCGTTCTGGCTGGATGATTATGCGCTTTATATGGCGGTAAAAAATTCCTTCGGAGGCATCAGTTTCATCGAATGGGATGAAGATATCCGGCTGCGGAAGCCGGAAACGATGGCCGCGTACCGCAGCAAATACCGGAAAGAAATAGAATTTTACCAGTTCCAGCAATTTTTATTTGCAAAACAATGGTCTGCGCTGAAGGCTTATGCCAACAGTCTCGATATAAAAATTATCGGTGATATTCCGATTTACGTCGCGTTTGACAGCGCAGATACGTGGGCAAACCCAAAGCTGTTCCAGGTCGACAAGGACGGGAAACCGTTTGCCGTAGCAGGCTGTCCGCCTGACGCCTTCTCGGTGACGGGTCAGCTTTGGGGGAATCCGCTTTATGCTTGGGAATATCACAAAAAGACAGGCTATGATTGGTGGATCAAGCGAATTGCGCATTGTTTTCGATTGTATGACATTGTGCGGGTAGACCATTTTAGGGGCTTCGACGAATATTATGCGATTCCCTATGGCGATAAGACGGCAGAAAACGGAAAATGGAAAAAAGGCCCGGGAATTCATATTTTCAGGGCACTGAATAAGGCGCTTGGCGAGCTGGATATTATCGCGGAAGATTTGGGTTTTCTGACGCCGAGCGTGTTAAAACTTGTGAAAGACACGGGTTATCCTGGAATGAAGGTGCTGCAATTTGCGTTTGATTCCAGAGAGGAGAGCGATTATCTCCCGCATAATTATTCACAGAATGCGATTGTGTACACCGGCACGCACGACAACGATACACTGCAGGGCTGGTACAAGGTGCTTTCCAAGCCGGACAAAAAGTTGTCCCAACAATATATCAACAACGCCGATCATCCGGTTGATGAGATCCACTGGGATTTCATCAGGCTGGCGATGGGCAGCGTTGCGAAGCTTTGCATCATCCCGATGCAGGATTATTTGGGGCTTGGGTCGGAGGCTAGGACGAATACACCCTCCACATTGGGAGATAACTGGAAGTGGCGGATGAAGGATAGGGAATTCAAGAAAAATTTGTCCAAAAAAGTCTTTGACATAACGAAATTATATGGTAGGCTATAAATAGCGCATTTCGTATTTGATAAAAAAGCAGGTGGGAAGCATTGGAAACGATAACAATTAAGGATATTGCACGAATATGCGGAGTTGGCATCAGCACGGTGTCCAGAGCGCTGAATAATCATCAGGACATTAATCCGGAGACACGTACTAAAATTATGGCGATTGTAGAGGAGTATAATTTTATTCCGAATAACAGCGCAAGAAACCTCAAGATTACGGACTCTAAGACGATTGCAATTCTTATCAAGGGAATATCCAACCCGTTTTTTATGAAAATGATTAAGGTCATGGAGGATGAGATCCAGAAAAAGAAATATTCGCTCGTCCTGCATCATGTTGATGCGAATGAGGATGAGGTGGATGTGGCGATCGAGCTTGAAAAGGAAAAGCGGCTGCGCGGCATTATTTTTCTCGGCGGCTATTTTACACACACAAAAGAGAAGCTGGAGCGCCTGCAGGTGCCTTTCGTGCTCAGTACCATTACGATGACGAACGGTTATGGGGGAAATTATTCCTCGGTGGCGGTAGACGACGTGAAGGAAAGCTATAAAATGGTCGATTATCTCTGTAAGCTCGGACATAAAAAAATTGCAACAATCACTGCGACAGAGCAGGATGAGAGTATCGGCAAGCTGCGCAATAAGGGCTATGAAATGGCGCTCGCCGCAAACGGGATTGCGCTGGATAAGCAGCTTGTTTACTATATGGATGATCAGATCGATTCCTATACGATGGAAAATGGTTATGCGGTCATGAAAAAGCTTCTTGCTTCGGGCAGGGAATTTACGGCAGTCTATGCGATTTCAGACACGCTGGCAATCGGCGCATGTAAGGCGCTCTTAGAGGCCGGCAGACGCATTCCCGAGGATATTTCGGTGGCGGGCTTTGACGGAATCGATATGTCCTATTTTTACAGCCCGACGATCACGACGATTCAGCAGCCGTTTGAGGACATGGCAGAAGAAACGGTGACCGTGCTGTTTAACGTCATCCGCAAAAAAGCGGAGCATCAGCATAAAATTTTCGATGCAAGGCTTTGCGTCGGCGGATCCACGCGGGAAATCAAAAATTAAATGTTTACCTAATCAAATAGCTTCCGGCTCATCGTGCTGTTGTGGTATTCGGGACAATAGGTCACATCCTCGGCAAACCAGCCCGGCGGCATAAACGCGTCGGCCTCCTCTACGGAGGAAAATTCCACCTCCGCCAGAATGAGAGGCGCAAACGGCGCTTCAAACAAATCGAGTTCGATCGTATACGCTCCGTATGGGATCAGGACTCTTTTTTTGCCGATCAGATTGCCGTCGGCTTTCGCTTTTAAGGATTCATAGGCGTCCTTATTTAGCGGTAGATTGTATTCCTCCCGCACCATCGAGCCTCCCGATTTATAGGTCATATAATAATGATCGTCCTCCTTGCGGACTCGGACGACCGGCTCCGTGCATAAATAGGCCTGCTCGATCAAATGATAGGGATAACTCTCCAAGTCCTCCGGCAGTTTCTTAATCAAAAATTTTCGTTCAATTTCCATAAAGATCTCCTTGCCAAACTTTCTATAGGATTAGTATATCACTGTCAGCCGCCGCGTGTAAATCATTATAACAAAGGGTAGACAAATCGGTCAGAAATCACACTTTGTGGTTGCAAATAGGATCGACGAAAGACTATAATGGAGGTAACAAAAGTATGGAAATTGAAATATAATAATATAATATGGGAGAAGGGAGACTTGTGATGAAAATTTGTTATGTGTTTTTGGCGGAGGGTTTCGAGGAGGTCGAAGCGCTGACAGTCGTTGATTTGTTAAGGCGGGCACAGATCAAGGTGGAGACCGTTTCAATCGCGGATACGGACATGGTGACAGGCTCTCATAAAATCAGTGTAAAGGCAGATACAAAAATAAAAAATATCAATTTGAGGCAGGCGGGCATGCTCGTGCTGCCGGGCGGTATGCCGGGGACTAAAAATCTGGCTGAATGTAAGGCGCTAATGGACATGCTTAATGAATTCAACGAGACGAACAGGCGTATTGCGGCCATCTGTGCGGCACCCTCCATTCTCGGAGAACTTGGGTTTTTAAAAGAAAAGGAAGCGGTCTGCTATCCGGGCTATGAAGAAAAGCTGCTGGGTGCTAAGGTTCTGAAGGAAGAAGTTGTAACCGACGGCAATATCACGACTTCAAGAGGCATGGGAACGGCGATTTCGTTTGGTCTTGAACTGATTAAATTAATTGTCAGTGAAACGGAAGCGGGCGCAATGAAAAATAAAATCGTATATAAGCAGTCCTAAAAAATAAAATATGGCTGATTTGCTAAAGATAAAAATGGTAGCATAAATTTCCATAATAATTTATTCTTTTTATCACATAATAATACCAAGATAAGTGATGAAACACATTGGTTATTAATCACACATGTGATAGATAAGCGATGAAGAGTAGTCGCTTATCTATCAAAATAGAGTGCGAAAAGCACGATATGGGATTATTTTGGAGGTGAAAAGAATGGCAAGTAAGAACTCTAATAGAATCGAAGTTCCGGAGGCAAAGGCCGCAATGAACAAGTTTAAAACAGAGGTAGCTTCTGAGTTGGGTGTTAATTTAAAGGAAGGCTACAATGGCGACTTGACTTCTAAGGAAGCAGGATCTATCGGTGGCGAAATGGTTAGACAGATGATTGCTAAGCAGGAATCTCAGATGAAGTAAGAGAAGGCGAAAACCGATCAGGAATACAGGAAGAGGGTGTCCCAATTACAAGCTTTGGGACACCCTCGTTCTTGTGTTTGCGCACCATGGGCGCGCTCTAATGGGTGAAAGTCCAAACGGTTTAAAGTACTTGGAATTAATAAATATGCAGCATGGAAAACAGCATATGCAGGGACAAGAATTGCCTACGTCTGCAATAAAGGAGCTGTCAATGTTGCAATAAACAACAAGAGACTAGCCTCATTCGGACTAATCTCAATGTTAAATTACTACACCCAAAGGTGTGTTACTTGTTAAGTTGATTGAACCGCCGTATACGGCGGTGTGAGAGGTCAGGAAATTTATTTAAATTTCCCTCCTACTCGATTAGATAGTTTCTTTATTTACAACAGCCTTCAGACGCAGCCAGATCAGCCATGCAAGCAGGCTGCCGATCAGCGCCGTGATCAGCTGCGTGACGGAAAAGGTAATCTTTGCCGCAGCAAGGACATTAGGGAGAGCTTCCGGTTTCGGCAGCTTTGCGGCAATCCGGTCACCAAAGTTTGGCAGTATGATCCAGACGACGGTAATACCGAGAAAAATAGCTTTTACGATGGAACCGAGCACGAGTCCTGCCTCCAAATGAAATTGAAATGGAAGCTTCTTTTCAAAATAATAAGTAAAAAGCACAAGGATGCAATTGCCGGCCATAATAACCGGGAACATTGCGGGAATTGCCGCCATGATTGGCGAACCGGTAAAGAAAAAAGCGGTAATCGGAGCAATAATAGAAATAATGATGCCCGAAGCCAGACCGACCGAAAGCGTTGCAATGATTAAAATGGCATTAACGATCGGACCCGTAATATAAACGGATAGGTTTTTAAAATACTGACTGATGATACAGAGCGCCAAAAGCAGCGCCGTCTGCGCGATTTGCCTGGATGTAAAGTTTTTCATCTAACGTATCCTCCCTGTAATGAATCCTATTTCAGGCGTTTTAATAATGCCTGATTACTATTATCTATTATATCTCGGCTAGATAAATAAGACAACCATGAATTCTAGATTGGATTCTAAATTTCGCTTTCAATTTTTATTCATATTTTACGCATATTTAATACTTTTGACTGGAATTTTCAATAGGTGTGTGCTATAATTTCATAATGACTGTAATTAAGAATGGTAATAAGAGTAAAAGGCAGAATTAAGGAGGAACTAAAGTAAATGAGTTTACAGGTTGAAAAGTTAGAAAAAAATATGGCGAAGCTTACAATCGAAGCATCGGCCGAGGATTTCGAGAAAGCGATTGAAGCTGCTTATAATAAGAATAAAGGCAAAATGAGCGTTCCGGGATTCAGAAAGGGTAAAACTCCGCGCGCGATGCTTGAAAAGATGTATGGCACAAGCATTTTCTATGAGGATGCGGCAAACGCCCTAATTCCGGAGGCTTACGAAAAGGCGCTGGAAGAAAATAAGGAGCTGGAGGTTGTTTCCCAGCCCAAAATCGATGTGGTTCAGGTTGAGAAGGGCAAGCCGTTCATTTTCACGGCAGAGGTAGCCTTAAAGCCGGAAATTGAGCTTGGCAAATATAAGGGAGTCAAGGTTGAGAAGTTCGATATTGAAGTGACCGAGGAAGAGATCATAAAAGAAATCGACAGGGAAAGAGAAAACAACGCGAGGACGGTCAACATTGAGGATAGGGCTGTTCAAGAGAAGGATATGACGATCATTGATTTTGAGGGATTTGTGGATGAGGTTGCGTTTGAAGGCGGCAAAGGCGAAAATCATCCGTTGACGATCGGCTCGGGCGCATTTATTCCGGGCTTTGAGGAGCAGATGATCGGCGCGAAGCTGAACGAGGAAATCGAAGTAAAGGTGACCTTCCCTGAGGATTATCAGGCAAAAGAGCTTGCGGGCAAGGCTGCGGTATTTAAAGTGACGGTAAAGGAAATCAAGGAAAAGGAGCTTCCTGCGCTGGATGATGAATTTGCGAGCGAGGTTTCCGAGTTTGATACGCTCGATGAATATAAAGCGGATGTAAAGGCAAAGCTTTCAGAGAAAAAGACTTCCGAAGCGAAGGGTAAGAAGGAAGATGCCTTAGTTGAAGCGATCATCAGCGATTGCAAAATGGATATTCCGGACGCGATGGTAGATACGCAGACGAAGCAGATGGCTCAGGACTATGCCGGCAGACTGCAGCAGCAGGGTCTGTCCCTGGAGCAGTATTTTCAGTTCACGGGAATGGATATGGATAAGTTCTTAGACCAGATGAGACCGGGCGCACTGAAGAGAATTCAGAGCAGACTCGTATTAGAAGCGGTCGTAAAGGCAGAAAGCATTCAGGTGACCGAAGAGGAATTTGATGCAGAGGTCGCAAAGATGGCCGCAACTTATCAAATGGAAGCCGATAAACTCAAGGAGATTATCGGTGATTATGAGAAGGAGCAGATTTCAGAGGATATCGCGATCCAGAAGGCAGTAGAGCTTATCGTCGCGGAAGCGAAGGAGAAGTAAGCAGATTTTATAGAAAGACGTGATATAAGCAAGGAGGAGTAGAAATGAGTTTAGTGCCATATGTCATTGAGCAGACAAGCAGAGGGGAACGGTCTTATGATATTTTTTCAAGACTGTTAAAGGAACGGATCATTTTCCTTGGAGAAGACGTGAATGCAACAACGGCCAGCTTGATTGTCGCACAGATGATGTTTTTGGAGGCGGAAGATCCGGATAAGGATATCCATTTTTATATCAACAGCCCGGGTGGTTCCGTGACGGACGGTTTTGCAATTTATGATACGATGCATTATGTGAAATGTGATGTTGCTACCTATTGCATGGGTATGGCGGCAAGCATGGGCGCGTTTTTGCTTGCGGGCGGAACGAAGGGTAAGCGTTTTGCGCTGCCGAATGCCGAAATCATGATTCATCAGCCCCTCGGCGGAGCGAAGGGGCAGGCTACAGAAATTGAGATTGCTGCAAAGCAGATTCTCAGAACGAAACAGACATTAAATCGTATTTTAGCGGAAAACACAGGAAGACCGATTGATGTCATTGCAGTGGACACAGAGCGTGACAACTGGAAGACGACGGAGGAAGCTTTGGAATACGGTTTGATCGATAAGATCATAACAACAAGGGCGTAAAGGAAATGAAGAGTATATGTCAGGAAAAATGAATGACGAGAGAATTAGATGTTCCTTCTGTAATAAGTCGCAGGAGCAGGTTCGCAAGTTGATTGCGGGGCCGGACGGCGCATTTATTTGTGATGAATGTGTAGAAATTTGCATGGACATCATTGAAGAGGAATTTGATCAGGAGGAACCCAAAAAGAAAGAAAAGGAACCGGACATCAATCTGTTAAAGCCGCAGGAAATCAAGGATTATCTTGATGAAAATGTGATCGGGCAGGAGGAAGCCAAAAAGGTTTTGTCGGTAGCGGTCTATAACCACTATAAACGTGTTACATCGGCCAAGACCTCGGATGTTGAACTGCAGAAGAGCAATATTATCATGTTAGGGCCAACCGGCTGCGGCAAGACACTTTTGGCGCAGACGCTGGCAAAGGTGATCAATGTGCCGTTTGCGATTGCGGATGCGACTGCGTTGACTGAGGCGGGCTATGTTGGTGAGGATGTGGAAAACATACTGTTAAAAGTTATACAGGCCGCAGATTATGATATTGAGCGTGCACAGTATGGTATCATCTATATTGATGAGATTGATAAAATCACAAGAAAATCTGAAAATGTTTCGATCACCAGAGATGTTTCCGGGGAAGGCGTGCAGCAGGCGCTTTTAAAGATCATAGAAGGGACGGTTGCTTCGGTTCCTCCGCAGGGGGGCAGAAAGCACCCGCATCAGGAGCTTTTGCAAATTGATACGACGAATATTTTATTTATTTGCGGAGGCGCCTTCGAGGGTCTTGATAAGATCGTGGAAGCAAGGCTGGATAAAAAGTCGATTGGCTTCAATGCCGAAATCAAGGATAAAAAGGAAAGTGAGATCGGTGTTTTATTATCACAGGTACAGCCTGAGGATTTGGTGAAGTTTGGTCTTATACCAGAGTTTGTCGGTCGTGTGCCGATTAATGTTTCTTTGGAAGCGCTGGACGAGGAGGCGCTTGTAAAGATTTTGACAGAACCGAGGAACGCGATCACGAAGCAGTATAAAAAGCTGTTTGAGCTGGATGGGGTACGCCTTGATTTCGAGAAGGACGCGATCCTGGAAATTGCAAAAAAGGCCTACACAAAAAAGACAGGCGCAAGAGGTTTGCGTTCTATTATGGAGAAAATGATGACGGATCTGATGTTTCGGATCCCGTCGGATGATACGATTGAACGGTGTGTTATTACAAAGGAAGCCGTAGATGGTATCAGTGCTCCGCTTCTGGTGCATCAGGAAGCGCCTTTGAGAAGGGCGGAATAAATTTATTACGATCATACGCCGCCGTAAGGTGGCGTTATGTAATTACAGAGAATATGGAGAAAGCATGGCAAGAATAACAAAGAAAAAATTACCGGCGGTGGCGCTGCGCGGATTGACCGTCATGCCTGGAATGATTATTCATTTTGACGTGAATAGAGAAGCGTCCGTACACGCCGTGGAAAAGGCGATGATGAAGGATCAGCAGGTATTTCTTGTGACGCAGCGTGATTCAGAGACAAAAAATCCGGTGCTATCCGAATTATATACAATCGGAACAATTGCGGAGGTTAAACAGGTTCTGAAGCTGCCCAATAGTGTCGTGAGGGTACTTGTGGAGGGACTTTTCCGTGCCGAGCTGTGTGGTCTTGATGAGAAGGAAACAGCCTATTTGCTTGCCTCGGTAAAGCAGTACCCGCAAAATGAGGAAGTTTTGGAGGCGCAAACGGAAGGCACAGAGAAGGATGGTGCAGATGAGGAAGCAGGCGCTGAAGGAATGGAAACGTCGGCAGAATTGACCGCAATGGTCAGAATTCTGCGCGATCTGCTGGGGGAATATCTCGCTTATAATCCGAAGATTGGTAAAACGCTGGAAAAGCAGTTTGAGGAGTCAAAAAGTCTGTCGGAACTGCTTGACTTTGTGGCAGTTAATTTCCCGATGAATCAGCCTGACAGGCAGCGCCTGTTGGAGGCTGTGGAGGTCAGAGAGCGGTTTGGCATACTGACCGGGATTTTGTCTCGTGAAATTGAAATCTTGGGCATTAAGAAGAATTTACAGGAGCAGGTCAAAGGCCGAGTCGAGAAAAACCAGAAGGAATACGTGCTACGCGAGCAAATGCGCTATATTAAGGAGGAGCTTGGTGAAAATACCTCAGTATCGGATGCGGATCATTTTGTTGAGGCGGTAAAGAAACTGAAGGCTTCAAACGAAGTGAAGGAAAAGATCGAAAAAGAGATTGACCGATTCAGACAAATTGTCTCCAGCTCGTCGGAAAGTGCCGTATCAAGAGGATATATTGAGACTTTGCTCGAAATGCCATGGGATAAGGTGTCGAAGGACAATAAGGACATTGATAATGCAGAACGGATTTTAAACGCTGACCACTACGGTCTGGAAAAGGTCAAGGAACGAATGCTGGAATTCCTTTCCGTGAGAAATTTAACAAGAAAAGGCGACAGTCCGATTATTTGTCTTGTCGGACCTCCGGGAACCGGAAAGACATCAATTGCGAAGTCTGTGGCGCGGGCGCTCGATAAAAAATATATCCGCATCAGCCTCGGTGGTGTTCATGATGAAGCGGAAATCAGGGGACATCGGAGAACCTATGTCGGTGCGATGCCAGGCAGCATTGCGACCGGGCTGAGAAATGCGGGTGTAAAAAATCCATTGATGCTGCTGGACGAAATTGATAAAATGAGTCGGGATTATAAAGGAGATACTGCTTCGGCGCTGTTGGAAGTGCTGGATAGCGAGCAGAATTCCAAATTTCGCGATCACTATATAGAATTGCCGATTGATTTATCAGAGGTATTATTCATCGCGACAGCGAATTCTACAGCGGATATTCCCCGCCCTCTGCTTGACAGGATGGAGTTGATCGAGGTTACGAGCTATACGGAAAATGAAAAGGTGCATATTGCAAGAGAGCATCTGATCAGAAAACAGATGGATAGACATGGAATTTTGACGGATCAGCTGATTATTCAGGATAAAGCACTGGAAAGGATCGTACGGGGTTATACAAGGGAATCAGGCGTACGCAATCTCGAACGGAAAATAGGGGAAATCTGTAGAAAAACGGCGAGGAAGATTTGGCAGGAGCATAAGACAAGTATCAAAGTGACTCCTAAAAATTTGGAGAGGTTCCTTGGTAAAGAGCGTTATCAATATGAGATGGTGAACGAAACGGATGAGGTTGGTATTGTCCGGGGAATCGCATGGACAAGTGTCGGAGGTGATACGATTCAAATTGAAGTCAACGTCATGCCGGGCAAGGGTGAGCTTTTGCTGACAGGGCAGCTTGGAGACGTGATGAAGGAGTCCGCGCAAGCCGGCATCAGCTATATCCGTTCGGTCAGCAAGGAACACAAGATCGCGGCTGATATTTTTAAGAAGAATGACTTTCATATTCATATCCCGCAGGGCTCCGTACCTAAGGACGGTCCGAGCGCAGGTATCACAATGGCGACGGCGTTGTACTCGGCGATTACAAATAAGCCGGTGCATGCGGAGGTGGCGATGACCGGGGAGATTACACTGCGCGGTCGTGTGCTTCCGATCGGAGGACTTAAGGAAAAAATATTGGCGGCAAAGAACGCCGGCATAAAAAAAGTGCTTGTGCCGTACAAAAATGAGCGGGATATTGCGGAAATATCGGAAGAAATTAAAAAAGGTTTGACAATTGTCTATGTTGATACGATGGAAGAAGTTTTAAAGGAAGCGCTATGAAAATTAAAAATGTAAATTTAGAAACAGTATGCGGTATAACAAGTGTGTTGCCGAAGAATATGCTGCCGGAAGTTGCGTTTTCCGGAAAGAGCAACGTTGGGAAGTCCTCATTAATCAACGCGTTGATGAATCGCAAGTCGTTAGCGAGAACATCGTCGCAGCCCGGAAAGACGCAGACGATCAATTTTTATAATATCAATGGCGAGCTTTACTTCGTGGATCTGCCGGGTTACGGCTACGCAAAGGTGGCAAAAGAGGAAAAAGAGCGTTGGGGGAAAATGATCGAAAACTACCTGCACACGTCGGAGCAGCTCAAGGCGGTGTTTTTGCTGATTGACATCCGGCGTGAGCCCTCCGCAAATGACAGAAGCATGTATGAATGGATTTTAGGCAGCGGGTTCCAGCCGATCATCATTGCGACTAAGTTGGATAAAATAAACAGAAGTCAGATTGATAAAAACGTAAAACTGATCAGAAGTACGCTTGGTATGAAAAAGGAAAGCATTATTATTCCATTTTCTGCTTCCACAAAGCAGGGAAGAGAGGCGATTTATGAAACCATCGGCCAAATACTTGAAAATTGCGATTAATATTATTACAATGATTTTTACAGTCGTGTTCTGCGTATGGCTGCTGCCGAAGTTGATTGTCTATTTTATGCCGTTTGTCGTGGCGGCGATGATTGCGCTGATTGCAAATCCGCTCGTGAAATTTTTGGAGCGCAAGGTGAAAATTGTAAGAAAGGCGGGAACCGCATTTGTGATTATTGTGGTGCTTGGTCTTGTCGTGCTTGTGAGCTATCTTGTTATTGCAAAGCTTGTAGCGGAGATCATCGGCTTTCTCACGATGGCGCCACAGATCTGGGAAACGACGAGCAGTACGCTGAAGGAAATCACAGTGGTATTTGACCGTTTTTTTGACAGGATGCCTGCAGGACTGCAGGACTGGCTGAACAGGCTCGGCGAAACCTTCGGTGAGTCCATGACGGAATGGTTCCAGAATTTAGGTACGCCGATTGCGGAAAGCGCCGGCAATTTTGCGAAGAATCTGCCGTCTGTAATTATCAGTACGATCATGGCAGTGCTTGCTTCTTACCTTTTTGTGGCAGAAAAGGATTATGTCGTGCACGTGATCCAGAAGCTGCTTCCGGCAAGGATGCAGGAGCGTTGGAATCTCGTATACGGTACAATGAAAGATGTGGTGGGCGGATATTTCAAAGCGCAGTTTAAGATTATGGGTGTTGTCTATGTAATTTTACTGATTGGCCTTGCCATTTTAAATGTCAAATATGCGTTTTTAATTGCGCTGCTCATCGCCCTTCTTGATTTTCTTCCGTTCTTTGGGACGGGTGCGGTCATGTGGCCGTGGACGGTTATTGCGTTTTTCCAAAACAACTATAAGCTGACGATTGGGCTCGTGGTTATATGGGCGATCAGTCAGTTTGTCAGACAACTGATCCAGCCGAAGCTTGTCGGTGAATCGATCGGTTTGGAGCCGATTCCGACGCTGATCCTGCTCTATGTAGGTTTTCGTTTTGGAGGCGCTGCAGGTCTGATTATTGCAGTTCCTGTAGGCATGATTATCATTAATCTGTATCGGGCGGGCGTATTCAGCAATTTTGTATATAGTATTCAGATACTTGCTAAGGATTTAAGTGTGCTGCGCAGATATGAAAAAGAGGATTTGGAAAAGGAAGGGATTCTTACGATAGAAGAGATGGGGCAGGACGTTCAGGAGACACGCAGAGAAAGCAGGGAGGAGCATGAGGAACATTAGGATGATTCTGCAGTATGAAGGTACCCGTTATCAGGGCTGGCAGAAACAGATCGAGACATCAAACACGATACAGGGAAAGCTTGAAGAGCTACTTTCTAAAATGACAGGTGAAGCAGTTGCTTTGCATGGCTCCGGTCGGACAGATGCCGGCGTACATGCGCGCTGTCAGGTCGCCAATTTCCATACGGACAGCGACTTGAAGGAAATAGAGATTCTAAATTATGTCAACCGATATTTGCCGGAGGATATCCGTGTTCTTTCTGTGGAAGAGGTGGACGGGCGGTTCCATAGTCGTCTGCATGCGAGAGAAAAGACATATCTGTATCGGGTACATAACGATGTGATTGCCGATGTTTTTACAAGACGCTTCACCTATCTTTTTTCGGAAACGCTGGATGTGGAGGTAATGCGGCGCGCGGCGGTTTTGCTGTGCGGGACGCATGATTATTCGAGCTTTTGTGCAAACAAACGAATGAAAAAGTCAACAGTCAGGACGATATCTGAAATCAGAGTTGAGCGGGTCGGAAAGGAAATACAAATGACCTATCGCGGAAGCGGGTTTCTCCATCATATGGTACGGATTATGACGGGTACCCTGCTCGAGGCGGGAACAGGTCGGCGAGAGCCGGAGAGTATGGCAGAGCTGCTTGCCTTAAAAGATCGGAAATGCGCGGGAATGCTCGTGCCGGGGCAGGGGCTGATGCTTGTGGATGTCCGTTATTAAAATAGAATTTAAAAAAAGGACTTATTCATCTTGTTTAATAGGGGAGATGTTGGTTAAGCTATGGTTCAGTTGCTGGCAAAATTATGGATCAAGGATTATAAAAATGTGGAAAATGTGGCAGTGAGGCAGTCCTACGGCGTACTATGCGGTGCGGTGGGGGTCGTGTTTAATATTCTGCTTTTTATAATGAAGCTGCTTGCGGGCTTTATCAGCGGTTCCGTGGCGATTATGGCGGATGCTTTCAACAATTTATCGGACGCAGGGTCTTCGATTATTATGATGGTCGGTTTTAAAATGTCGGGACATAAGCCGGATCCCAAGCATCCGTTTGGACATGGCAGAATTGAATATGTTACCGGATTGATCGTGTCGATAGTCATTATCGTGATGGGGATCGAACTTATAAAGACCTCTTTTGGGAAAATTATAAATCCATCTCAGGTGCTGTTTGACATGCCGACGATTTTGATTCTCATTATCTCGGTTGTGGTAAAACTCTATATGTTTGTTTATAATAAAAAAATATCTGAGAAAATCAATTCGGCGGCAATGCGGGCGACATCACTTGACAGCTTTACGGATTCCGTGGCAACGTCGATTGTGCTGCTTTCAATGATGATAGCCGAGTTTACGGGTGCGCACATTGACGGCTACTGTGGCTTGCTCGTGGCGGTATTCATCTTTTATACGGGCTTCAGTTCTGCAAAGGATACGCTGGATCCGCTGCTTGGCGGCAAGCAGGATAGGGAATACACTAAAAAAATCGAAGAATTTGTGACTTCGTATCCAAATGTGCTCGGCGTACATGATTTACTTATACATGATTACGGCCCCGGGCGCATGATGATTTCTCTTCATGCGGAGATACCTGCAAACGGGGATATCATGGAGCTGCATGATACGATTGATAATATTGAAAAGCGTTTGAAGGAGGTACTTGGCTGCGAGGCTGTCATCCATATGGATCCGGTTGTCGTAGATGATGACGTGACGAACCGGATGAAGCGGTTGACAGGTTTGATTGTAAAGAGCATCGACGAGCGTCTTGCGATGCATGATTTCCGCATGGTTCAGGGGCCGACGCATACGAATCTGATCTTTGACGTTGTAGTGCCGTTTGAATTTAAGATGACGGATCAGGAGGTGGCAGCCGCGATCGAAAAGAGCGTGCGGGATCTGCCGGGCAATCATTTCGCGGTCATCAATATTGACAAGCCATATATATAGGCAGATGGATTTCATGAGAAGGGGGAAAGCGTGGAACATGAAGAAAAAATTTGTGATTGTACCGGTTCTTTTGATTGCGGTGACAAATTTTTGCGGATGCGCAACCCTTAAGGGTGCCTGTTTTATTGTGGAAAAAATATCGGGATACGAATCTTTGCAAGCAGAGGATGAGCTCTTTGAGGAGATTATGACGTGGGAAGAAGAACAGGAGGCGGTGCCGGAATCTGATTCGGAGGAAGAAGAGAGCGATAAAGAAGCGGCAGACGATGAGGAGGGTTATGACTGGGAGTTTAACGATGAATCAAAGGCGCCGACTCTATTGTCTTTACAGGCGGATTTGATTCTGGATAATTTGGACATATGTTTGGATGATAATTATGAGAGGACGCTAGAAAAGGAAACGAGAACACAAGAGGATATCGACAGTGATACGGTGCAGTGGTTCAATGCCTGCTATGCGGCAATGACCCGGGAGAATGAGGAAGATATTACGTTGATCGGTGGTGTGGACGCCGCTGATGAAGAGAAACGGGAAGCAAAGCGAGCGACACTTAAGGAAATATGGGGAATTACAGACAGGGAGTCTACGCTTGAGGTTATTTATTATTTGATTTACTACGGGTATCATGGAAAATACGAATCAGTTCTTGCCGTGATAACGGAAAAGGGGTTAAGGGATATCAATGCCGAAGAGTTTGAGATGGAGTTAGAGTCAGTGACAAATAGGAAGGGCGATTCGGAAATGTACAACCGATATAGGGCAGTTTATTCTGCCTACCATGCGATGGGAGACAGGGGGATTGATGCGTGGGATTACTGCAACGCAATGCTGCTTTATGGAGAAGGCTACGCTGCCGGGTATTTTACGATGGATGAAGCGATGAATTCCTCTCTGGTTTTGGCGCGGGCAATGCAGTTTGAGTTCGCTAATTGGGATGATATGATAGAGAGCTATTTTTGGGGTTATAATTACTGGGTGGGCGACAATATTTCTAGCAAATACAGTGACACGGAGATCCATTGGGATATTTATAAAGAGCTGCTGGCCGAAAATGATTGCCCATACAGCCGCCCATGGGATTTGAAGCTTGAGGACACTTGGTCGGGCAAATAGGGATTACGGACTTTTCCCCTTGACGATTAAGGAAATGATAGCGTATAATTGCTACGTAGAACTAAGGCAATTCTATCAAGAGGAGGATAATTATGAAAAAGAAATTACTCAGTGTAATACTTAGCGTTTCTATGGCAGCAGTTATGCTTGCGGGCTGTGGCAGTGCTGCTACGGCAGTGGATGCGACGGCGGTGGAGGAAGCTGCGACGGACGAGGCGGCAGCGACAGGACTTTTTCCTGCTGTAGCGAAGGAAGACCTAAAGGTTGGTGTCATCCATATTACGGATCCGGCGGAGGGCGCGGGTTATACCTACACACATGATCTTGGTATTCAGGGAATGCAGAAGGCGCTCGGTCTTGATGACAGCCAGATCATCAGAAAAAACAATACCTCAGACAGTGATCCGACTGCAATTGAAAATGCGATGTTAGAATGTATCGAGGAAGGCTGTCAGATTATTTTTGCAACGAGCTATGGCTACATGGATACCTGCGATAAGCTCGCGGCAGAATATCCGGATGTTATTTTCTCTCATGGTTCAGGATATAAGAGCAACGGAGCAAACTTTAACAACTACTTTGGAAGAATTTATCAGGCCAGATACTTGTCGGGTATTGCTGCAGGTCTAAAAACCGAATCCAATAAAATTGGTTATGTTTCAGCATTTGGAAAGACACTTTCCGAGACAGGTGGCGGAATTGATGCATTTGCAATGGGCGTTGCATCCGTAAATCCGGACGCGCAGGTATTTGTAAAGGTTACAAACAGCTGGTATGATCCGGAAGGTGAGGCACAGGCAGCGCATGCATTGGTTGCGGACGGATGTGATGTAATTACGCAGCACTGTGATACGCCGAATCCGCAGCTTGCCGCAGAAGAAGCAGGTGTTTACGGTGTCGGCTACAACTCCGATATGAGAAAAGATGCACCGGCGGCGGTACTATGCTCCGTTATGTGGGACTGGTCAGCATATTACACATGGGCTGTTGAGCAAGTGGCTAACGGTACATGGACAGGAGAGAACTACTACGGCGGTATGGCAGAAGGCTTGGTAACGCTTTCCGACCTTTCCGATTTCAATGATTCGGAAGCGGCAGCTAAAATCGACGAAGCGCGGACAAAGATGTTAGACGGTTCTTTCAACGTATTTGACGGAGTGATCGAGACAAACGACGGATCCACAGTTGGCGAAGAAGGCAAGACGCTTGATGACGCAACGATTCAGGGTGGTATCGACTGGTACTACAAGAATGTTATAGAAAAATAAATCCGAATAAGTGATTTATATTATTCACAAGGGAGTGAACCGATCGGTTTACTCCCTTTTTGATTTTGGCAAATAATAGTAAGAAAGACGAAAAAACACAGTCCCAAATAAAAAACATTGTGATAGTTCTACAAAATCTATTTTATAAGTAAGGGTGTTTATGATATAATAAAGCAAAATTACTTGCTTTCACTTCCAACTGCAAAATAAATAAAAAATAAAATAAATAGAAAATAAGGCGGGTGTATCGGATGGGTGGAAAACCAGATAATTGTGCAATTGAGTGCCGTGGGATTACAAAGACATTTGGTTCCGTCGTTGCAAATGACAAGATCAATCTTCAGGTAAAATATGGAGAGATTCTTGCACTGCTCGGCGAGAACGGTTCCGGCAAGACAACATTGATGAATATGTTGTCGGGTATTTATCACCCTGATGAAGGGCATATCCTTTTGGATGGCCGGGAGGTTTGCATCAATTCCCCGATCGATGCGGCGGCGCTCGGCATCGGGATGATCCACCAGCATTTCAAGCTGGTAGACGTACATAGCGCGATGGATAATATCGTGCTCGGTACAAAGGAAAAGCGCCTGAATCCGAAGGCGCTGAGTCAAAAAATACTGGATATCTGCGGCCGTTTCGGACTTGAGGTCGTGCCGGATAAAAAGGTCTACGATATGTCGGTCAGCGAGAAGCAGACCGTGGAAATATTAAAAGTGTTGTACAGGGGCGCTAAAATATTGATTTTAGACGAGCCGACGGCAGTTTTGACGCCGCAGGAGACGGAAAAGCTATTTGTAATTTTGAAAAAAATGCGAGATGAAGGCAGTGCGATCATCATCATCACACATAAATTAAATGAAGTGCTCGCGATCAGCGATAGGGTCACGATCCTAAGAAAAGGAAAGAGCATCGATACGGTCATCACGAAGCAGACCGATGAAAAGCAGTTGACTGAGCTGATGGTAGGACGTCCGGTCAGCCTTTCCATAGACCGGCCTGAGACAGAAAAAATACCGGATATCTTACAAGTATCGGATTTGACCTTAGTCCGGCATGACGGAACGAGCGCGTTGTCCGGCGTTTCCTTTACGGTAAATGGCGGGGAGATACTCGGCGTGGCAGGAGTAGCGGGCAGCGGACAGAAGGAGCTTTGCGAGGCGATTGCCGGGTTGATGCCGGTTACGGGAGGCTCCATTTTATATAAGGGCAGCGGCATCATCGGAAAATCGCCCGCAGAAATCATCGATATGGGGATCAGCATGAGCTTTGTGCCGGAGGACCGGCTTGGCATGGGTCTTGTGGCCTCGATGGGCATGACGGATAACATGCTTTTAAAAAGCTACAAAAACGCGAAGGGCGCGTTCCTTGACAGAAAGCCGGCTAAGGCGCTTGCCGATCGGCTTGTCGAAAAGCTGGAAATCATGACACCGAATACGGAGACTCCGGTCCGGATGCTTTCCGGAGGCAATGTGCAGAAGGTGCTTTTAGGGCGTGAAATAGAGTCAAGACCGAACGTGCTGATTACGGCTTATCCGGTCAGAGGGCTGGATATCAACTCCTCCTACGTCGTTTATGATCTGCTGAACCAGCAGAAGAGGGAACAGGTAGCGGTTCTATTTGTAGGTGAGGATTTGGATGTGCTGCTGGAGCTTTCCGACAGGATCATGGTGCTTTGTCATGGTGAGGTGACCGGCATTGTGGACGCTAAAACAGCAACAAAGGAAGAAATCGGTTTATTGATGACAGGAGCAGGAACGGAGGTGTCGGAGCATGCTTAATACGGATATGGCTGTAAAGTGCAGGGACCCGTTTCTAAGGATTATCAAGCGCACGGAGCTTCCCCAGAAAAAAGCGACGCTTCTGCGGCTGACGGCGCTGTTGCTGGCGTTGATTGCGGGCGGAATATTTCTGCTATGTATGGGATACAACCCGCTTGTCATTTATGGGACGATTGTTTCCGGCGCATTTCGAAGTAAAATTGCCATTCAGGGTACGGTAAAAATCATGATACCGCTGTTCATCGCATCTCTTGGCGTGACGCTCGCTTTTAAGATGCAGTTTTGGAATATCGGCGCGGAGGGGCAGATCATTGCAGGCGGCATTCTCGCTTCCTATTTTGCCTTGTTTCACTCGGACTGGCCAAGATTTCTGCTGCTTTTTGCAATGCTGGCTGCGGGTATTCTGGGCGGCGGTCTTTGGGGGCTGATTCCGGCATTCTTTAAGGCCAAATATAACACAAACGAAACATTGTTTACGTTGATGCTGAATTACATAGCCCTATACATCATCACTTATCTGCGGGACGGCCCATGGAGAGATCCGGCCAATCCGGGCTTTGCCAAAATTGCGACTTTTGTTCCGAACGCGCAGCTTCCGAAGCTGTTCGGCGTGCAGATCGGATGGGTATTTGCGTTAATTATTTTTGTATTTGTATTCATCTATTTAAAATATACAAAGCAGGGCTTTGAAATCAGTGTCGTCGGTTCCTCCCATGCGACAGCCTCTTACGCGGGCATGAGCGTCAGAAAAATCATTTTGCGGACCGTATTTTTATCAGGAGCAGTCTGCGGTGTTGCGGGAATGACTCAGGCGAGCGGATCGGATTTGACGCTTGCGGCGGGCATTGCGGGAGGTGTCGGATTTACGGCAATTATCGTATCGTGGCTTGGCAATCTAAATCCTGTGACGATCCTGATCATTTCGCTGTTGTTCAGTGTCCTGGAAAAAGGTAGCAGCGTAGTTCAGTCGTCCTTCGGTTTGTCGACGGACTGCTCGGACGTATTGCAGGGAATTATTTTGTTTTTCGTATTGGCATGTGAGTTCTTCGTCAGATACAGGTTTATATCCCGTAGAAAAAGTCAGGGAGGTATGGCATAATGGATTTTACAGTAAAATTTATAGTGGCGGCAGTGCTCGCGGGAACCCCGTTATTGTTTGGTACGCTCGGTGAAATCATGAACGAGCGCGTCGGTCATTTGAACCTCGGCGTGGAAGGCATGATGTCGCTCGGCGCCATAGCCGGCTTTATGGTAGGCTACAGGACGGACAGTTTCGCGTTGGCCATGGTTGCGGCTTTCGTGGCGGGCGCTCTGGGCGCTGCGATCTACGCAGTTCTAACGGTGACATTTATGGCAAACCAGACGGTTAGCGGTCTGACGCTGACGATATTCGGAATCGGCCTTACGAACTTTATCGGCTATTATTTCCTCGGACTTTCCGAGGAGGGCACATTGAAGCTTCCGGCAGGCATCACGGCACAGATGCGGAGCATCCGCATTCCGGTGTTAAGCGATATCCCCGTCATTGGACCGCTCCTGTTCTCCTATAATCCGTTTATCTATATCGGCGTGGTCATCGCCTTATTATTAGGCTTTTACTATTACCGGACGAAGCTGGGTTTAAATGTTCGCTCCATCGGCGAAAATCCCGCCTCGGCAGATGCGGCAGGCATCAATGTGACAAAGTGGAAGTACATAAACATCATCGTAGGCGGCGGCATTTGTGGAATAGGCGGCGCATATACGATCATGATCACAAACGGCGGTGTATGGATCAGCAACTGCGTGGGCGGCCTCGGCTGGATCGCCGTAGCGCTTGTAATCTTCGCCACATGGAAGCCCGTCAACGCGATTTTTGGCTCCCTCGCTTTCGGCGCGATGCGCATCCTGAAATACTATGTAAACAAAGAAATCATACCTATCCCCGATGCGTTCTATGATATGCTTCCTTTTGTGATTACGGCGGTGATTCTTGTGGTCGTGTCGA
>CAZMIX010000021.1:0-39595 GCA_964566545.1 uncultured Lachnospiraceae bacterium | reverse complement strand
TCCGTTGCTATGCAACTCCCGCAATTCTATAAACATTCGCAATCCGCGCCATAGCGCTACCTGCTCATGTTTAGCGGGTCAACAAGTCCTATTCGCTTTTGTGCGAGCACAAAGCGAAATGACCTTTTGACCCTTGCATCATAATATAGAGCCAGAATCCATAACAAAGGGGAGCGCAGATGAAACTATTAGAGGATAGGATACGCAGGGACGGGATTGTCAGGCCGGGTAATATATTAAAGGTGGACAGCTTTTTAAATCATCAGATGGATATTCCGTTGTTTTGTGAGTTGGGACGCGAGTTCCAGAAGCGGTTTGCGACGGAGAATATTACAAAAATACTGACGATCGAGGCTTCCGGCATCGGGCTTGCCTGCATTGTGGCGCAGTATTTCAAGGTTCCCGTCGTATTTGCGAAAAAGTCTAAGACAAAAAACATCGCGGGCGACGTTTATACGTCCAAGGTGGAGTCGTTTACCCACGGAAGAGTCTATGACATTATCGTTTCCAGGCAGTTTTTAGGGCCTGAGGACAGGGTGCTGATCATCGATGATTTCCTTGCGAACGGCAAGGCGCTAGAAGGTCTGGTGCAGCTTGTCGAGGACGCCGGTGCGACGCTTGTCGGCGCGGGGATCGCGGTCGAAAAGGGTTTTCAGGTGGGCGGCGGCATCATCCGCTCCAAAGGCATCCATTTGGAATCACTCGCCATCGTGGAAAGCATGGACGATGTGACAGGTGAAATCGTATTCCGTGAAAGCAACTGAGAGAGCCTCCTAGAGCTATCGGACATTAATTACTCAAAGAAGAGTTAATGAAAAGGCGTTAATTCTTCTTTTTTATGCATAGCCGCGCCGAAGTAAAGCTCAGCCTCAGAAAGAATGATGCGATACTATAGACTTGTAAATTTGGGGAGTGTGTGACTATATGGAAAAACATACATTTGTTTTAAAGGGGAACATTTATTATAGTAAATCCACAACTGAGCTTGCTGCGCTTGAACAGGCGTATGCCGTATGCTTGAATGGTATTTCAGGCGGTGTATTTCAGGTGCTGCCAAAGGAATATGAGGCACTTCCTGTCATTGATCTGGGCGATCAGCTGATTCTTCCGGGGTTGACGGATCTGCATTTGCATGCGCCCCAGTATACCTTTCGGGCACTCGGTATGGATTTGGAGCTGCTTGAATGGCTGAATACGAATACCTTTCCTGAGGAAGCAAAATACGTCGGACTGGATTACGCCAAAGAGGCGTATGCGCTGTTTGCCGAGGAGATGAAGACGGGTGCCACGACGCGAGCCTGTGTATTCGGTACGATTCATACGGAGGCGACGGAGCTTTTGATGGATCTGCTTGAGGATACAGGCATTTGTACATGGGTTGGAAAGGTGAATATGGATCGGAATTCGCCAGATTATTTATGCGAAAAAAGTGCGGCTCAGTCGGCGGCCAAAACGCAGGTTTGGATCGAGCGGACGCTTTATAAGTATCGCTATACAAAGCCGATGATTACTCCGCGTTTTGTGCCGTCCTGTACGGATGACCTGATGAAAATGCTCGGAGAGCTTGCCAGAGAGTACGATCTTCCGGTACAGTCCCATTTATCGGAGAATCCGGAAGAGGTCGCATGGGTGAAAGCGCTTGCGCCCGAGTCCGCATTTTACGGTGACGCTTATGACCGTTTCGGTCTATTCGGGAAAGAAGTGCCTACGATCATGGCACACTGCGTTTATTCAGGGGAAGAGGAGATCCGTAGACTTTATGAAAATGGTGTATTTATTGCCCATTGTCCGCAGTCTAATACAAATATTGCTTCGGGCATCGCGCCGGTGCGCCGTTATTTGGATATGGGAATGCGGATCGGACTTGGTACGGATGTGGCGGGAGGCTTTTCAGCCTCGATCCTGCGTGCGATGTCAGACTGCATTCAGGTTTCCAAGCTCCGGTGGCGGTTGTCGGATAAAGCGCTAAGACCGGTCAGTCTGGAGGAAGCGTTCTATATGGGAACGAAGGGCGGCGGCGCATTTTTTGGAAAGGTGGGCAGCTTTGAGGAAGGCTATTTGTTTGATGCAGTCGTGATTGACGACAGCACGCTCAAGACGCCAAGGTCACTTGGTCTGCGTGACAGGCTGGAAAGAACTGTCTATATGTCGGAATCGTGTTCGATCGTTGCAAAATATGTGGAAGGCCGAAAAATATAAAGATTACGGAATAGAGGTGCACGGGCTATGAAAATAATTATTGATGCCGATGCCTGTCCGGTCATTGCGATTGCAGAAAGGGCGGCAAAGGAATTTCAGATTCCTCTATTACTGATTTGTGATACGTGCCATTCGCTGAGTTCTGCCTACGGAACTGTTATTACGGTAGATAAAGGTGCGGATTCCACGGATTTTAGGATTGTGCAGACCGGTAACAAGGGGGATGTTGTGATTACACAGGATTACGGCGTCGCTTCGATGGCTCTCGGAAAAGGGATGCGTGTCCTTCATCAAAATGGCATGGAATATACAAATGAAAATATTGACCGGCTGATGTTTGAACGTCATATGGCAAAGAAGGCCAGAAGGAGCATGCACTTTTCCTTAAAGGGGCCCAAAAAGAGGACAAGAGAGGATGATGTGCATTTTGAGCATGCGCTGCGCCGGGTGTTGTCCGAGAATCATATGGATCAATAAAAACGAGAAAATTGTAAAATAAAGAAAAGAACAATTGTATAATTGGGCGAGAGAATATATAATAAATATAAGTGGGTAGAAAATAGAAAAAGAATTTGCTTCCGCATTCTTTTCGCAGTGCGGGTTTCATATAATGTCGGGAGGAGGCTGAGCAGATGAAAAAGGGTATATGGTTGCTGCTGACGGCGGTCACAATGGGAATGCTGCTGACCGGCTGCCAGATAAGCCAAAATTATGCTGTTTCGGTAGAGATGATGGAACATGCGGCGGAACGATATGATGAGGACGGGCGGCTTATTCTGTCCGTTACCGGAAATTATCCGGTTGTGTCCGTAAAGGGCAATGAGGAGGCCGAAGCAAAGATTAATGAGTATATTGGCAGCCTGGTCGCCGAGGACGACAGACAAGCGAACGAATACGAGGTTTTTGCGAAGGAAGATTTGGCTTCGCGTGACGAAGAGACGCTGGAATTCTTTAACGGTTATGGGTTCGGGAGTGAATTTAAGACTGTCAGAGCGGACAGTCAGGTCATCAGCTTCAGACAGGATATCTATGAATACACCGGTGGCGCGCATCCGAACAGCGTTGCGGGGGGCTATAATTTCTCAACAGAGACAGGCGCACTTTTGACTCTGCGGGATGTCGTATCTGACGAGGCAGCCGCAAAAGCGTTTATTGAGCAGACATTATTGGAGCAACTAAAGGATCCTAAATATACCGATATGCTATTTGAGGACTATGCGGATTATGTTGGAGAAGTGTTGTCCGACACGACCTGGTATTTTGGGGAAGACGGTTTCCATGTGATTAGCAATGAGTATCTTTTGTCTCCTCATTCTTCGGGAATTCTGGACTTTGTCATTCCTTATGATTCGTTTGAACTGCTGAAGGAAGAGTATGTGCTTCGTACAACATGAAAATAAATAAGAGAAATCTTATTTATTGGCTTTGCCGGAAAATGGAACGGCGGGTCATATATAAAATCGAGGAGGGAAAACAAATGGTTTCAAGAGAAGAAATTAAAGGTTTGGCCAAAGGGCAGATATCAGGAAAAATTGGTATGCTCTTTGTGTGTACGCTGATTATGACAGCAATTATGGGGGTGAGCAGTTTTATTCCGGTCGTCGGAACACTCATTCTTATTCCACCGCTTCAATTAGGTATTATTTATATTTATCTGGATGTTGTTGCGGGGGGAGAGATAGAGATTAATAGGCTGTTTGCAGGGTTTAAGCGGCTTGGACAATCCATCTGTCTTTACTTATTAGTGAACATCTTTGTCTTTTTATGGTCTTTGCTTTTTGTTATTCCGGGAATTATCAAAGCGCTTTCTTATTCACAGGCCTTTTATATTTTTGCTGAGCATCCGGAAATGACGGCGAGCGAGGCGCTGAATGAAAGCAAGATGATCATGGAAGGACACAAGTCCGAGTTATTCGTGCTTTATCTTTCCTTTATCGGATGGGCGCTTCTTGGCGCAATCACTTGCGGTATCGCCTATATTTGGATTCTTCCTTATATGCAGGCGACATTTACCAATTACTATCATAAGATCAAAAAGCAGTAACCGATTACGGAGGATTACATAGCAGAATTTTATTGAAACTTCATGCGGGACTCTTTCCGTATGGAGTTTCAATATTGTTGGACAGATGATAAAACGAAGGGAGTAAGGATTTATGAGCAGTATGGTATTTTTGGGCCTTCTGATTCCTCTTGCGGGAACGGTACTCGGTTCGGCGATGGTTTTTTTTCTTAAAGGGGAAATGGATAAAAATGTGCAGAAAGCGCTGCTCGGATTCGCATCCGGCGTTATGATTGCGGCCTCAGTCTGGTCGTTAATTATTCCTTCTATCGATATGGCCGAAAGCCAAGGTGTTGTTGCCTGGGTGCCCGCTGCGGTTGGATTTTTGCTTGGTATCGGTTTTTTGCTGTTGATTGACAGCCTGACACCGCATCTCCATTTAAACAATGACGAGCCGGAGGGCTTGCGTTCCGGCTTGAGTAAAAATACGATGCTGGTTCTTGCGGTGACAATCCATAATATTCCCGAAGGGATGGCGGTCGGCGTCGTATTTGCCGGGATGCTTTCGCAGAGTACGACGATCACGCTTGCAGGCGCTTTCGCGTTGTCGATCGGCATTGCGATCCAGAACTTCCCAGAGGGTGCGATCATTTCGATGCCGCTCAAAAATGCCAATACCTCCAAGCTGAAAGCGTTTGGTTACGGCACCTTTTCCGGGATCGTGGAGCCTATTGCAGCGATCATCACGATCCTGCTATCCGACATTATCGTGCCAGTGCTGCCGTATCTGCTATCGTTCGCCGCCGGCGCGATGATCTATGTCGTCGTGGAGGAGCTGATTCCCGAAGCGCAGGAGGGCGACCACAGTAATATCGCGACGATTGGCGTCGCGATCGGGTTTGTGGTAATGATGATTTTGGATGTGGCGCTGGGGTAAGATCTTCCACCAATGATTTCACTGTGTAATCCACGTCCCCGTATTCCCATTAATTCCATCTTTCGCCTTTTCCAGAAGCGTAATCAATGCGGTACGCCCCGGCTGTGATTCGGCAAATTCCACGGCGGCTTCCACTTTTGGAAGCATGGAGCCGGGGGCGAATTCGCCTGCGGCGATGTAAGCTTTTGCTTCCGGTACGGTCATACGGGACAGCCATTGCACGTCAGGCTTGCCAAAATGAATCGCCACCTTTTCGACGGCAGTCAGGATGATGAGAAAGTCCGCGTCCAGATCCTGCGCCAGTCTACAGCTTGCAAAATCTTTGTCGATCACGGCGCTCATTCCTTTTAAATGGTTTTGGCGCAACGAGACGGGAATACCGCCGCCTCCGCAGGCGATAACGACATCTCCGGCATTGACAAGCGTGCGGATCGCGTCGATTTCAACGATTTCCACCGGCCTTGGAGAGGGCACCATCCTGCGGTAGCCCCGCCCGGCATCCTCTCTCATGATATGTCCGTATTTTTCTTCGGCGAGTTTCGCCTGCTCCTTTGTCATAAAATGCCCGATCGGTTTGTTCGGATTTTGGAAAGCGGGGTCGTGTTCGTCGACACGTACCTGCGTGATCATTGTCGTCACCGGAATGTTGAGTCCGCGGTTTCGTAATTCCTCGCGCAGCGCATTCTGCAAATCGTAGCCAATATAAGCCTGACTCATCGCAACACAAACAGAAAGCGGTGTGTTCGGCTGGTTTTTATCCTCACGCGACAGAGCGGACATGGCGTTATTGATCATGCCGACCTGCGGCCCGTTCCCATGGGAAATGACGACCTCGTTGCCATCCTCGATCAAATCTACGATAGAGCGGGAGGTGATTTTTACCGCTGCCATTTGTTCGGGAAGCGTATTACCAAGCGCGTTTCCGCCAAGCGCAATTACAATCCTTTTTTTCTTTTCCATTCTGGTTCCCTCTTAAAACGGCGAGCCGCCTGTGGCTTCTTACGCCTTCTTTCTCTTTGTACCCCTGATTTCTAGAGCCCTTAACAACGCGGCAGGATCCTCAAATTTACTTAAGAAAATCATCGCGGCAATAATATATGGCTTGAAACTCGCTTCCTTGTAAAGCGGGACGCGGTAGCGGTCAAATACGGACGCCTCCACTTCACCGTGCTCGCAGCTTACGCCGGTGATGTCGGCAGGCAGGCAGTGCAGATAGAGCGCTTTGCCGTCCTTTGTCGTTTTCATCAGATCCTCGCTACACGTCCAGTCTTTGTGAAGCGCATTCTGCGAAAGCAGCTCCTTTTCCAGCCGGTCGATTCCGTCGAAATCGCCTTTTGCGTATAAATCGGTACGCTTTTCCATAGCCGCAAACGGCGCCCAGCTCTTCGGATAAACGATGTCGGCGTCCTTAAACGCTTCCGCCATGTTGTTCGTCTGCGTAAAGGAACCGCCTGATTCTGCCGCGTTCTTTTTTGCGACCGCAAGCGTTTCCGGCATCACCTCATAGCCTTCGGGATGAGCGAGAACAACGTCCATTCCGAAACGGCTCATCAGGCCGATGACGCCCTGCGGAACGGAAAGCGGCTTTCCGTAGGAGGGAGAATATGCCCAGGACATTGCGATTTTCTTACCCTTGAGGTTTTCAATACCGCCGAATTCATGGATGATATGGAGCATATCCGCCATGCACTGTGTCGGATGGTCGATGTCGCACTGCAGGTTTACGAGCGTCGGTATCTGTTCGAGTACGCCGTCCTGGTAGCCTTCGCGGACAGCCTCAGATACGCTGCGCATATAAGTGTTGCCCTTGCCGATGTACATATCGTCGCGGATGCCGATGACGTCTGCCATAAACGAAACCATGTTGGCGGTTTCACGAACCGTCTCGCCATGCGCGATCTGTGATTTGCCCTCATCTAAATCCTGTACCTCAAGACCAAGCAGATTGCAGGCCGAAGCGAAGGAAAAACGGGTGCGCGTAGAGTTGTCGCGGAACAGCGAAATGCCGAGCCCGCTTTCAAATACCTTTGTGGACATATTGTTCTGACGCATAAAGCGCAGCGCATCTGCCAAAAGGAAGACGGCGGAAATCTCATCGTCAGTCTTTTCCCAAGTCAGGAAAAAATCGTTGTTGTACATATTCTTGAAATTCAGTTTATTTAATTCATCAAAATATTCCTTTAAAGTTTCCATAGGTGATTCCTCCGCTTTTTCTATTATTTTGTATAAATTGAGGGTAGCGCCGCATAGACGGCGGCACATTTCACAAGATCCGCTTTCCAGGTGCGTTCGTTCGGCGCATGTGCCTGCGCTTCCTTGCCCGGACCGAAGCCGATACAAGGGATCCCGTAACGTCCCATGATCGAAACGCCGTTTGTGGAGAATGTCCATTTATCCACTTTCGGTTCTCCGTACATTCCCTGATAGGACTCTACCATCGCTTTTGTCGCGGGGTGTTCCTCAGGAATGACCCATGTCGGGAAATAGCAGTCGGTCGGATAAACAAGATTTGTATAGCTTGGGCGGTCATATTTGTACATCGTGACCGCGGCGTTGTATTTTTTTACGGAAGGAAGGGCGCCGATTTCGTCAAGCGCACGCTGGTAGGTTTCTCCGTCTGTTAAGCGGCGGTCGATGGAAATCGCACACATATCCGCGACGGCACATCTGGACGGCGACGTAAAGAAAATTTCCGATACGGCAAGCGTTCCTTTGCCGAGGAACTCATTGTCTAAAAGCTTATCGTTCAAGGCGCGGACCTCCTGCAAAATATCAGCCATTTTATAAATCGCGTTGTCGCCGCGCTCCGGCGCGGAACCGTGACAGGAAACGCCCTGAACCTCCACACGGATTTCCATGCGCCCGCGTTGTCCGCGGTAGATATTTCCGTCGGTCGGCTCGGTGATCACAACAAATTCCGGCTTTACCTGATCTTCGTTGATGATGTACTGCCAGCAGAGACCGTCACAGTCCTCCTCTTGTACCGTGCCCGTCACAAGAACCGTATAGTTGTCGGATAAAAGTCCCAGATCCTTCATGATTTTAGCGCCGTATACGGAGGAAACGATGCCGCCCAGCTGATCGGAGGTGCCTCGGCCGCCGATTTCCGTCTCGGTCTCAAAGCCTTCATACGGATCGAATTCCCAGTTGGAACGGTTGCCGATCCCCACGTTGTCGATATGCGCGTCAAACGCGATCAGAGCGGAACCGCTGCCCATGTAGCCTAGCACATTTCCCATCGGATCGATCTCCACCTTGTCAAAGCCGACCGCTTTCATTTCCTGTGCGATCCTTTCGATATGACCCTTCTCTTCACAGCTTTCTCCGGGAATTTTAACAAGCTCCCGCAGAAATTTTGTCATGTCCTTTTCATAGCCTTGTGCGGCTGCTTTGATTTTTTCAAAATCCATCATAATCTCCTCCTTATTGATTCGTATTTCTCCGTTAGTACCTTAAATTTATCATAGCATACCACCGGTAAAATGCAAGACAAAATACAAAAATTTTTAGCAAACAAAAAATATTTTGTTTTCTCCATTGATTTTTCAGTAGGAGAATGCTACACTAAAATTAATGAGCCTGCTTACCGCGAAGAAGTCGGTTCGCGGCACAGAACAGGCATTCATCATAGAAGGATGAGGAGGAACGCATATGATCGATTTAACAAGAAACGAAGAGGCACTGGAGAAAAATATTCAAAAGGCGAAGGAAAATCATATTATTATCCCGACGATCGAACAGATGAAGGATCCGGATCAAATTCCACAGGAGATCAGGGAAAAACTGAAAACGGTAGGGCTTTGGGATGTGAATCCGCTGAATCTGTTCCGTATTTCATGGAAAAATGAGCAAAAGGAATCCGGCGGCCTTTATCATGGAAGCAACTATATCGTGCTCCCCTCCGAGCTGACCGGTGTTAAGGCAAAAATTATCTGCATGATCGGCAAATGGTTTCCGACCGGCTGCCATAAGGTGGGCGCTTCCTTTGGCTGCCTTGCCCCGCGCCTGATCACAGGACAGTTTGATACGACTTATCATAAAGCAGTGTGGCCGTCTACAGGAAATTACTGCCGCGGCGGTGCTTTTAACTCAAAGCTTTTGGCGGCGGACTCCATTGCGATCCTTCCGGTGGAAATGAGCAGGGAGCGTTTTGAGTGGCTGAACAGCATCGCGGGAGAGGTCATCGCGACGCCTGGCTGCGAGAGTAACGTGAAGGAAATTTTTGATAAGACATGGGAATTAAAAACGACGAGAAAGGATGTTCTCATTTTCAACCAGTTTGAGGAAATGGGCAACTATCTGTGGCACTATAACGTAACGGGCAGCGCGATTGCGGATGCTTTTGAGGAAATGAAGGAAGCGGGAGATCGCTTTGCAGGTGCCGTATTCACCTCCGGTTCCGCAGGGACGCTTGCTTCCGGCGATTATCTGAAGGAAATTTATCCGACCGCAAAGCTCGGCGTCGGCGAGGCGCTGCAATGCTCGACGCTTCTTAACAATGGTTTTGGCGGACACCGGATCGAGGGCATCGGCGACAAGCATGTGCCGTGGATCCATAATATAAAAAATACCGACCTCGTCATCGATATTGACGACGAAGACAGCCAGAAGCTGATCCGTCTTTTCAATGAGCCGGTTGGCAGGGAATATCTTGTTAAGGAATGCGGCGTTGCGCCGGAATTTGTGGAGCTGCTAGGCTATTTTGGCATTTCAGGCATCGCCAATATGCTTTGCGCGATTAAGATGGCAAGGTATTACGAGCTGACCGAGCATGACGTAATCGCGACCGTGATGACGGATTCTTCCGTGATGTATGGGTCCAGAATCAAGGAGCTGCAGGAAGCGGACGGCGAATATACGCCGGTGATGGCGGCAGTCGATTATGCAAAGCATATCGCTTCGGTCAAGACGGACAATATGGAAGAACTGACCTATCAGGCAAGAAAGCGCATTCATAACCTGAAGTATTATACATGGGTGGAGCAGCAGGGAAGATCTGCAGAGGAACTGAACGCACTCTGGTATGATGAGGAAGGCACCTGGGGTTCTGTCAGAAAGCAGGCAGGCGAAATCGACGCTCTGATCAACGAATTCAATGAAAGGACCGGGCTATTGAAAAGCTTCATTTGAGATTTTGAAGACTGAACTGTAACGGCTGAACTGAAACGAAAGGACAGGGAGGAAGCGTCATGGAAAACATAAAAAATGTAGTATCGGCAGTCTGTGTCAAATGCGGAGCGGAGCACGAGGCGCTGCCGGAGATTACTACCTGTAAAAAATGTGGCGGTATTTTGGATGTCAAATATGACTACCGCTATATCAAGTCCAAACTTTCCCCGCAGACGCTTGCGGAGCGAAAGGATCGTTCCATGTGGCGTTACAGGGAATTCCTTCCGGTCGGCGGCGAAAGCAGGGTGCCAAAGCTGCGCGTCGGCTGGTCGCCATTTTATCAGGCAGACCGGCTGGCAGAACAGCTTGGAATTGCAAGACTGTATATTAAAGACGATGGGATT
This sequence comes from uncultured Lachnospiraceae bacterium, assembly GCA_964566545.1. Classification (GTDB taxonomy): domain Bacteria; phylum Bacillota; class Clostridia; order Lachnospirales; family Lachnospiraceae; genus JAEYFP01. The sequence continues at coordinate 28,944 of CAZMIX010000021.1, read as the reverse complement.
AATCCGACAGCCAGTTTAAAGGACCGGGCTTCCGCAATGGCGGTCGTCAAGGCGGAGGAAGCAGGAAAAACGACGATCGCCTGCTCCTCTACCGGCAATGCGGCATCCTCCCTCGCGGGAAATGCGGCGGCGGCAGGCTTTCGGACGTTCATTTTCGTACCGGAGCGCGCCCCGAAGGGAAAAGTGGCGCAGCTCATGATGTTTGGCGCTAATGTCATCAGCGTCAAGGGAACCTATGAGGATACTTTCCGGCTTTCTGCGGAGGCGATCGACCGATGGGGCTGGTATAACAGAAATGCGGCAATTAATCCGTATTTAATGGAAGGAAAGAAGACCGTTTCCTATGAAATAGCGGAACAGCTCGGCTTTCGGATGACCGATTATGTGGCGGTATCCGTCGGTGATGGCTGCACGATCAGCGGCGTCTGGAAGGGTTTCAAGGATTTATATGAGGCGGGCTTCATCGACCGGCTGCCGCGCCTGATCAGCGTGCAGGCGCAAGGGTGCTGCCCCTTAAACCGGGCAATAGAGGAAAACAAGGCCTGGTACCCGATGGAAGAAAATACGATTGCAGACAGCATTGCGGTCGGCGTGCCGAGAAATCCCGATAAGGCGTTAAGCGCGATCCGCGAATCGAAGGGCATCGTCGTCAATGTTACGGACGAAGAAATCCTCGCGGCGATGAAGCTGCTCGGAACGACCTGCGGCGTCTTTGCGGAGCCTGCAGGCGCGACAGGAACGGCCGGCGTGAAAAAGGCCGCCCAAACGGGTCTCATACCGAAATCCGCGACTGTCGTCAGCCTCGTTACCGGAAGCGGCCTAAAAGACGTCGCCAACGCGATGAAAGCTGCCGGAGAGCCGATCGCTCTTGCGCCGGACATGACGCTTCTGGAAAAGGCACTTGTCGGTAAGCTGTAACAAAAGTGTGCTTCGCCTACTCTCGCGATTAAATACTCTGGAAGTACAACTTTTGTTTCGCGTGCGTAGCTGCGCATAAAATTTTATTGATGAAATTGTTCTTTTCAGTCAGGGTGATTTTCAGTGGAAATAGCGCTTGCATTCTCACTTAAGATACGTTATAATTTCGTTACAGATAACACTCCTATATGAGCAACGATAGGAGGAACCTATTGAGTAAACCATTTAGGGACTTAGATTTAAAGAATTCATTTCTCTTTTCGGCCGCACTGGCCGACGAGGAGACCTGCCAGCTTGTGCTGGAGATCATTATGGGACAGAAGCTGCCAAGGGTAAGAGTACACGCGGAGCACGCGATTCTGCTTAACTCGGATTTTCGAAGCGTGAGGTTCGATATTTACGCGGACGATGAACTATTCGTCCATTATAATCTGGAGATGCAGAATCAGGACAACAGGAATATCGCGAAGAGGAGCCGTTACTATCAGGCGGAGATGGATGTCTATTCCTTGAAGCCCGGCGAGGATTACAGCGATTTAAAGCCCGGCTATGTGATTTTTATCTGTACATTTGATCCGTTCGGAAAGAAGCGTTACCGCTATACGTTCGAGGAACGATGTCTCGAGTGCGATCTTGGGCTGGGAGATGAGACAAAGAAGATTATCTTAAGCACGAAAGAGTAACGGCGCTAAAGAGGCGCAGGGAACTGGAGGTGAGTTATATGACATTTGAAGAACTGCTGAAGGACGAAAAAGCGGCCGGCTTTGAACTGAAACTCATGGAACAGATTCGCAAGAAGCTGGCCAAGGGACAGTCTGCTGGGCAAATCGCGGAAGACCTTTTAGAAGAGCCGTCCTATATTTCAGAACTGATCAAGAAAATGAGCGAACCGGAAACGGACATGTAATCATATGGCGAGAGCCATACATCTATGCGCCTGTTATTAAGACGCGCCTATGGATGAGCAATCATCCGTCAAAATCAAATCATAACGATATAATCCATGTAATTTTTAAAGCTATATGGGAGTGTTTTTCTGTACGAATATAGAAGCGAGCCATGCCCGCCGGCGCAGAGCTTTTCAGCCCCTTGCCCAGCAAGCCGGATACCATTTCTGAAACCAAGCCGTAAAAACGCCCATGAGTGCAGGGCAGACCGAATTGAATAAACCGCTATAGGCAGATAGAGCCGTACCCATAAGAAAATAAGTCCAAACCGGCGTGACGAGATATAATGCGGCCCATGCGGCGGTCAAAATTCTATTCGTGCGCATAAAAAGCGGATTATCAAACGCCTTTTCGTTGCCGTAGCCTGCCGCGCTGTAGTGAGCGGTCAGAGGCGTTTTTGGAAAGGAGCCGGCGAGCCACAGAAGTCCGAAGGCGGCATAGCTGACGGGCACCACGATGCGCGGATCGACGCCGAGCAAAGCCATAAGCGACAGCGCGGCCACGAGCGGCACGGTGATCTGCTCGTATAAAACGGGCTGAAAGAGAAACCAGAGCAGGGGAAGAACGGCTGAAACAAGAATACCTGCCGCGCCGCCGGCCGTCGGGTTGATCGCGATGGCGATCCAGATGACAATCCACGGCGCCAATAAGACGGTCATATTTGTTTTGCGTTGCCGCTTTTGTTCCACCGGCTTCTTTGATGCCTGTGCACCAAAAAGCTCATCCCATTTTAACATCAGTTCAAAATCGCCGAGTACCCGATATTGCTGCTTAAACAGCGCATCCTGCCCGGTGATTTCGCCTCGTGCGATGGATCGCCATACGGAAAAGGGCGTTTCGATTTTGGTAGTGTATTCTCTGAAGTTGTCGGAAATCACCTCGGAACCCTGCTTTGTCAGCAAGAGCTGATAGGTTTTGCCGATGTCGGTATAAGAAAACTCCACGACGCGTTCTTTGTCGTCCGACCTGTAGAGAGCCGCCATCTGGATCGTAAAATTCAAGCTGTCATCCGACGCTTCTTCGGATGTATCGCTTAAGCCCCAGGAAGCGTCCGCCATTTTTTCAAACACGTCGCGGGGGTACAGCGGTTCTGAGAGCGCATTCGCTGTTTCGGCAGAAATTCCTCCGGCAGCATATTCCGTTCCGGCGCTGCGGACAAGTTCCAAATACGCATCCGTCCGGCTTTTCAGCTCCGGTACGCGAAACAGCTCGCCCTGACCGCAAAAAATTTGGGTATAATTTTCTTTTTCATAATAATGATCAAACATAGCCGTAACGGAGTCATAATTGCCGTGAGCCGTCCAAAAACCGCATGTGGAAATCACGATATGCCGCTGATGCGATAAATCATAACGCGACGGATGGCCTCCGCTTTCATTTTCCGTGGCCATAAACGGCAGATTCAACGGCAACTGACGGTCGATTAAATTTTTTAGGCCGCCGGGGATGCTAAAATAATAAAGCGGAAAGGACCAGATGATAATATCTGCGGCGATCAGCTTTGGGAGGATTTCCCGCATCCCATCATCGATCGCGCATGTTCCCGGCGTCTTGTTCCAGCAGACATAGCATCCAAGACAGGATTTCACTCCGGCTTTTGATACCTCAATAATTTCTGCATCTACCCATTTTGCACCGTCCAAAAACGCGTGGGTAAGCTGCATCGTATTGCTGTTTTTGCCCTTCGGCGAGCCGTTAATAACCAGAATGTTCATTTGTTTCCTCCTCTAACAGAGTAATTGCCTTTTCAGCCCATTCCAGCTTGGCGCGGCAGGCAATTTCCCCAAAAAGTGCGGTGATTTTCCAATATTTCGTTTTCGTCTCACTGTTGACGAGCTTTTCGTATTGATCGATCGAACCGGAAATGGAGCCATATTCGACGCTTTGTTCCAAACATTTTTCCCGGTATGAGCGAAGCATCGCAAGAGCCTGCTTGTCGCCCATTTCTCCCGAAAAGAATACGCGCATTAAAAAGGCGCTTCTTTCGTTCATCGCATCGTCTATATCCGATCCCGGCGATAAAAGCCATTTTTTCAACTCCTCTTTTCCGCCGTCCGTTATGGAATAGACGCGTTTATTCGGTTTTTCATTTTGAATGACGCGCTCGCTTGTCAGCCAGTCGTTTTTCTCCATCTTATCTAGCTCCCGGTACACCTGGCTGGTCTGCGCCTGCCAGAAAAACGAAAGCGAATCCTTAAAAGCCTTATTCAATTCATAACCGGTCATCGATCCGTAATTTAACAACCCGAGTAACCCATGCTTTAGCGACATAATAACCCCCTCATAAATATTCCACAAGTGGAATATACCACAAGAGGATTAAGATGTCAATTACAAATTAAAATAGGGGTCGATAAGGATATTCACCGAAGAATTTAAAAAGTGAGTGGAAATAGATTTGAAAGTGCGGTATAATTTTTCTTGTTATATGCGCAGCTACGCGCGCGGAACAAAAGCTGTGCGCCGGAGTATTTGACTGCGGAAGTGTGCGAAGCACATTTTTGTTGTAAAAAAAATAGGGATACGGTTAATTCACATGTTCTCATGATGATAACATGCCGTTGTAAAAGGTAATGATATGAAGCCAGTTTATACGATAATATCAAAATTTTATGATTTGCTCGATGTAATCTATTTTAGAGACAAAGGGATCAATCCCCGGAATGCAATTTTAAAATTCATTCCGGATGAACCTGTCATGATTCTTGATCTGTGCTGCGGTACGATTTCCAATACTATTACGATAGCCAAGGTAAAGCCCAAAGCAAAAATTGTCGGCATAGACCGTTCCGATGAAATGTTAAAAATCGCAAAAAAGAAAATCAAAAAGGAACATCTCAAAAATATTACGGTAGAAAATACAGATGCGGCAAATACCCGATATCCGGACGAGAGTTTTGATTATCTCATAATTGGCCTGGTTTTGCACGAAATGGAAACTGATTTGGCAGGCAAAATACTCGCTGAAGCGCACCGGTTATTGAAAACGAACGGAAAACTAATTGTGCTGGAATGGGAAAGGGCGGATTCTTTTTGGAAGCGCCTGATATTTTTTCCGATAAAGGTTATGGAGCCGACTCCCTTTAAACGCTTTTTTGCGATGGATAAGCCTTCCTATTTTCGTGAAAATTACTTTGAGGTGAAGGAGCAAAGGCATTGTGATTATAGCGTTGTCTTTGAAATGGAAAAGCTTGCGGAATGAAAATAAAAAGGTGAATGTAACATGAAACTGTTGGAACTATTTATTATTGCTGTAGGTCTTTCGATGGACGCTTTTGCGGTGTCGATTTGCACGGGCTTGTCAATGAAGAAAAGCAGCATAAAAAAGGCATTGATTGTTGGGCTGTACTTTGGTATATTTCAGGCTGTCATGCCGTTGATCGGTTATTTCCTCGGCTCACAGCTTGCGGATAGAATCACGGCATTTGACCATTGGATTGCCTTTTTACTCCTTGCTTTTATTGGCGGGAAAATGATTGTCGAGAGTTTCCACAAGGAAGGCTGCGCAGACCGGTCATGTCCTGACGGAACCTGCAAGGACAGGGAATGTCCCGGCAAAGGACGTCCGGATACAGAGGAAGCTCCTCTTACTCCCGCAAAGATGTTGCCTCTCGCAGTTGCCACAAGCATTGACGCGCTGGCCGTAGGCGTATCCTTCGCTTTTTTAAAAGTAAATATCGGTTTGGCCGCGACGCTGATTGGTATCACTACGTTGGCGTTTTCCGTGGTTGGTGTGAAAATAGGGAAAATTTTTGGGTCGCGTTTTAAATCGAGGGCTGAACTGACCGGCGGAATCATACTTGTGTTCATGGGCTTGAAAATATTGCTTGAACATATAGGAATCCTTCATTTTTGAATAAAAGATCAAATGGCATTTATAGAAATGATACAGAAACCAAGCGATCCTTCTGCTATAATAAGCTTGCTGAAACAGGAAGCTTTTCAACTAAATTCCGCAGAGTGAAGCGGGCATTAAAGCTCCGCTGAATATTTTGCCGCAAAGAGGTGTTGCTATGAAAATCGATCGTCTGATCGGCATCCTGTCCATCCTTCTGCAAAAGGAAAGGGTGACCGCCAAAGAGCTTGCGAAAAAATTTGAGGTGTCACGCCGTACGATTATTCGTGACATTGACAGCCTTTGCTGTGCCGGAATTCCGATTGTAACAGCAAAGGGGCAGGGCGGCGGGATCGCCATCATGGAGGGCTTCAAAATCGACCGCACCTTGCTTTCCTCGGAGGAGATGAAGGCAATTCTTGCAGGTCTGCAAAGCCTTGACAGCGTAAGCGGCACAAGCCGCTACCGCCAGCTTATGGAGAAGCTTTCCGCCGATACTTCGGGAACGCTTTCCGCCGGCAGCCGCATCATCATCGATCTCTCCGCGTGGGATAAATCCGCAGTCTCTGATAAAATAGAGCTGATCAAAGCCGCTATGGACAGCAATGAAAAAATTTCTTTTACTTATTTTGCTCCGGACAGCGAAAACCAGCGCGAAATCGAGCCGTATCATCTTATTTTCCAGTGGTCGAACTGGTATGTGTGGGGATACTGCACGATGCGTAAGGACTTCCGGATGTTCAAGCTGACAAGGCTGATAAATTTGAAGCGTACAGGAGAAAAATGCGAAAAGCGTGAGGCTCCCGCATATATTTGCGACAAGCTGCGGCACACAAAGGGAGAGATCAAGGCGGTCGTGAAATTTGACCGGTCATTAAAATGGCGGATCGTGGACGAGTTTGGGCCCCAGATGTTACAGTTTGACGAGGATGGCGATATGATGCTGACTTTTACATGGTCGGATGTCTCAGCGTTTTACCGGTATATCCTCACCTTCGGGGAGAAGGCGGAAATTATTTCGCCCGAGGAATACCGCCATGAATTTTCAGGGCTGTTAAAAAGAATTTCGGACAGATATGAAATGTGACATACAGATGTCACATTTTTCGTGCTATGCTCATTTTATCAAAAATGAAATGAGGTATTGCCATGAACTATGAAATCGTAAATTTAAAAGAAAAAACAGTCGTGGGATTTTGTGCGCGGACAAACAACGCTTCTCCCGATATGGGCAAAACCATCGGCGGACTCTGGCAGAAATTCTATATGGAAGACGGGTATCCTCTCATTCCGAACAAAGCCGACAGCAAAGCGCTTGGCATTTACACCGACTATGCGGCCGATGAAAAAGACGATTACACGGTAATGGTTGCCTGTAAGGTGACCGATATTGCCGATATTTCGGGCTACTTTACGGTGAGAAAGATTCCCGCAGGGAGCTATGCGAAGTTTATCGTCAAGGGAAATATGGTAACCGCAGTCGCCAAGTTTTGGAAGGAGCTTTGGAAAATGGATTTAAACCGTGCGTTCGTCTGTGATTTTGAGGAATATCAGAACGGCGACTGCGAAAATGCCGAGATTCATATTTACATAGGCTTGAAGTGAGGTTGAAGATGAGTACGGATTTCAGTGAAAATCAAATCGAGGAATTTTCCTGGCATCTGCCGGGACTATGGAAAAAAATCGGCTCTCACGACATCATGACGCTGTCCACCTGCGCCGAAAACCGTGTGACATCCCGCTCCATGAGCATGATTCGGATCGATGGAAAATTTTACTGCCAGACTGACGAAGCTTACCTGAAATTCAAGCAGGTTTCCGAAAATCCGAATGTCGCCATATGTTGGAAGAATTTCTCCATCGAAGGAATTTTTGTCTGCCTCTATTTCCGAAAGGACAAGCACATTTGGGAATTAGAAGCGTAGTTATTTTGTAATAAAATAAGCAAATAGCCAATATAGAGTGGGCGGAAGCAGCAGACTGCTTCCGCCCTAGTATTTTATGCCTCTCTCGTATTTTGATAAAATTATACTATATCTTTACTGGTATTTCCAGATCGTTAAAACTTTCTATTTATTAATGCTGGAAATGAAACGGTTACAAAATCGTATGGAAGTGCAGGTGGAGGATGAAAACACTTTATGTCACTGATTTAGATGGAACACTTTTAAATGCGCGCAGCAGAATCAGCCCCTATAGCATTGCGGTCATCCATTCCCTCATAAAGAAGGGGATGCTGTTTACGTATGCCACCGCAAGATCGCTGTCGTCATCACTGGTGGTTATGAATGCTTTAAAAAAATATGACATAAGCCCACTGGTTTACTCTTATATTGGTGGCGTGGAAAAGGTATCCTGGGTCAAAGGCAGGGAAAACGAGGGAATGAAGCATTATTTGAAGCTTAGAGAAGGCGACAGGCGGTTAAGAGCGTTAGAGAACAGCGACAGTCTTTTTCTGGGAAATATGTTTTATTTCACCTGTATCGGCGAAAAGGACGAGCTGCTTCCCTCATACGATGTCTTTTCAAAGAAAGAGCAAACTGCATCCTGCAGCAGGAATTGTACCGCACAGAGTATTGGTGCGAGATCATGCCTAAAAGAGCCAAAAAAGCAGAGGCAATCGTAACATTAAAGGAGCTGTGCGGATGCGAAAGGGTCATTTCATTTGGAGACGCAGTCAATGATATTCCGATGTTTCAAATATCGGATGAGTGCTATGCCGTATCCAACGCGGTCGGCGGGTTGAAGGATGTGGCAACCGGGGTTATCGGCAGCAATGCGGAAGACGGGGTGGCAAAATGGCTTCAGGAGCATGCCGATACTGGTTTTGCGTTCGGTGAATCAGGCGAACGCCCGGTTTTTATTTAGACTTATTGTTATTTACATCGATATAGCTGTACAGCGTATATTTGGATATTCCAAAATATTTCGAAACCTTGTCGCCGGATTTTGTGATCAGGAAAGCGCCGGCATCATTTAGAAAGCGGATAGCGGTTACTTTTTCGTCCTTGCTCATCAGTGCGGCGGGCTTGCCGATTAAGGCAACAGACTGTTCGATCAGATCGTCGAGCAGGTCGTTGACGTTCTGCGTGATGCGCTCCGGCTCTTTTTTACCCTCAGACTGGTCCGCGTCCGTGGTGACAAGCGATTTTACGGCGTTGTCGATGGCGAGCAGGCCGGTAATATCGTGGTTGACGGAAAATAGGTAGTTGATTTTATTGCTCTCGCCGCGAATGTAAATTGTGCTCGACTTTAAAATGCGGCCGTCCTTTGTGCGGGTCAGATAGCCGCAGCGGTCCTTCAGCGAATTCGCGTCCTTTCCCTGCGCCTCCAAAACGACGTGGGAAGGGCCGTCTCCGATCTGGCGTCCGGTCACATGGCCGTTTTCGATATGTGCAACTGATTTTTCCAGATTGTTTACGGTCAGGTCGTGAATGACGATCTCACAGTTTTGTCCGAACTGGGAGGCCAGGCCGTGGGCGATCTGTTTTAAATAGGTGAGAGTATCCATAAGTAATCCTTTCGAAAAATGTTGGGCGAATTCTACTCTTTTCAGTATAGCACGAAAACTGCAAAAAACAATTGATTTTACAAAAATAATTAGAGAAGCAAATTTTTTTTCTGTGTTTGGGGATTTTGGTAGGAAAAGTTATTGTGTTGAGAAATTATACGTGATAAACTAGAAATAATCAGACAATTAGCGGAAATACTTTCTGAAAAATGTGGAGAAATATTGGGACAGCGAGAGGAGGAATGGCGATGCTGTTAATTGGAAATGGCAGGGTTGTGACGCGGGATCCGAAAAATCCCTTTATAGAAAACGGTGCGGTGCTCATAGAGGGCAATACCATCAAACAGGTCGGCAGCTATGAAGCGCTGAAGCAGGACTACAAAGAGGCCCAGTTGATCGATGCCAAAGGCGGCGTCATTATGCCGGGCTTTATTAATACGCACGAGCATATTTATTCGGCAATGGCGCGCGGACTTTCCATTAATGGTTATGACCCGAAGGGATTTTTGGATATTTTGGACGGCATGTGGTGGACGATCGACCGGAACCTGACGCTTGCGCAGACAAAGCAAAGCGCCGTCGCGACCTATATTGACTGCATCAAAAACGGCGTTACGACTGTTTTTGATCATCATGCGAGTTACGGCTCGATTAGGGACAGCCTGTTCCAAATCGAAGAGGCCGCGCGCATGACCGGCATCAGAAGCTGCCTTTGCTATGAGGTATCGGATCGGGACAAAAAAGAGAACATGCGGGAGGCCGTTTTGGAAAACGAGGCTTTTATCAAACACGCGCTTGCTGACGATACGGACATGATCGCCGGCATGATGGGGTTGCACGCTTCCTTCACGCTGTCGGATGAGACGCTGGCGTTTTGTGCGGAGCACAAGCCCGAGGGCGTCGGCTACCATATCCATGTGGCGGAGGGCATCGAGGATTTATATGATTCCCTGCGTAAATACGGCAAGCGGATCGTTGACCGTCTGATGGATCACGGCATTCTGGGAGAAAAGACGATTACGGCGCATTGTATCTATGTCAACGACCACGAAATGGATGTGCTTAAGGAAACGGATACGATCGTCGTGCACAATCCGGAATCCAATATGGGAAATGCCTGCGGCTGCCCGCCGACGATGAAGATTTTTGCTAAGGGAATTTTGACGGGACTCGGAACGGACGGCTACACGCACGATATGACGGAATCCTATAAGGTGGCAAATATCCTCCACAAGCATCATTTGTGCGACGCGAATGCGGCATGGGGCGAGGTTCCGGTCATGCTGTTTGAAAATAACGCGAAAATCGCCGGACGCTATTTCAAAAAGCCCGTCGGCGTTTTGAAGGAGGGCGCGGCCGCGGATGTGGTCGTGACGGATTATATCCCTCTCACACCGATGGGGGCGGAGAATGTGAACGGACATGTGCTGTTTGGCATGAGCGGCAGGAGCGTCGTGACGACGGTAGCCGACGGAAAGGTTCTGATGCAGGACAGGAGGCTGACACAGCTTGACGAGGAAGCGGCACTCGCAAAGGTGCGGGAGGAGTCGGCAAAGCTCTGGGGAAAAATTAATTCACGTTAAATTCATGATAAATGGGAGGGTTTCATTATGGGAGACAGGATGACGCCATTATCCTTTGCGCAGCTGCTGCATTGGGTATTAGAAGAAAAGAAAACGGGCGGCACGGTATTTAGCCTGCATGAGCCATATGTTATAAATCGGGAGCCGATGTTTACTCTGTTTGGAGAAAAGCTCGAAATGCCGTTTGGACCGGCGGCCGGACCGCATACGCAGCTCGCTCAGAATTTGATCGCCGCTTATTATGCGGGGAGCCGTTTCTTTGAGCTGAAAACGGTTCAGAAGCTGGACGGGGAGGACCTTCCGGTCAGCAAACCATGCATCAAGGCGGACGACGAGGGTTACAATGTGGAGTGGTCCACGGAGCTTACTGTGCCCCAGGCATTTGAGGAATATGTCAAAGCGTGGTTTCTCATGCACCTGATGGCAAAGGAATTCGGACTTGGCGCGGCGGATGGCTTTATTTTCAATATGAGCGTCGGCTATGATCTGGACGGGATCAAGACGAAGAAAATCGACGATTTCATCGAGGGGCTGAAGGACGCTTCCGAAACTGCGATTTTTAAAGAGTGCAGAGATTATGCGCTGGATCATTTGGAATTGTTCTCACATGTTACTAAGGAGGATGTCGGGCAAATTCCGGCTAATATCTGCAGATCGATCACGCTGTCCACGCTTCACGGCTGTCCGCCGCAGGAAATCGAGCGGATCGCGGCGTATTTATTGACGGAAAAAAAGCTGCATACGTTCATCAAATGCAACCCAACGCTGCTCGGTTATGAGTTTGCGAGAAAAACGCTGGATGAAATGGGCTATGATTATATTTCATTCACTGATTTCCATTTCAAGGACGATTTGCAGTATGAGGATGCGGTGCCGATGTTAAAACGCCTGATGGCGCTTGCGGAAGAACAGTGCCTGCGTTTTGGTGTCAAGCTGACGAATACGTTTCCGGTGGATATTAAGGCGGGCGAACTTCCGGGCGAGGAGATGTATATGTCGGGCCGGGCCCTTTATCCGCTTTCCATATCGCTTGCGGCCAGGCTGAGCGAGGAATTTGACGGAAAGCTGCGCATTTCCTATTCGGGAGGCGCGGATGTCCACAATATCGGGCGTATTGTGGAGGCCGGTATCTGGCCGGTCACAGTCGCGACGACGATCTTAAAGCCGGGCGGCTATGCGCGTTTTACACAACTCGCTTATGAGTTCGGAGAAAGGGAGTATGCTCCGTTTGAAGGCGTGGATACGGCTCTTGTGAAAAAGCTTGCTCAGGAGGCAAAGGCGGATCCCCATTACCGGAAGCCGATCAAGCCGTTTGAAAATAAAAAAATGAAACAAAAACTGCCGCTGCTTGAGTGCTTTGCGGCTCCGTGCGAGGCGGCCTGTCCGATCCATCAGGATATCGTGGCCTATCTGCACCTTGTGGAGCAGAGGGATTATGCGGAGGCCTTAAAGGTCATTATGGAGAAAAATCCGCTGCCGTTTACGACCGGAACGATCTGTTCCCATAATTGTATGAGCCGCTGCACGAGGAATTTTTATGAGGAATCGGTGAAAATCAGGCAGATGAAGCTGCTTGCGGCTGAAAGAGGATATGAGAGCGTGCTTGCCGGATTAAACGGTGATGCGGTGAATAATAAGGCGGATAAAATCGCCATTGTCGGAGGCGGACCGGCGGGAATTTCAGCGGCATATTTCCTTGCGAAGGCGGGCTTTAGGGTGACGATGTTCTGTCAAAAAGACGAGCCGGGCGGCGTGATTCGCTATATTATTCCGGAATTTCGCATCAAGAGTGAGGTCGTGGAAAAGGATACCGCTTTTATAAAAAAACTCGGCGTGGAATTTAAGGGAAATACGCACATTTCTTCTCTCGATATGCTGAAGGGCTACCGGAAAATCATTCTCGCCACGGGTGCGGCAAATGCGGGCGAGTTGCATTTGCAGGGAGATTCGACAGTCAATGCCGTGACATTCCTTGAGGACTTTAAAGTATCGGAGGGAAAAATGGACATCGGCAGGCGTGTTGTCGTGATCGGCGGCGGCAATACGGCGATGGATGCGGCGAGGGCCGCGATCCGCACGGAGGGAGTGGAAAAGGTGTCCCTCGTATACCGCCGGACAAAGCGCTATATGCCTGCGGATGAGGAAGAGCTGCTGCTCGCCATGGAGGACGGCGTGGAATTTAGGGAGTTGCTTTCTCCGGAGCGTTTCGCGGACGGCGTGCTCCGCTGCAGGGTGATGAAGCTTGGAGAACCGGACGCTTCCGGCAGAAGGTCGCCTGTTGAGACAGACGAGGAGGCGGACATTTTAGCGGACATGGTCATTGCCGCAATCGGCGAAAAGGTGGATTCGGATTTCTATCAAAAGCTCGGGATCGATCTGGATGAAAAGGGCTTGCCGGCGCTGAACGAAGCGACTCTCGAAAGCAATATCCCCGGCGTTTATGTGATCGGGGACGGCAGGAAGGGGCCTTCGACGGTCGTAGAAGCGATCGCGGACGCCAAAAAGACGGCGGAGGCCATTATCGGAGGCGCTTTTGCAAAGGATCGGAAGGCGGAAAGGCCGCTGCAGGAGCTTTATGCGAAGAAGGGCTATATATGCGGCGCGAACGGGGAAACGGATTGCGGGCGCTGCCTGGACTGCGCGGAGCTTTGCGAAAATTGTGTGGATGTTTGTCCAAACAGGGCAAATGTCTCCATAAAGGCTGTGAACTTTGCGATGCCGCAAATCCTCCATATTGACCGGCTTTGCAACGAATGCGGGAATTGTGAGGTATTTTGTCCGTATACCGGCGCGCCTTACAAGGATAAACTGACGCTGTTTGCAACTGACGCTGATTTTGAGAACAGCGGCAACGCGGGCTTCTTTTTCGTAGATTCCGAAAAACCGGCGTTGAAGGTGCGGCTTAACGGACAACTCATTACGGCTGAGGGCTTTACCTCCTTAAAAGAGCAGGGTATTGACGAAGACATTGCTGCTCTCATGCAGACCGTATATGAGCAGTACGGGTATTTATGTGCATTGCGCAGCGATAACTGTGAAGGAACTGAGCAGTTATGAATGACGAGTATAAGAAAGGATCACGATGAAATTGATAAAAACCGAAGACGCGGTCGGCCATGTGCTGTGCCATGATATCACGCAGATCATCAGGGGTGTGACGAAGGACGCCGTATTTCGAAAAGGACACATCGTCACCGAGGCGGATATTCCTCTGCTGCTTTCGGTCGGCAAGGAAAACCTGTATGTCTGGGAGCAGGACGAAACGATGCTGCATGAAGATGAGGCGCCGAAATCCTGCGCGACATCTGTATCGGCGGCAACATGCATGCGACGGAGCCGAAGGAGGGCAAAATCGAGCTGATTGCCGACTGTGACGGGCTGCTGAAAATTGACCGGGCACATCTGCTTCATGTCAACAGCCTTGGGGAGATGATGATCGCCTCAAGGCATGGCGACACCGCGGTGAGAGCGGGCGACAAGATTGCGGGCACGCGCGTTATCCCGCTCGTGATAGAGAAACAGAAAATGGAGGCGGCAAAAGCCTATACGGGCATCTTTGAAATCAAGCCATTTTTAAAAAAAAGGACCGCGATTATCACGACGGGCAGCGAAGTCTATAAAGGCCGGATCACGGATACGTTTACTCCGGTCGTCGAAGAGAAGCTCGCGGAATATGGAGCGGAAATCATTGGAGAAAAGCTGTGCTCCGATGACCACGAAATGATAACGGCGGCGATCCGGGAATTTCTGTCGCGGGATGCACAGTTGATCGTTTGCACCGGGGGAATGAGTGTGGATCCGGACGACAGGACTCCGCTGGCGATTAAAAACACGGGCGCGCAGATCGTAAGCTACGGCGCGCCTGTATTACCGGGAGTGATGTTCTTGCTCGCGTATAACGAAAATGGCGTTCCGATTATGGGGCTGCCGGGCTGCGTCATGTATGCAAAGCGGACGATTTTTGATTTGGTGCTGCCTAAAATCATGGCGGACGAACGGATCACGGCGGAAGATCTGGCTGCCTACGGAGAGGGCGGCCTTTGCTTAAACTGCGCCGTCTGCACATATCCAAACTGCGGATTCGGAAAGTAGGAAGGAAGTTTTCAGGTGAGAACGATCACACGACAGGAATTACATGAAATAAAGACGGAGCAGAACCGGCTTATCATTTGCGGAGCAGGGCATGTGTCGCTCGCCCTCATCAGGCTCGGCCTGCTGCTCGGCTTTTCTATCACAGTCATAGAGGACAGGCCGTTTTTTGCGGATCAGGCGAGGGCGTTGCTATTGACAGAGCCTGCTTTCAGGGGCGTTTTAAACAGCCATAAAGTAATTTGCGAAGCATTTGAGGAGGCGCTTGCCAAGGAGCAGAGCTCTTTGCATACTTATTTTGTAGTTGTGACGAGAGGACACCGCTATGACATGGACTGTTTGAGAAGCATTTTCAAGAAGTCTTATGCTTATGTTGGAATGATGAGCAGCAGGGGCAGATCGGTGCGTGTGAGAAGACTCCTTATGGAGGAGGGTTTTTCACAGGAAGCAGTGGACACGCTGCACAGCCCGATCGGTCTGGCAATTCAGGCAAAGACGCCGGAGGAAATCGCGGTTTCCATTCTGGCAGAAATTATACAGGTGCGCGCCGCAAAAGCACCTAAGGAGCCGCAGGGTGAGGATTGCCTGGAACTGACAGAGGAAATCAGGGCATCCGCATTGGAAGACAGTAATATAAGGCGGCTTCTGGCCGTCATAACGTCGCGGAAGGGCTCCGCACCGCGCACGGTTGGGACGTCCATGGTCATTTTCGAAGACGGCAGAACAGCAGGAACGATCGGCGGCGGCTGTATGGAGGCGGAGGTCATACGGGAAGCGCTTGCGCGGCTGCGCAGTCCGAGTTCTTTTGATTGTGCTAAGGATGAAATAGAAGTCCGCATGCTTCCTGAGGAAGCCGAAGAGGAAGGGATGGTCTGCGGCGGAATGATAGAAGTGGAATTGCGCGAGATCATTTCAATGACATCATAAATGGAAAGGTACGTTAGTAGATGGAAGTATCTCCAATTTTAATTTCCTTAAAAACCGCATTATGTGCCATCATCATTACCTTTTTTTTAGGAATAGCGGCTGCAAAGTGGATCGTATTCATGAAAAATCGGGGAATGAAGATTCTTTTGGACGGGTTGTTTACCCTTCCGCTAGTCCTCCCGCCGACGGTAGCAGGATTTTTCCTGCTGTATATTTTCGGAGTAAAGAGACCGATTGGAAAGATTTTTATAGATTTTTTTGCGGTAAAAATCCCGTTTTCTTGGGGAGCAACAGTGCTTGCGGCGGTCGTGATTTCTTTTCCGCTGATGTACCGTTCAGCAAGGGGAGCATTTGAGCAGGTAGACGAAAAGCTGCTATTTGCCGGGCAGACGCTTGGTATGTCCGAATGGCGCATTTTTTACCGTGTTCTGCTGCCGAACGCTCTGCCGGGCATTTTGAGCGGCGGCATCCTCGCATTTGCGCGAGGACTTGGAGAATTTGGCGCGACGACGATGATCGCCGGAAACATCGCGGGGAAGACGAGAACCCTGCCGCTTGCGGTATATTCTGCGGTTTCTGCGGGCGATATGGATCTGGCATACCAATATGTACTTGTGCTCATCGGTATCTCTTTTCTCATGGTCATCGGCATGAATTATTTTGGCATGAAGGACAGCGACAGGCGGAAACGGTAACGGATTTACAAACAGGGGAGCGGGACGATGCTGGAAGTGACAATTAAGAAGAAACTGGACAATTTTACATTAGAAACCGCATTTCAACTAAAAACGGGTTGTCTTGGTGTTCTGGGTGCCTCCGGATGCGGAAAAAGCGTGACACTGCAATGCATTGCGGGCATTTTGACTCCGGATGAGGGAATCATTAGGCTGGATGGCCGCACGCTTTTTGACTCTAAAAAGAAAATTAATGTCAGGCCGCAAGAGCGCAGGATTGGCTATTTGTTTCAAAACTATGCGTTATTTCCAAATATGACCGTTGCACAAAATGTTGCGGCGGGCTTTCGGGATCGCGGCGGCGCTGAAAAGGTTGCCGAAATACTTAAGCGGTTTTCCTTGACGGAGCTTGCTGACCGCCACCCAAAGCACTTGTCGGGCGGAGAACAGCAAAGGACGGCGCTTGCACGGCTTTTGATTGGAGAGCCCAAGGTGCTTCTTTTGGATGAGCCGTTTTCAGCGTTGGATGCTTATTTAAAAGAGGGTTTAGAGCTAGAACTGCTTGAAATCATCCGGCGTCTCTTAGTGCCGACCGTGCTTGTGACGCACAGCAGAGATGAGGTATACCGCCTAAGCAGTAGCCTTATGATCATGGATCGTGGCAGGGCGGAGGAACCGGCTGACACGCGGGAGTTGTTTTTACGTCCGGCAAGCAGAGTTGCGGCAAAGCTTACCGGCTGCAAAAATATCGCTGCGACAATTCAAGCAAAGACGGGCTGTTTTGTACCAGAATGGGATTTGTGTTTCCCCCTCTCCCCCGATAGAGAAAAATCCGATTACATAGGCATCCGCGCCCATGATTTTGTGCACACAAGGGAAGCGGGACGGGAAGAGGAGTATATTCCGATGGAAATTATCATGCGGGGTATTTCCGAAGACCCGTTTGAGTGGAATGTGATGTTCCAGAAAAAAAGCGGCAGGGAACGAACCGGGCGGCTTTGGTGGAAGGTCAGCAAGGAGCTTTTAAAAACGCGGGAAGAGCTGGAACAGGTCAAGTTGCTCTATATTAGAAAATCAGGAATTCTATATCTGATGGAGTAGCGGCATCGTTGGAAGTGAAACAGCATTTGTTTACTAAACAAACAATTGCTATTTCAACTATTTTACATAAAAACAAAGCTATTTTCCATAAAGTGCATAAAAACAATTGCTTTTTTCTGTTTTTGACTGGAAAAGAAATAAGGTTTATGTTAGTATGATGATGTGGGGAGCAGCTTACGGAGGTACTATTATGAGTGAGATGCCAAACAAGATCAGGGAAATGATGACGGAAATCGATGAGATGAAGGAGATTATCAAAAAGCTCGCAAGAGACTCCGAACAATTCGGCACAAAAAGTGAAATCAAAGACAGCAAAAGATGAGACATACATGAAAATGGAAAAAGAATCGATATCAGCGTATAGATATCGATTCTTTTTTATTAAATAGAAAATTCAAAAGAATTTTCCATATGCTCCATTTAATCTCCGAAGGATGCGACAATATAGTTGCCACCGTCGTACTCAAAGCAGGAGAGTCCGATGGAATATAAATCATCGCTTAAAAGATACTGCCGCGTGGTGCTTTCCGCAAGCCAGGCATTGGCGGTATCCGCGGCGGTCGTAAAGCCCTGTGCGAGGCATTCGGCTTCATAGTACATTGGGGCGACCGTGCTCCAGTAGCTGCCGTCTGCACGCAGATGACCGAGGGAATAAGTAATTTCCTTGGCGCGGACATCCGCGACTTTATTGAGGCTTGCATTTGTCTCAAATGCATCCAGTCCGGCATCCTTTCTTCCGTTGTTGATCGCGATGAGAAGCTCGCCGGAAAGCGTAGTATTGTAAGTGCCGTCCGCGTCGATCATCGCGTCAGAGACCTCGAATGTATTTGGGGTTCCCAAACCGGTCGAATTGCCATCATCAAACTCGCTGTCGCTATGATTAAACAAGTATTCGGAAGGAGCGGAGGATACAGTTTGCGCAGACGAATTGCTGACACGCCGCACGGTGATAATCGTTTTATTGGATTCTTCTTCGCCGGAGGTGTCCCCTGTGTCTGTATTTTCGGCGGCGGGTTCCGTATCGTCGCTTGTCTGATCTATCGTGATTTCATTATCAGATATGCTGTTTTCGTCCGCTTTGCCGCAGGCGCATAGCAGTACGAGCAGTGCGGCAAAGAAAAGGTATCTGTATTTTTTCATAAGTAGTGGGTTCCCTCATGCATGCGGTATAAATCGCGCAATAAGCTTATATACCGGATTTTCAAAGCGCCGTCTGACATTTTTTAATTCCTTGCGGATCGCGATGCCCTGCGGGCAATGCATTTCACATTTGCCGCATTCTACGCAGCGCGAGACATTGCTTTTCTGAGCCTTCATCGTCGTACACATGATGTATTCGCGCATGCCGTTTATATAGTTATCAGTATAGGATACATTGTGACAGCGGAAGCTGCCCGGAATATCAACGCCTGACGGACATGGCATACAGTAAGAGCATCCGGTGCACGGAACCTTGATTTTTTCATTGATGGCGGCTTTGACTTCCTCAAAGACTGCAAGCTCCTCTTTCGTCAGACTGTCGGGCTGCATTTCAGAAGCAATGCGAATATTTTCATCGAGCATTTTCATGGAATTCATGCCGGACAGCACGACCGACACCTCTTTTTGGTTCCAAAGCCAGCGCAGAGCCCATTCCGCAGGGGAATATTGTTCCTTTGCGGAGGAAAAAGCCTCCAGTGCCTTTTTCGGCAGGTCGTTGACAAGGCGTCCGCCGCGAAGCGGTTCCATAATAATGACAGGAATTCCTTTCCCTGCGGCGGCAAGAAGGCCGGCGCGTCCCGCTTGGGAATTCTCATCCATGTAATTGTATTGGATTTGGCAGAAATCCCAGTCATAGACGTTTAATAATTCTTGAAACGTGTGGGTACTCCCATGATAGGAAAAGCCGAGCTTTCGAATTTTGCCGGCAGCCTTCAATTCCATCAGCCAGTCAAGGGCACCGCGTTCGATGAGCGCATTCCAGGTTTTAACATCGGGAAGCATGTGCATGAGGTAATAGTCCACATAGTCAGTCTTTAAGCGGGCAAGCTGTTCTTTAAAGTGCTTTTCCATCTCGGCCCGTGTTTTCATCATATAGTGAGGCAGCTTTGTGGCGATATGTATTTTTTCGCGGCAGTTATTTTTGGCGAGCACCGTGCCGAGCGCTTCTTCGCTGCCCGTATAGATATAGGCCGTATCGAAATAATTGACGCCCATTTCGATCGCATGCAGGATTTCACGCTCGACTTCCTCCATGTCAAAATTGTTGCCGCGCTTCGGAAAGCGCATGCACCCGAAGCCGAGTATGGATAAATCATTATTTCCGTTATTATTTCTATAATTCATATTTCATGCAGCCATGCGGAGTTATTTCCGCGAAGCATACCTTTCATTAGGATGATAATCTATCCTAAGTATAGCAAGCAAGGAAAGTTTTTTCAATGAAAGAATCTTTTTTTAAGTCTTCTTTTAAATCGCCTTAATTTCAACTTGAAAAATAAAAATTTTTCCAAAGTGAGAAAATTCTTATGGAATAGAGGGAAATGCCTTGTGAAGGGGGCGCAAATTCTGTATAATAAAAAAGTATAAAAGTTAAATATAACAGCAAAAAATTACAAGGAGAAGAGACTATGCTGGAGCAATTTTATTACGACAGGACGGATGAGATCATTGCTGGCCACGGAAAAGAGCAAAAGGCGCTGATTCCGATCATGCAGGACATCCAAAATGAGTACCGATATCTGCCTCCGGAGCTGCTGAGCTATGTGGCGGTGCAAATTGGGGTTACGGAAGCAAAGGCATTCAGCGTTGCCACCTTTTATGAGAATTTTTCTTTCGAAAAGAAAGGAAACTATGTTATTAAGGTATGTGACGGAACTGCTTGCCATGTGCGCAAATCAACGACAATACTTGAAAAGCTGTATAAGGAACTGGGATTATCAAAGGAGAAGCATACGACGGACGACATGCAATTTACGATCGAAACGGTTTCCTGTCTCGGAGCCTGTGGTCTTGCGCCTGTGCTGACTGTCAATGACAAGGTATACCCTTCCATGAACCCGGAAAAGGTGGCGGTGCTGCTTGCGGAATTGCGAGGTGAGGAACAATGAGAAAGCTTATGAGCAGGGAAGATTTAGAGGCAATACGAGCGGAAGCACTTGAGGAGGTTCACTCTCAGAAATGCAGGATTCTCATTTGTGCCGGAACAGGCTGTCTTGCAGGAGGATCCTTGAACATTTATAAAAAAATGTGCGTGCTGATCGGAAACTGCGAAAATGCTGCGGTGGAATTCGGAGAGGAAATCGCTCACGCCCATGATTCTGAGGGAGAGATTGGAGTTAAGAAAAGCGGCTGCCATGGTTTTTGTGAAATGGGTCCGCTTGTCAGGATTGAGCCATATAATTATTTATACATAAAAGTTAAGGAAGAGGACTGCGAAGAAATTTATCAGACGTCTGTGCTTGGCGGAAAGCCTGTGGAACGCCTGCTTTATGAGATGGATGGCATCAAGTATGAGGCGCAGGAGGATATTCCGTTTTATGCGAAGCAGACACGTCAAGTCCTAAAAAACTGCGGGCATATCGATGCGGAGCACATCAAAGAGGCGATCGCGTTTGACGGCTATGAGGCACTGAGTAAGGTGTTATTTGAGATGAAGCCGCAGGAGGTCATCGATGTCATATTGGAATCCGATTTGCGCGGACGCGGAGGCGGAGGTTTCCAGACCGGGTATAAATGGAAGCAGGTTGCCAGACAGAAGGAGAAGATTCGTTATGTTGTCTGCAACGGCGACGAGGGCGATCCGGGTGCCTTCATGGACAGAAGCATCATGGAGGGCGACCCGCACAAGATGATTGAAGGCATGATCATTGCGGGTTACGCGGTCGGTGCGCAGGAGGGCTATATTTATGTGCGCGCGGAGTATCCGCTTGCGATTTCCCGTTTGCGGCTTGCAATCAGGCAGGCAGAGGAATGTGGTCTGCTCGGTGAAAATATACTGGGTTCCGGCTATAGCTTTAGGCTCCGCATTAACCGTGGTGCCGGCGCATTCGTATGCGGCGAGGGAAGCGCGCTTACGGCTTCCATCGAAGGGGAGCGCGGCATGCCCCGCACAAAACCGCCGCGCACGGTAGAACAGGGTCTTTTCGGAAAGCCGACCGTTCTCAACAATGTCGAGACCTACGCCAATGTGCCGTTAATTATCAGGAAAGGTGCAAAATGGTATCATACGATTGGCACGCAGACAAGCCCCGGAACAAAGGCTTTTGCTGTGACCGGAAGTATCAATAATACAGGGTTGATCGAGGTGCCGATGGGCACGACGATCGGGGAGATTGTATATGAAATCGGCGGCGGCATTAAAAACGGCAAACAGTTTAAAGCCGTACAGATTGGCGGGCCGTCCGGCGGCTGTCTTGTCAGCGCGGATATGGACGTGCCGCTCGACTTTGATTCTTTGAAGAAAAAAGGTGCGATGATCGGCTCCGGCGGACTCGTCATCATGGACGAGGATACTTGTATGGTTGAGGTTGCTCGCTTTTTTATGAATTTCACACAGAATGAAAGCTGCGGCAAATGCGTTCCATGCAGGGAAGGCACAAAACGTATGCTGGAGATACTTGAGAATATCGTGTCCGGTAAAGGCACGATGGAGCAGCTTGATATGCTTGAGGAGCTTGGCAGGGCGATCACCGACACGGCACTCTGTGGACTTGGTAAGAGCGCAGCACTGCCTGTTTTGAGCACATTGCGCGTATTCCGTGAAGAATATGAGGAGCATGTACTTCAAAAGAAGTGCAGAACCGGTACATGTCAGGCGCTGCGGCGCTACGTGATTACCCCTGAGCTCTGCAAGGGCTGTTCGAAGTGCGCGAGAAACTGTCCGGTCGAGGCGATCAGCGGCGTGCTGAAAAGTCCGTATACGATTGATCAGGATAAATGCATCAAGTGTGGTGCCTGTGAGGCGGCTTGCCCCTTCCAGGCGATCGCAACAGTAAGTTAGGAGGACAGTAAGATGGATTATATGACGATAGACTCCCGTCTGGTACCGATCGAGGGAGAAAAGAATATCCTTTCCGTTATCAGAAAAGCGGGAATTGATCTGCCTACATTCTGTTATCATTCGGAGCTGTCCATTTACGGAGCCTGCAGAATGTGCGTGGTGGAGGATGACAGGGGCAGGATTTTCGCCTCCTGTTCCGAACAACCGCGTCCGGGTATGGTCATTCAGACAAATACAAAAAAATTACAGCAGTACAGAAAGCTGATCATAGAGCTGCTGCTTTCCGCACACTGTCGCGATTGTACGACCTGTACGAAAAATGGCATGTGCGAGCTGCAAAGTCTCGCTTATCGTGTCGGCGTGCGGGAGGTTCGCTTTGAGAACAATAAAAAGAGACTGCCACTTGATATGAGCTCTCCGTGTATTGTACGAGATCCTAATAAATGCATTCTCTGCGGTGATTGTGTGCGCACATGCTCGGAAATACAAAATGTAGGCGCGCTTGATTTTTCGTACCGCGGTTCGAAGATGCAGGTTATGCCGGCTTTTGACAAGCCGCTCGCTGAGACAAACTGCGTCGGCTGCGGGCAATGCCGCGTTGTCTGTCCGACTGCGGCAATTTCCATCAGGACGAATGTTACGGGCGTCTGGGATGCGATTAATGACCCGAGTGTCCGTGTGGTCGCACAGATTGCGCCGTCGGTTCGCGTTGCGGTAGGGGAGCGTTTCGGACTCCCAAAGGGAGAGAACAGCATGGGCAAGCTTGTAACGGCACTGCGCATGATGGGCTTTGATTATGTGTTTGACACCAATTTTGGTGCCGATCTGACAGTTGTGGAGGAATCCAAGGAGTTTGCCGAGCGTCTCGGAAAAAATGAGAAGCTGCCGCTCTTCACATCCTGCTGCCCGGGCTGGGTAAAGTATTGCGAAACAAAATATCCCGAATTTGCAGAGAATGTTTCGACGTGCCGTTCTCCGCAGGGGATGTTCTCCGCAGTCGTGAAGGAATATTTTAAAGAAAAGGATGCTAAAGAGGGGAAGATGACTTATGTTGTATCGATTATGCCCTGTACGGCAAAGAAAGCGGAGATTCTGCGACCGGACAATCAGACGGACGGCAGGCAGGATACGGATATTGTGCTGACTACGGTGGAAATTATCCGCATGATTCGTCAGGTCGGCCTTAAATTTGGTGAGTTGGAGGGGGAGGCGCCGGATATGCCGTTTGGCATGGCTTCGGGAGGTGCTTCGATCTTCGGCGTAACAGGCGGTGTGACGGAAGCCGTACTTCGAAACGTTGCAAAGGACACAAATCATACGACGCTGGATGCGATCAGCTTCAGCGGCATTCGCGGAAAGGAAGGCCTGAAGGAGGCCGTAGCAAAAGTCGGGGAACGAGAGATAAAAATTGCTGTTGTCCACGGTCTTGCAAATGCCGGACAGCTTTTGGATAAAATAAAAGCCGGTGAAGCGCATTATGATTTCGTTGAGGTCATGGCATGCAGAAGAGGCTGTATTCTTGGCGGCGGACAGCCGATTTCCAGAGGAGCTCGCACGAAAAAGGATCGCACGGATGGTATTTACCGCGTGGATAAGGAATCTCATATTCGATTCACAAGCGAGAATCCTATCCTGAAGCAGACTTACGAGGAGGTCATCTGCGGCCGAGAGCATCAGCTGCTTCATAGGAATTTATAAAAGATAGGGCAGCTCCCGACTGATAAAATGAGAGCTGCCCTTTTTGTAAAGGGATCGTTTATCTTAGATCCCGCACGAGTTCATAAAATTCTTCTTTATATTCATCATTTAAATCAAGATTTTTCAGTGTTTTTACGACATGCTCTAAGCTCGAGTCTTGCTGATACGCGCTGTCGGAGGCAATTAGGCCGAATTCTGCGACAGAAGCAGCAAACAGGTAATCGTCATTTGGATCCAGCGTAAAGCTCTCGGCTGTGACCGGATAGGTCAAAAGACTGCTCGTATCTGCCGCCGGCTTCTTAAAGCGGATATTGATTGTCAGCCATTCGTTATCCGGATCCATGGAAGCGTAGCCCTGCTTAGAAAGCTCCTCTTGAAAGGATCCCGAATATTTCAAATTCTTAATTTCGTCCTCGGCAAGCTCGGTAATGGAATCTTTTAAAATAATTTCATAAAGAGCCGTGACGCTGTGTCCTGCACCGATTTCCCCGCCGTCCTTCGTATCGTCGTCAAAATCCTTGCGATCCATAACCCGGTTGTTATATCCGATCAGACGGTAGCTTTCTACAATTGCAGGATTAAATTCGATCTGGAGCTTGACATCCTTGCAAATCGTCAAGAGGTTGGCGCCAAGCTCATCCACAAGTACCTTACGAGCCTCTTTTATCGAATCGATATAGGAATAATTTCCATTCCCCTTATCGGCGAGAATTTCCATGTTATTATCCTTAATATTTCCTGCACCAAAGCCTAATACGGAAAGGAAGACGCCGGATTCTTTTTTCTCCGTAATTAATTCCTCCAATTCGTCTTCTGTTGTCAGACCAACGTTTAAATCTCCGTCAGTAGCAAGAATGATCCGGTTATTTCCCCCCTTGATAAAATAATCCTCTGCAAGCTCGTATGCAGTTATGATTCCATCGCTGCCGTTCGTACTGCCCCCTGCCTCCAGGCTTTCGATCGCTTTTGTGATAACCTTTGTTTTGTCTCCACGGACACCCTCTATGATGATCTCGTCACTTCCCGCATAGGTAACGATGGAAACACGATCTTTTTCGGAGAGGTTTTCAGCAAGCATGCAGAAGGCCTTCTGAAGCAGCGGAAGTTTATCCGAATCATACATTGAGCCGGAAACATCGATCAAAAATACGAGATTGGAGGCGGGGGCATCTGAAAAATCAATACCTTGTGTCTGCAGGCCGATCATCATAAGTTGCGAGTCACTGTTCCACGGACATGGGCTGATTGCCGTGTTTACGCCGAATGGTTCGCCGCCCTTTGGTCCTTGATAATCATATGTAAAATAGTTCAGCAGTTCTTCGATGCGGATAGAGCCCTCCGGAAAATCATCTATACGATAGCCTTCCTGAATCAACCGCCGCATGTTGCTGTAAGAAGCGGTATCAACATCGGCAGCAAATGTGGAAAGAGGTTGTTTTAGGACATCCTTAAAGCTTTGCTCGATGATTTTGCCGTATTCCTCCGTGTTTTCTTCGTAGCCGGTCTGATTGTCATAATCGTAGGCACTTTCCAGATAGCTTTCGTCCTCGGAGATATAAGCCTCCGCTTCCTCTGCAGCCCCATATATATTGTATCCATCATCCTCGGAGGGTGCTGCCTCCCAGCTGCTATCGCTAGTCATCAAATCTTCTTCGGCAGCGGCCGAATTTTCCCTTCCTCCGCTTGCAGTTTCTTCATTATCCACCCTGATCATACTACCACATCCGGTAACCGATCCTGCTAATAATGCCATTGATAAAAGTAAGGGAAGCAATTGTCTTTTTTTCATAATAAATCCTCCTGTTAGTAAAATTGTAGGCTTTTCACCCGTCTATTATAGATACGTTTTCGAAGAAGGGTTCTTATGGAAATATTTAAAAATTTTTTATTTATTTTTTTCTGCCCGAATGGCCTCCAACGAAATGACCTCATCTGCATAGTAATTCAGCGTCACCGTATAGCTGCATCCGAGTTCGAAATCCGATTCGAGATAAGAATCCTTCGTAAAGCTTATGAGGTCACCTGCCTCAAAATACCCGTTTGGATCATCCAGCACAGATGCGGTATAGATGCCGGTGCCAATTTTTTCTATTGTTAAGTGTAAATTGCGCAGTGCAGTTCCGTCTGCAAGTGAGAGAAGATCTGCCGCGTCCTCTTTTTCAGCAGGTGCTTCTGCGAAATCCTCCTCAGCTTCTGCGGCAGATGCCTCTGCGGGAGCTTCCTCGGAGAGAGATTCCTCAGCTTCTGCGGCAGGCGCCTCTTCATAGAGTGATTCGGAAGCATTTTGCTCAATGCCCGTATCCAGCGCTTTTTCAGAATATGAGGTATCATGTCTAATGCGAATGCTGATTATAACGGAGGGAACCAGAATAAAGATGCAGAAGCAGGCAGCCAGAAGTCCTCCATATTTTTTATAAAACGGAATCACCTTTCCGGGAGCTGCTGCCGTGTTTTCTAATGCAGACATATCGGAATCGATACCGGACTCAATGCGGCTCCAGAGGTCGGGAGTATCTTTTGCGGCAAATTCTTTATATTCATATTCAAAACTTTTATTCATATCCGTACCTCCTTAACTGTTTGATTGCTTCCTGATAATTCCACGTCACCGTACCCATCGGCATGTCCATGATTTTTGATATTTCTTTAAAGGTTAGTTCTCCTAATACTTTCAGGCTGATGATTTGCCGGTATACAGGCTTTAGCTGATCGAGTGCCTCGTTCACGGATAGTGTTACCATCACTTCGTCCTCCGGAGTAACAGTTTCCTCTGAAAGATGTTCAGCCGCGTCGGTCAGCTCTTCTTTTTTATACTTTCTAAGATGGTCGATTGCCATATTTCTTGCAATCGTAGCAAGATAGGCTCTGTGGCCTTTGCCCGGTGAATAGTGATCCGCTTTTTCCCAAAGCTTAATAAAAAATTCACTCGTAAGATCCTCGGCGTTTTCTTTGTTTTTTACGACATCCAAAATAATATGGTAAATAAAACCCAGGTATGCCTCGTAAATTTCCTTAAGTCCTGCCTTCTCCTTGTGAACAATCAGCTTCATGGCGCGGATAAATTGTTCCTCGGTCATGTCCTTTTCCCCCTTGTTCCGTAAATCACCCTCCTCTCTTCCTTATAGATACGAAACAAAGGGGGTGTTTTTATGGATCGTAAGCCATGAATTATAAAATAATTCATGACCGGATGCGCATTTTGGCGCAATATTATTTCTTTCGACATTATATCATAATTGTAAGAATAATACTAAAAATTAATATCAAGTGAAAGTCAAATAAAAACGTAAAAAGCGGTTGACAAGAAAATAGGGCTGTGTTACCTTTAAGAAAACCGTTGAGGAAGAGGAAGTAGTCCTTGAAACTTTCTGCACAGAGAGCCGCAGGTGATGAGATTGCGGCGGGCGAGACAGGGATGAATGGGCTTCTGAGGGCGATCCGAACTTGTTTTTTGCATCGGTTCTGCATACTATGAGCCAGGCGTAACAAACGTGGGTAGGGGAGCCGGAGAGACACTCCGTTAATAACTAACGCATATTGTTCCATGTTAGGATTTGGTCGCCGATGCCGGAATTGCGGGTGTGAACTAAGATAGTATTTTTGCTTTTGTCACAGTTGTTTGTCAGGGAAGACCGGATAATAGCGGTAGTATGCATGAGAGGACGCATAGCGTCAAGCCGGGTGGCACCGCAGGAGTTTTATTTTTTTGGATGGAATAACTCTTGTCCCTGCAATAATAATTGTTGGGATAAGAGCTTTTTTTATGCGCAGCTACGCGCGCGGAACAAAAGCTGTGCTGCCAGAGTATCTGGTCGCTGGAGTTGGTGAAGCACACTTTTGTTTTTGGCCCGATCCCGAAAGCAGCCATAGGAATTCCCTATGAGAGAAAAGGAGAAAATGATGATGAAAGAGAAAGAAATTCCCTACAAAATCTACTTGGAAGAAAATGAAATGCCGTCGAAGTGGTATAATGTGCGTGCCGATATGATGAATAAACCGGCGCCGCTGTTGAATCCGGGAACACTGCAGCCGATGACGTTAGAGGAGCTGAGCGGCGTATTCTGTACGGAGCTTGCCAAGCAGGAACTTAATGATACGGATGCTTATATCGAGATACCGGAGGAAATCCAAAAGTTTTATAAAATGTACCGTCCCGCTCCGCTTGTGAGGGCGTATTGCCTCGAAGAAAAGCTGCAGACGCCGGCGAAAATCTATTATAAATTCGAAGGTAATAATACGAGCGGAAGCCATAAGCTGAATTCCGCGATCGCACAGGCTTATTATGCAAAGCAGCAGGGCTTAAAGGGTGTTACGACGGAAACCGGAGCAGGACAGTGGGGTACCGCGCTTTCTATGGCATGTTCGTATTTTGATCTGGACTGTAAAGTATATATGGTAAAAGTGTCTTATGAGCAGAAGCCGTTCAGGCGTGAGGTCATGCGCACCTATGGCGCAAGCGTAACGCCGTCGCCGTCCACGACGACAGAGGTGGGAAAAAAGATTCTCGCGGCTCATCCGGGAACGACGGGAAGCCTGGGCTGCGCGATTTCGGAGGCGGTCGAGGTGGCAGTCAGCACAGAGGGTTACCGTTATGTGCTCGGCAGCGTACTTTCCCAAGTGCTCTTACACCAATCGATCATCGGTCTTGAAACAAAGGCGGCGTTGGATAAATATGGAATC
>CAZMIX010000020.1:0-40489 GCA_964566545.1 uncultured Lachnospiraceae bacterium | reverse complement strand
TTCTGGCACAGAAGTCTGTCGGTGCAAACGACAGCGCTATATCTATTCAGATAACCCAGACCATTCAACAAATCGAGTTACTGGATAGCCAATTAGATAAGATTGAAGCAGAAATGACGGACATCATGACATTCCATGATTCTGCCATCATGACCATTCCTGGTATCGGATACATAAATGGTGGAATGATCCTTGGTGAAATAGGTGATATTCACCGTTTCTCAAATCCTAACAAGCTGCTTGCTTTTGCTGGTCTAGATCCGTCGGTATATCAGTCCGGTAATTTTCAGGCTAAACGAACTCGTATGTCCAAACGCGGCTCTCGCGTACTTCGATACGCCTTGGTCAATGCAGCTTGGAACGTTGTAAGAAACAACGCTACCTTCAAGGCTTATTATGATGCCAAGAGGGCTGAAGGCCGGACTCACTATAATGCCTTAGGACACTGTTCCGGCAAGTTAGTCAGGATTATCTGGAAGATACTCACTGACGAAGTAGAATTTAATCTCGAATAAGAGGTCTGTATACCAATATCGATAGATTTTGAAAAAGCACCCTCAGGGAGCTCTATTAAAGTTACCCTTTTTTTCCATCGATACGAAAAAGAATTTTTTTGCTAATTTATGCTTGACTTTTCATAGCTGGTCTCCATTCTGTCACGGTTTTCAATTCACGGATAGTATACCACACTTTTTCAAATATTACATTACAATTGGCATGGCTCAACTATAACCATTTAGTAAGCCATAAAATAGAAAAGACTATATTTTTTACTAAAATTATGATAGATTAATAGAAGTGAATCATGTGAGAAGGAGTACAGAAATTATGAAAACATTACTTGCCCGGATTTCAGAAGAAATGGAACATGCCTTTGAACAGGCGGGCTATGATAAAAAATACGGAAAGGTCACGCTGTCAAACAGGCCGGATCTGTGTGAGTTCCAATGCAACGGTGCAATGGCGGCCGCAAAGGAATACAGACAGGCGCCGGTTGTGATCGCAAATGCGATCGCTCAGACATTACAGGAACAGAAGGTCTTTTCTGAGGTTAGCGCTCTCGCGCCGGGCTTTTTAAATCTGAAGCTTAGCGAAGAATTTTTGGAAGAATATTTAAATGAGATGCTATCAAGCGGAAAATACGGTCTTGAAGAGCCCGAAAAGCCGCTCACGATCATGGTCGATTACGGCGGACCGAATGTGGCGAAACCGCTTCATGTCGGACATCTGCGCTCCGCAATCATAGGGGAGAGTGTAAAGCGGATCTGCCGTTATATGGGCAATCAGGTAACCGGTGATATTCATTTGGGCGACTGGGGGCTGCAAATGGGCCTTATCATTATCGAGCTGAAAAAGCGCATGCCCGATCTGCCGTATTTTGACGAACGTTTTACGGGTGATTATCCAAAAGAGGCGCCGTTTACAATTTCAGAGCTGGAGGAGATTTATCCGACTGCCAGCGCAAAATCGAAGGAGGATGAGCAGTATCGGGAGGAAGCAATGAACGCAACGTTCCTGCTGCAAAACGGCAACAGGGGGTATCGTTCGATTTGGAATCATATTATGGCCGTTTCCATAGAGGATCTAAAGAAAAATTATGCAAATTTGAATGTTTCGTTTGAGCTTTGGAAGGGCGAATCGGATGTGCAGGACGATATTCCGGCGATGGTGGAGCGCCTGAAATCGGAAGGCTATGCTTATGAGAGCAACGGCGCGCTTGTCGTCGATGTGACCGAGGAAACGGATACAAAGGAGGTGCCTCCCTGCATGATTTTAAAGTCGGACGGTGCGGCTCTCTATACGACGACGGATTTGGCAACGCTCATTGAGCGCCGCCGGGAGCTTGATCCCGATCAGGTGATTTATATCGTGGATAAGCGTCAGGACATGCATTTTGAGCAGGTATTCCGCTGCGCAAAAAAGACAAATATGATCGGCGAACAGGTAAGGCTTGATTTTCTGGGATTTGGCACGATGAACGGCAAGGACGGAAAGCCCTTTAAGACAAGGGAAGGCGGCGTTATGCGTCTGGAAACTCTGATTTCTGATATTAACGAGGAAATGTATAAAAAGATCACGGATAACCATGAGGTTGAGGAGAATGAAGCGCGTAATACCGCGAAGGTCGTCGCTCTCGCCGCAGTCAAGTACGGAGATCTTTCCAATCAGGCAACAAAGGACTATGTATTCGATATTGATAAATTTACTTCCTTTGAGGGAAATACCGGCCCGTACATTCTTTATACGATCGTCCGCATCAAATCGATCTTGAGCAAATACCAGGAAACCGGCAATTCAATGGAATCCCTTAAGATCCGAGAAGCGCAGAACGAGTCCGAAAAAGCTCTGATGCTAGAGCTGACGAAGTTTAACGGTGTAATCATGACGGCCTATGAGGAACTCGCTCCTCATAAAGTCTGCGCCTACATTTATGATGTCGCAAACGCATTTAACAGATTTTATCATGAAAATAAAATTCTTTCGGAGTCGGATCAGGAAAAACGAGCCGGTTGGATCGCCCTGCTGAAGCTGACAAAAGAAATACTGGAGACATGCATCGATCTGCTCGGTTTCTGGGCACCAGAAAGGATGTAGATTTACCGAACTTTTATCCACAAATTAGAAGGGGGATCGATTTTGTATATCAATCGATCCCCCTTCTATATCACACTTTTATATATGATTTACAGATTATAGGATCTGTACATGGAAGGCCGTTGTCTGTGGCGGTATGCTGGCTGTTTGGAAAGTCGCGTGCGTGACTCTTACCAACTGCCCGGGCCTTAAGAAGCGCAGGCTGGTAGGATTTCCGTTTCTGTCGCTGATTGTCGCGGTGTTGGGGAGGACAAACCTCATTTGACTGTTGATATTATTAGGATTTCCGGTATAAATAAAGCGGTTGTTCACATCCACCGAAACAATCCGATCTGTGGTGACACTCGCCGAAGGACGCATCTCATTTCTTGCGATGATCACAAATGCGTTTGACTGAGGAGGAATGCTTCTTGTCATCACCGGCGAGAAGATCGCATCTATCCACATGCCCTTTCGGATATTACATAAACACATATTTTGACCGAGTGAATTGAGCAGCACCGTATTTCTGCCGACCATCAACCTTAAAAGCCTGATGGAGGTCATAGAGTTCGCTTCGCGAACGGCATACGAGACCGTCAAATATCCGATAGATCCTTTTTGGATGAAAACATCTTCTACAAGGGCGTTGTCAACAGACATCACGCCGCCCTGCTGGGAAATCGTTCCCCTGCTGTCTTTGCTCATAATGAACCCCTGCAATTCTATTCTTTTGCTTTTATTATATGACAGTCAGGAGGATTGTTTCATGACGGCAGTTGAATCAAATGTTCCCTTGGAATACCATATCTGCATCCCTGCATAAAAATTGAACCGCTTTTCGTCCAGTCTCTGCCGCAACAGGCAGCCCACCCGGCACCATAAGGCGCTGACCTGCAAAGTAAATATTCTTTATGCTTTCAGGCTTTGACGGATAACTCTTTGGCATGCCTTTACCCATCATCGTCATCCAAGAGCCCTTATAGGAATGCAAATACCGCTCGTAGGTCAGGGGCGTCGCAACATCCCTCACCACGATTTTCCCTGCAATCCTAGGGATTCTATCCGACAGTATCTTGACATAGGCGTCGGCCAGTTTTTGCTTTTCACTCTCATAGGTTCCGTTCTCCCGGCACTTCTTCCAGAAATCGTAGCTGTCTCCTCCGATCACTGAGGTCACAGCGGTACAGCCGTCCGGCGCATACCCCTTGAAAGACGCGTAGTTATTAAAACCGATTAATGATTCAGGCACTCCTGCGCAGACCAGCGGTTCGTCCAAGGTAAATAACATGCTTTCCGGCTCATCTGATAGATCCGCCTCAATGCCTAGGGAAATAAAGGTGTTGAGCATGGGTATCGTGTTTTCTCGCATTTCCATAGCCCATTTTTCGCATAACGGCGCGTCAAACAAGGTATCTATCGCGCAAAGCGTATCCTGTGTGACGATCACCGCATCCGCTGGTATTTGTTCTCCGTCAATGATTACGCCGCAGGCAGCATTATTTTCCACTGCAACCTTATTCACAAATTTATCGTATTGTATGTAGCCGCCCAGCTCCTCAAAATATTGGGCCATACGGCCTGCCATACCCAGCGAGCCCCCTTCGGGATAACCTCCGTCCCCGGATGCAAGGGTCGACAGAGTAAAAAGCAACCCGACGGCAGCGGTTTCAGGGCCTACGATGCTTTGCAGCATCAGCCTTAGCAACGGGCTTTTAAATCGTTCGGAATATGTCTTTGCTGTCAGTCTGGAATAGAATGCCATACGAGGCATGGCGGGTATCATTTTAAAGAGAGCCGACAAAGGCATCGATACCTTGTTTTTAACTTTCACGCCTTTGATATCGGTAATAGGCATACCAACCCTTCCAAACTTCTCCAAGTCG
Source organism: uncultured Lachnospiraceae bacterium (assembly GCA_964566545.1). Classification (GTDB taxonomy): domain Bacteria; phylum Bacillota; class Clostridia; order Lachnospirales; family Lachnospiraceae; genus JAEYFP01. The sequence continues at coordinate 36,029 of CAZMIX010000020.1, read as the reverse complement.
CGGCATAAAAGCAGTATTTCTTTCTTATCCTCCGGAGATATCTCCAAAAAGTGCCGCTTAAGTTTCTCGATATCGCGATAGAGACAGGCTGTCTGCCCTTTGTGTTCAAAGATGTAAAAAGGATCACGGTTTAATATTCTAACGCTGTCATTCAGCGCCCCCACTTCTCGCCACAGCTTATGTAGGGGAGCTTCGGGCGACGATCCGGTGAGCCAGTGCATCCCGCCCTCGAAAAGGTATCCCTTTCTTCTCCAGCTGGTAGATGCGCCTCCCGGAATCCTATGACTTTCATAAATCGTGACCTCAAATCCGCTTTGACGGGCGTAAATTCCCGCTGTCAGACCCGCAATTCCAGCACCTACAATAATTACTTTCTTCATCTTTATTTCCTCCTTATGATATCAACGATCCACTCGCCATCCGGCAGAGGGTAATTGGGGTTTAGGGCATACTGTTCCGCGATGCCATGAATTGCACACCAATAAGCAATTCCAAGCGCCATAGGATTGCCCTCTCTGATCGTTCCGTCGGCCTGACCCTGCTTGATCAGACAAGCAGTTGGGGTATAAATATCAAAGTCCCGAAGGAGCTCCTTTACCTTTCCCGGCGCGGCATCATTATAATTTGCCTGGCTCATCAGAATGAACATCTTTGCGACAAACGGCTCATTTTCTATATATTGGATAATCTGCTTTGCCGCGAACTCAAAAAAAGCAAGCGGATCTTCATCTGCCTGAGCCACTGTTCCCATCGGACCGGAAATACCGTATTTAATTAATTCTTCGTAAAGTGTTTCCTTGGAGTCAAAATAATGGAACAACAGTCCCGCACTCATCCCGACCGCATCGGCAATATCCTTGATCTTTGTCGCCGCATATCCCTTGCAGATAAACAGGTCGAGGCTGGCTCGTAGGATTTCTTCTCTGCGTTTCTCTTTTTGTTCGTCACGAACGCCCATTTCGTTGAGCCTCAATTCATTGATTAATTATTCATTGATTTTATATTCAATATAATATATGAGTTTCATCACTTTGTCAATCTTTTTCTGTTTCTAGATTGCAATAAAAAGCAGCAAATAGATCAGATCACTCCAGGATGGATGTGCTCTGTGAGATTTTATTCAAATATTTATTTTAATGGTTCTTGAAATTCCAGACATCTGGAAAAAGTGCTTTAATTAAATTAGTTACCATATATATCTCTTCTCATACTTATTGTGGTGTCCGAAGCTCTCTGATTCCTTGCTACACCATTTTCTAATTCATAAAATGATTCATGGTTTTTTAGATGCCTCCCTCTCGAATTTGCCTACTCTAATTTGGGGTGAGTTTCCATAAAACTATATAAAAAAATCTGTAATCAGGCACAAAATCGTTCGGTATGTTATTCTTGCCATCCTCTTTCAAAAGAGCAAGTGCCTTCTACTTTCCCCAAATCGCACTATCAGAAGATGCAAATCAAAATAATAATGGACATATCTATCAGCTTTTAAAGCAAAAAAACAAACCGGCTTATGATCCACTTATCCTTAGTGTCTAATATTCAAATGTTCTCCTTGTCTTTTGATTACCTTTGTGATTGCCTTTTTAAATTTACTATTTTAAGAAATAAAAAAACCTTGAAGAATCAATGCTTTCAAGGCTTTTAAAGAGTAGCGAGAGGGGGATTTGAACCCTCGACACCACGGGTATGAACCGTGTGCTCTAGCCAACTGAGCTATCTCGCCATATTCAATTGTGCGGATAAAATGGGACCTATAGGGCTCGAACCTATGACCCTCTGCTTGTAAGGCAGATGCTCTCCCAGCTGAGCTAAGATCCCAAGGTGGCGGATTATACTTCAAACCCGCTTTGCTATTGTACTAAATAATACCGCTCTTTGTCAATAGATTTTATCCATATTCTTAAACTTTTCTATGATGATATATGGAAAGCATACTATATCTTCGCGGTTTTGTCATCCACCGATATTTTTTCATTTGCAGACTCCTCAAAAAAGGCAGCCGCAAGCTGAATCTCTCCAATATAAGTAACGGCGCCTGTCAAGGATACGGAGCCATCCTCATTCACGAACACTTCAAGCGTACCACCCTGCATATGGACGGCTACCGCCGCATCGATAAGACCAATTTTATAAGCGGCAGCCGCAGCCGCACAGGCACTGGTGCCGGAAGCCAGCGTATAGCCGGCGCCACGTTCATAAATTTCGATTTGCAGATTACTCCTGTCGATCACGCGGCAGAGCTGCATATTAATCCGTTCCGGAAACTGCGCCGCCTGTTCCACATAAGGCCCCAAATTAAGAGCTTCCTCCTTCGTCACCTTCTCCATCATAATGACGCAGTGCGGATTTCCGACGGAAACGCATGTCACATTATAAAGCTTATCCTGAAACAGCATCGCATCGTTGATGATTTCCCGTTCCTCGCCGGTCACGGGTATTTGCCCCGATGCGAAAGAAACCTTTCCCATATTGACGCGGATATCAGTTCCCCGCAGATTCAGGAACTCCACCTCGACCTCTCCGCCAAGCGTGCCGAGTAAAAACGGACTTTTTCTTAGATATCCTTTATCTAGCAGATATTTGCCGAAAATTCGAATGCCGTTTCCTGACTTTTCTGCCTCCGATCCGTCCGGATTATAGATTTTTACTTTGATTTTCGCTTCCTCAAAAAATGGACCGTATAAAATACCATCTGAACCCGCGCCAAAATTGCGGTTACAGATTCGTTTGATTTTTTCCCTCGTCAGCTCAATGTCTGACCGATTTGGATCGATTACGAGATAATCGTTTCCAATACCCTGATATTTGCTCATCGTCAATGCTGCCATGCAAACACCCCGTCATATTTACCTTTACTTTCAGTATATAAAAGCCGCCTGAAAGATATGACGCTGTAATAAAAAACATATTAACCCAAACGTTCCTGCCGCTTCTCGCTGTCCCGCTTCGAATACGCACAGCCGCAGTAATTCTGCCGGTACAGCCCGTATTTCTGAGACAAGACCACCGACTGGCGGTAGCCCTCACGTTTTTTAAAATCGGACGGAAGATGCACAACTCCAATTTCTTCTCCGACCCGCTGCCCGATCTCATTCAGCTTCGCCGCATTCTTTAAAGGGCTGATTGAAAGTGTCGTTGTAAAATAGTCATAACCACCCTTCTTTGCAAGAAGAGCCGCCTCTAAAAGACGCAGCTCGTAACAGCGCAAACAACGCTCACCGCCCTCCGATTCCTGCTCCAAACCTTTGGACAGCTCCGTGAAACGTTTCGGCTCATAGGAGCCCTCCACAAATAAAATCCCAAAACCAAACTCCTCATTCAGCGCTTCGATCAGGCGTTTCTGCTCTGCCGCCCTCTTCCGAAACTCTTCCTCGGGAGCAATATTCGGATTGTAATAAAACACCGTTAGTTTAAAATAAGGTGCAAGATACAGTAAAACATAGCTGCTGCACGGTGCGCAGCAGCTATGCAAAAACAGCCTCGGTTTTTCCTCTTTTTTGTCAATTTCCTGAAGAAGCTTATCCAATTCTTTCTGATAATTCACCGCATTCATCGTCTGGCCCCACATTATACTTTTCAATAAACGTCTCAAGCGGAATCGGTCTGGAATACAAAAATCCCTGTGCATAAATGCACCCGATTTCGAGCAGCATATTTACCTGTTCCGGCGTTTCCACGCCCTCACAGATGACCCGGACGCCAAGACCTTCCGCCATCTCCACAATCTTTTTCAAAATCCACTTGCCCGGATCACTTGTCTCGGTCTTATCCAGAAATCCCCTGTCGATTTTCAGCACGTCAAACGGCATATCTCTCAACAGATTCAAGGAGGAAAAGCCTGAACCAAAATCATCAATCGACAGCTCCATATTCAGTTCCTTTAGCTGCCTCATGACATCCAGCATTCGCTCCCGCTCATGAAAAAATACTGTTTCCGTTAATTCCAGCTCCAAGAGACCCTTGGGAATTTTATATTTCAAAAGAATTTGCTGCACATGCAGCGTGTACCCCGGATCGTGTAGCAGGTAACGGGACTGATTAATCGAAACAGGATAAACCGTACGTCCTTCATCAAGCATCTGCCGCAGATAACCGCAAATCCTCTCCAGCATGTAAAAGTCGATTTTTTCTATAAAACCGTTTTTCTCAAATATCGGTATAAAATCATTTGGAGGAATGATGACCCCATCGCTCTTTTTCCAGCGCACCAATGCTTCCGCACCGGCAATTTTATCCTGCTTCATATCCCACTTTGGCTGCAAATAAGGAACAAATTCTCCGGCCTCCATAGCCGCCTCCATTTTGGATTCGATATCCTCGCGTTTTCTCGTCTCCTCCATCAAGCTCTCTTCATAACCACCTACCAAATCCTTCGAGTTGGTGTTGACGGATTTTCTCGCAAGATTTGCCTTATCCATCATATCCGAAATATCTTCCCGATAATCATTGACAACGTAATAACCGCTTTTAATCCGGATGGGATAATTCATGTGAATCGTACTCGACGCCTTGTTCAGCTTCTCCTCCAAAAAACGCTTCCGATCCCTGTCACGCCCGTCATTCACGGCAAGACATATAAAACGATCCGCACTGATCCTTGCAAAAGTCTCGTTATAGCTGAAGCTCTCTCTAGAAGCCTCGACCATCGCCCGCAGTACCATATCGGCTCTTTGATGTCCATACCCCTCATTAATATAACGAAAATTTAAAATATCAAAACAGATCACGACGTATGGCAGCTCGCGGTATTCCCTTAACAGCTCCGTCGCCTTCATTTTAAAATGATTCTCGTTTGGCGCATCGGTCAGCGCATCGCGATAGGCAAGCCTGGCGATCTCTTTTTGATCCTCACTGACAAACTTTTTAATCACACCAGCCAAAAGCAGCAGAAGCACAATGATGCCGGATATGGAAAGGCTCGCTCCGAGCTTGGCAGGTTTTATGATTCGGTCGATTTCAGCCTGGGAAACACAGTAAACAAGGTTAATACCTTCCATCTTTGGAAGCGGCATAAAAAATAGGGAAACACCGCCTTCATCCGTTTCAACCTCCATACTACCCGTTTCACCCAACGCAAGATTCTGTCTGAAGGCATGCTCAAAATCCGCTGCCTTTCCTTCGTCTAAGATATGAGCCATTAAGCGCATGTAAAAATTACCGTGATCAATTTGCTCCGCATTCGCTGTTTCAGCAGAGGCCATAATCACGCCGTTATCATCTAGCAGATAACATTCGGCCACCTGCATCAGATAGCCCAAATCCAAACCTTCAAACAGTTTTTCAGTCTGATTAATACCGATCAGATAGCCACGCACGATTCCCTCAATAACAATCGGCGTGAGAGTGGAAAACGTATCTTCCTCCTCATCAAAAAGTTGTTTACCTAAATAAACATCCTTTGTTTCAGTCGCGTTCAGCTCTGCCAGAAGCAACGGCACCTCTGCCGAAGAAACCTCGCCTAACACATTATAAAGCGCTCCGGAAGAACTTAAATAATAAATCTGATCAAATATTTCCTTTTGCTCAAACTCTGAAAGCATTTCCAAAATGCGTTCTTTTGTTACCTCTTCATTTTTGGCAAAACGCTCCGCCTCCATAGTAATCATCCGACAATTGCTTTCAAAAATACTTCCGAGCACCTGAGCACCAAATTGCGATTGAGCGTAAATGGAGTCGTAGGCAAGCTGTTGGAAGGTATGTATTGCACTATAAGCATGAAAGCAGCAAATGCCTAGGCAAATCAGGAAAAGAGCCAAACAGGCTGCAATTAGTCTGGTGATTTTGTACTCCGGCTTCTTTCTCTTTTTTTGTCTGTATACTGATGCTTTTTTATTGATCATCATAACCCCTCATAATCATTTTATCTAAAATAAGTAATACCGGATTCAAACAGCTTCATATCCTGTTCCCCAGATATATTCATGGCAACGCCGTCACCCTGCCTTTCGGAATGTGCCATCTTACCAAAGCATCTGCCGTCCGGACTTGTAATCCCCTCAATTGCCATATAGGAGCCGTTCACATTCCATTCCTCGTCGAGGGAAACAGTTCCGTCAATATCCACATACTGAGTCGCAACCTGCCCATTTGCAAACAACTTCTTCAGCCACTCTTCGTTCGCAACAAATCTACCTTCACCATGGGAGGCCGGAATCACATAGGTTGCACCGAGCTCAGCCTTGGAAAGCCATGGTGATTTGTTGGAAACTACCTTCGTATAGACCATCTTGGACACATGGCGGTTGATCGTATTATAGGTCAGCGTCGGCGAATCCCCGGTCTGTCCCACGACTCGGCCGCCCGGTACAAGTCCGAGCTTGATCAGCGCCTGAAAGCCGTTGCAGATTCCGAGCGCCAGCCCGTCCCTTTGATCCAGTAGCTCCGATACAGCTTCCTTGATCGCCGCATTCTGGAATGCCGTCGCGAAAAACTTTGCAGAACCATCCGGCTCATCACCCGCGGAAAACCCGCCTGGGAACATGATGATCTGCGCCTGACGGATACTCTTTTCAAATACGGCGACGGAATCCCTGATATCTTGTGCCGTCATGTTCGTAAACACCTTTGTCACGACAGAAGCGCCCGCGCGCTCAAATGCCGCTGCGCTGTCATATTCGCAGTTTGTGCCCGGAAATACCGGAATGAATACGGTCGGCTTTGCGACCTTGTTTTTGCATAGATAAACGCTGTCCGCCCGATACAGCTTCGATTCGAGCGTGTCCGTCTTCTTTTCAGCTTTTGTCGGGAATACCTTTTCTAAAGTCCCTTTCCATGCGGATAATGCTTCTTCCATCGGAATCGACATACTTTGGTAAGTAAAGGAGGCTTCCTCCATGACCTCGCCGATCACCGTATAGGTAACGGCAAGCTTTCCAACGCGGTCTGCAGGCACTTCTGCAAGCAACGCGCCAAAGTCCGCTCTGAACAAATCCTCGCCCGCAAAGCTGTGCTCGATCTTTACACCAAGACCGTTTCCAAACGCCATTTTGCTGACCGCCGCCGCAATGCCCTTACCATCCGGTGCATAGGCCGAAACGATATTGCCGTTCTGAATATCCTGATGAAACTTCTCATAAACATCCTTAGCCACATCATAGCGCGGAAGCATAAAAGCGTCTTTTTCAATATTAATGAGAATCAGCTTATTTCCGGCTTTCTTCAGCTCCGGTGTCAGAATGTCCTGCTGCTTTGCCACATCGACCGCAAAGGACACGAGCGTCGGCGGCACATCGATCTCATTGAAAGAACCGGACATACTGTCCTTGCCGCCGATAGAAGGCAGACCAAAGCCAAGCTGTGCGGCAAACGCGCCGAGCAGGGCGGCAAACGGCTGACTCCACCTGGAAGCATCCTCCGTCATCCTTCTGAAATATTCCTGGAACGTAAACCGTATTTTTTTATAATCTCCGCCAGCAGCCACGATTTTTGCCACGGATTCCAGCACAGCGTATACCGCGCCGTGATAAGGGCTCCACGAGGATAAATACGGATCAAAACCGTAGCTCATCATCGTTACCGTATCCGTTTTTCCTTTTAAAACAGGAAGTTTTGCAACCATCGCCTGTGTTTCCGTAAGCTGATATTTACCGCCGTATGGCATCAGTACGGAACCGGCTCCGATCGAGCTGTCAAACATCTCCACAAGACCCTTCTGCGAGCAAACATTCAAATCGCGCAACGTCGTAAGCCATGCCTTCTTGATATCTTCCCTGTTAAGTGCCTTTGCAACACCGGGAAGCTCGGGAGATGCAAAAAATCCGTTTGCTTCCTCCGGCATTTCTACCTTGACGCTCGTCTCCTGATGCGCACCGTTCGTATCCAAAAAGGCTCTTGATAAGTTAACAATTTCCTGACCTCTCCAAAGGAGTACGAGTCTGGGGGACTCTGTCACCGTTGCCACCTCAACTGCCTCTAAATTCTCTTCCTGCGCATATGCTAAAAACTGCTCTACGTCTTTTTTCGCGATGACGACCGCCATTCGTTCCTGAGATTCCGAAATAGCGAGCTCCGTCCCATCCAGACCCGCATATTTCTTCGGCACCTTGTCCAAATTGATTCTAAGGCCGTCCGCCAGCTCGCCGATCGCTACCGACACGCCGCCTGCGCCAAAATCGTTACACTTTTTGATGAGCCTGCTGACTTCTTCCCTGCGAAACAGCCTCTGTAGCTTTCTTTCCGTAGGCGCATTGCCCTTCTGCACCTCCGCGCCGCACGTTTCAATCGACTGCTCCGTATGCACTTTGGAGGAGCCTGTCGCTCCGCCGCAGCCGTCGCGTCCGGTCCTGCCGCCCAGCAGAATGATGCTGTCTCCCGGATCGGAGGTTTCCCTGATCACATTTTTTCTTGGCGCCGCACCCATGACCGCACCGATTTCCATCCTCTTGGCCACATAATTCGGATGATAGATTTCTTTTACATAGCCCGTAGCCAGACCGATCTGATTTCCATAAGAGGAGTAGCCGCTTGCAGCGCCCCTCACCAACTTTTTCTGGGAAAGCTTGCCGCGCAGCGTCTCGCTTAAAGGAGCCGTCGGGTCGGCCGCTCCCGTCACCCGCATCGCCTGATAAACATAAGAGCGTCCCGAAAGCGGATCTCGGATCGCGCCGCCAAGACATGTCGCAGCGCCGCCAAACGGCTCGATTTCCGTCGGATGGTTGTGCGTCTCATTCTTGAAGCTCACAAGCCACTCCTCCGTCTTCCCGTCGATCTCCACAGGCACAACGATCGAGCAGGCATTGATTTCGTCCGATTCCTCCATATCCTGTAATTTACCGTCCGCCTTCAGCTTGCGCATCGCCATCAGCGCCAGATCCATCAGGCAGACGAATTTATCGCTTCTTCCTTTGAAAATTTCTTCCCGCACGGCCAGATAGTTCCGGTATGTCTCTTCAATCGGCTTTTTGTAATAGCCGTCCTCAAAAGTGACGTCCGTAAGCTCTGTGGAAAAGGTCGTATGACGGCAATGATCCGACCAGTAAGTATCCAGTACGCGGATCTCCGTCATTGAAGGGTCTCTATGTTCTTCGCTTTTGAAATAATTTTGGATATGCAGAAAGTCCATAAATGTCATGGCCAGACCCAGCGAATCATATAACTCCTTAAGCGGCGTTTCCTCCATATCCAGAAAGCCCTCAAATATTAAAATATCAGCCGGTTCCTCGAACTCCGTTACGAGCGTGTCCGGCTTTACCATGCCGGTTTCGCGAGAGTCCACAGGATTGATGCAGTAGCTCTTGATCCGTTTGAATTCCTCATCCGAAATCGTCCCCTCCAGGCAATAGGTGACGGCCGTTTTGATGATCGGCTCCTCATCCTCCTTTAAAAACTTCACACACTGGACGGCCGAATCCGCCCGCTGGTCAAACTGTCCCGGAAGATATTCCACGGAAAACACCCGTGTCCGCTCACTTTTAGGAAAGTCCTCCTCATAGAGCAAATCTACCGGCGGCTCGGAAAAAACAGTGGTACAGGAACGCCTGTAAGTCTCCTCGGAAAGATTCTCAATATCATACCGGATCAGCTCCCGTACGCGGTCAATTCCTTTAATATCCAAGTAGCTTGTGATCTCCTCACTCAGCTCCTTTGCCTTTACCGCAAAAGGCACCCTTTTTTCCACATAAATCCGCTTAACCACTGTCCATTTCTCCTTTTTGTGTGTTGTATATTAGTTATTGATTCCATCCGGGTAATTGTCAAGCACCTGATATGCCGTATATTCCGGTTTGTCCTCATCCGTAAACACAAAACCGAGTATCCCTCTGCCCGTATGGGCGCCGATCGCACATCCCACACACGAATGAAGGACTCTTGCAGGTGAAATCTGTTCCCGCATAATTTCCTCAAACAATACGGCGGATTCCTCATCCTCCCCGTGCACAATGCCGACAATTGTATCGGAGAAATCCGAACGATTCTTCAGAGCTTCCTCGACAAGCTTTTTCAACGCCTTTTTCCTGCCTCTGACCGAATAAAGCGACCTCAGGGCACCGTCTTCATTGATCTCAATAACGGGCTTGACATCGAGCACCTCACCGACGGAGCCTTTCACCTTTCCGATCCTGCCGCCCTTGATCAAATAGTGCAGCGTATTGACCGTAAAATAATGCTTGATATGGTTGTCCGCATAGTACACAGCCGCCTCCTTGATCAGCGCATCGGGCGCGCCCTGCTCCTGCATGAGCAGAAGCTTGTAAACAAGCAGCCCAAAACCAAGAGAAGCGCAGTGCGAATCCACGATCGTCATTTTGAAATCCGGATATTCCTCCAACAGATCACGATAAGCAAGCGTCGCCGCGCTAAAGGTGCCGGCGATTCCCGTCGAAAAACACAAATACAGCACCTCATCCCCATTTTGCGCGTAGGGACGAAAGCTTTCCGTAAACATATATTCATTGATATGATAGGTTTTAATATCGTTTTCTTTATTATCCAGCAGACCGTAAAATTCCTTTGTCGTCATATCGACCCTGTCCAGATAATCCACACCGTTAATCACGACCGGAGTAGGGATAATTTTTAACTGATACTTTTCCTCGATCCACGCCGGCATATCCGATGCGGAATCCGTCACTATTTTCATCATGGTACTCTCCTTGCAGTTCCGTCCTTAGTCTTAACCCGCCGTACAAATTTTAGACGCAGTATCAGGAAATATAATTCATCGCTTCCCGTAGCGTATCCACGCCGAGCAGCCTGATTTTCCCCTTCTGCATGATCTGTTTCATCGCACTCTTTGGTAAAATGCACGTTTGGAAACCGAGCTTTTCCGCCTCCTGCACACGCAGCTCCGACATGCTGACAGAACGGACTTCTCCGCTCAAGCCGACTTCGCCGAACACGATGAAGTCCTCCGGAATCACTTTATTTTTATAGCTCGACAGGACAGCGAGCACGATCCCAAGATCGACAGCCGGCTCCGCAAGACGCATACCCCCCGCCACATTCACGTAAGCGTCACAATCCGACATCTTTAAGCCGATCCGCTTTTCCAAAACCGCCATGAGCAAATTAACTCTGTTCAAATCCGCTCCGGTAGCCTGACGCCTCGGAATTCCGAAGCTCGTCTGACATACGAGTGCCTGAATTTCGATCAAAATCGGACGCGTTCCCTCCATCGCGCATACAACGACTGAACCACTTGCATTTGTGGGTCTTCCCGAAAGCATATATTCCGAGGGATTTTTTACCTCGACAAGTCCTTCTCCCCGCATTTCAAATACACCAATCTCATTCGTGGAGCCGAACCGGTTTTTAACGCCGCGCAGAATCCGGTAAGAGGCATGCCTGTCCCCCTCGAAATAGAGAACGGCGTCCACCATATGCTCCAGCACGCGCGGTCCGGCTACCATGCCTTCCTTTGTCACATGTCCGACAATAAAGATCGCAACACCAAGCCCTTTCGCAATCTGCAATAACAGCCCCGTTGTCTCGCGCACCTGGGAAACACTGCCGGGCGCAGCAGAAACCTCCCCGCTAAACATCGTCTGGATGGAATCAATGACGACCGCCTCCGGCTTTTCTCTGCGGATAACCTCCTCAATATCGAAGAGGTTTGTCTCACAAAGCAGCGACAGACAATCATTAAACGTTCCGATCCGCTCTGCCCTCATCTTGATCTGTTTGAGAGATTCTTCGCCTGAAATGTATAGCACCTGACGCCTATCGTCAGAAAGCTGCTTACATACTTGCAGCAATAGCGTTGACTTTCCGATACCGGGGTCGCCGCCCACTAAAACAAGGGAGCCGGGTACAATACCGCCTCCCAAAACTCTGTCCAGTTCCTCGATATGGGTCTTGATCTTCTCATCCTCAGTCAGGCGAATTGCCGAAATTTTTTCCGGCATTTTTCGCTCTCCTGGTCGGTGAGAGGCTGCATCACCCTTTCCTCTCAGCGGTTTGGAAACAGTCTCCTCAACGAACGTATTCCACTCCTTGCAGGACGGACATTGCCCCATCCACTTGGATGATTCATAGCCGCATTGGCTACAATAAAACACCGTCGTAAGCTTTCCTTTTGCCATGCTTCTCCTACTCGACAATCCTTACCGGAATTTCTCCTTCGCCCGCAAGCTCCACGCTGACGCTCAGCTTGCCGCCAAGATTCGTCTTCATCTTGCCGACACTCTTTTTAGACACAAACACCTCATATTCCGTATCTTCTTTTAATCCAACCGTAATTTGCGCGTCCATAGCGCCGCACACGGTAAATCCCACACTCTTCTCCGTCAATTTGAACTCATTTACGCTGGTTCCCGGCACGGATTCATAGACAAACATGCCATCCCGTTCCAGCTTTGTTATTTCAGAAAATGTCTTTACCTTATAAAGATTACCGGCACATTCATAATCCTCAAGTTTTGCCTTCTGCGCCAATTCGTGATTGCCGAAGCTCAATGAGCCGTCTTTTTCCGTACGAATAAGTTCCTTTACCACTGACATGATGTTCAGTCCTCCTAAGTAAATTATACTGCTTCTAATAGTATACTCTATATCCGTCTTATTTTCCAGCCATTTTAATCTCATTTTTCCCGTCAATTTTCCCGAGAGAAACGATAACCTCCTGCCCTTCCTTGACGCGCCCCTCCAGTATTTCTTCCGCTAGCTGATCCTCTAACATCGTCTGGATTGCACGCCGGAGCGGTCTTGCCCCATACTTTTTATCAGCGCCCTTCTCAACGATATATTTTTTGACCGTATCACGCACGGTCAGCGTGATGTTCATCTGCTCCTTCGCACGAGCCGCAAGATCATTTACGAGCAGCGTCACAATTTTTTTCATATTTTCCTGATTCAGCGCATGGAAAACGATAATTTCATCAATTCGGTTAATAAACTCGGGCTTAAAAATATGCTTTACTTCCTCCATGACGCCCGACTTCATTTTTTCGTAATCCTGTCTCTCATCTTCCACAGCCGCAAAGCCAAGCTTTTTGGGATCAATGATCCTGCCCGCTCCCGCGTTCGATGTCATAATGATGACACAGTTTTTAAAGCTGACCTTGCGCCCCGCGGAATCGGTAATATGTCCGTCATCGAGCACCTGCAATAAAATATTGAATACATCGGGGTGCGCCTTTTCGATTTCATCAAATAAAATAACGGAATACGGGTTTCTGCGCACCTTTTCGGAAAGCTGCCCGCCTTCCTCAAAGCCAACATAACCCGGAGGGGATCCAATCATTCTGGATACGGTATGCTTTTCCATATATTCGGACATGTCCACACGAATCAACGCATTTTCCGTACCAAAAAGCACTTCGGACAACGTCTTTGAAAGCTCCGTCTTACCGACTCCGGTCGGTCCTAAAAACAGGAACGATCCGATTGGACGGTTTTTCTCCTTTAATCCGATCCTCCCGCGCTTGATCGCTCTGGACACGGCGCTCACCGCTTCCTCCTGCCCGATGACACGCTTACGAAGCTCCTTTTCCAGGCGCAGCAGCTTCGCGCTTTCTCCTTCTGCCAGCTTTTTTACCGGTATTTTTGTCCATTCGGAAACAATATCTGCAATTTCATCCGCATCGACAACCGGCTTATTTTCTTTCAAGCTATTTTCAAAACGCTTTTTCTTCCTGTCATAGACCTTTTTGATCTTCTCCTGCTCACGCTTTACGACCGCATATTCCTCCATCTGATCCGCTTTTAAATACTGTTCCTTTTCTGCCTCAAGCTCCTTTAACTCCTGCTCCAGTTCGCCGAGCCCGGCAGGTACCTTCAAACCGTTTAAACGTACCTTCGATGCCGCTTCATCCATCAGGTCAATGGCCTTATCCGGCAAAAAGCGGTCATTGATATAGCGTGCCGACATCTGAGCCGCCGCAACCACTGCATCATCGGTAATTTTGACACCATGATGGTTTTCATAATTTTCTTTAATCCCCTGCAGGATTCTGATTGTTGTTTCCTCGCTTGGCTCCTCAACGGCAATCGGCAGGAAGCGCCGCTCCAACGCCGCGTCCTTTTGAATATATTTCCGGTATTCCTCGTACGTCGTAGCGCCGATCAGCTGAATTTCTCCACGTGCCAGCGACGGCTTTAAAATATTAGAAGCATCAATCGCACCCTCAGCGCCGCCTGCGCCGATGATCGTATGCAGCTCATCTAAAAACAGCAAAATATTTCCTGCTTCCGTGACCTCCTTCACAACCTTTTTGATGCGTTCCTCAAATTCGCCGCGGTATTTACTTCCCGCAATCATTCCTGATAAATCCAGAGTCAGCACACGTTTATCCTGCACAGTCTCCGGCACAAGCCCCTCAACGATCCGCCTTGCAAGTCCTTCGACGATTGCTGTTTTTCCGACACCCGGCTCTCCGATCAGGCATGGGTTATTTTTTGTCCGCCTGCTCAATGTCTGGATGATCCGGGTAATTTCCATCTCTCTTCCGACTACGGGATCTAGTTTTCCTTCCTCTGCAAGCGCCGTCAGATCCCTGCTGTACTGATCGACAAGAAGACCTGTTCCCTTGGTCTTTTTCTTGCCGCTTTTGGCGTTTTGCAGATCTTCCTTATATTTAGAAACATCCTCTCCCATCGCCACAAGCAGGTCGACATACAGCTTCTGTGGGTTGACGGTGAGCGTATTCAGCAGCCGGATCGCGAGATTTTCTCCGTCTTTGATCAGGGAAAGCAGCAAATGCTCTGTTCCAATCTGCTTTGCTTTAAAATGGACAGCTTCCTCCCCGCTCTTTGCAAGAATTTCCTCTACCTTCGGTGTGAAGCCGTCCCTCTCTTTGATGCTCACGTCAGAACCCGGCGCAATCTGCTGCTCGATTAAATCTACAATATTTTCCATGCTCACGCCGTTCGCCAGCAGCACTTTGGCAGCTACGCCTGTTCCCTCCTTAATTAATCCCAAAAGCAGGTGCTCCGTTCCGACATAACCATGCTTCAATTCTCTCGAAAGCTTTCCTGCCAGTTCTAATGCCTTCTCTGCCTTTTGCGTATAATTTGATGCCATACCAGTCTCCTTCAAATCATTTTCTATTTATTTCTTTATATACCGGGGCAGCCATATTCCGTAAATATCTCATCGATCATTTCATGAACCTCATCCGCTGTGATATTTTTCAAGCTCGCTCTGGCAAGTAAAATCAAAAGCTCCCCTTTCATTTCCTCCATCGCCCGCAACTTGTCAATATCGATTGCAATGACTGCGCCCCTGCGACGGTCAATTTTGATATAGCCCTCTTCCCGCAGCACGGAATATGCTTTGTTCACTGTGTGCATGTTGATGCCGACCAGCTCGGCAAGCTGCCGCACCGAAGGAAGTGTATCTCCTTCCTTTAGCCGGGAAGTCGCAATTCCTATAATAATCTGGTTGCAAAGCTGTATATAAATTGCTTCCCCACTGTTAAAATCAATTTCCACTATCATACGTTCACCTTCTTTTATACGGCCGCACATAGGAGCAGGCAGTTTCTCTGTGATATTTATACTAACACAGCTAGCATATTTTGCAAGTAAAACATCCATAAATTTTATATGAAAAATTGAAAAAAAATCACAAAAGCAGCTCCTCTTTTGCAAATTTTGAAGCGCTGCTTTTGTATGTTCTGAACAAACCATTTTCAGTCTGTTTTCTTTATTTTGCGTAATTCTTTAATTCCTCGGCTGTTTTTGCTATATTCTCCAATAGCGCCGCGAATTCATGCATAGAATCGACTGCCTGTTCTGATGTATGTAGTCCCTCCGAAGAGCTTGACGCAACCTCCTCGCTTGTCGCGGATAATTGACTGATATTATCGGAAATAATTGTGGTGCTTCCGATGATATCCGCAATGAGCACATCCGTATTACTAATAATTTCCGTAAGCGAAGACACTTCCTTTTCGATCAGTATGAACTTTTCACGGCTGACATCAATCATTTCATTCTGCCTTTCAACAGTGGAAATCGTATCGCCCACGCTGCTGTTGGCACGTTTTGCGTAATCGTTCAAATCCGTAATAATGTCCTTGATCCGGTTCGAAGACTCCTTTGTCTGCTCGGCAAGCTGTCTGATCTCGTCCGCCACAACAGAAAAACCCTTGCCCGCCTCGCCCGCTCTTGCCGCCTCGATCGAGGCATTCAGAGCAAGAAGGTTTGTCTGGGAAGAAATACTGAGTATTGTTGTAACAATTTTCTGAACCTCTTCGACCTTTGCTGTCAAAAGCGCCGTGCTTTCCACCGTCGCATGGCTCGCTTCACCAACAATTTCCGCCTGCTCCTTGAGCTGCTTCACCAGCATAACGCCGTCGCTGACTGTTTTGAGCGTACCCTGCGCCGCAGTTATCATTTTAGAGGTTTCCTGCTCCGCCGTATCCGTATTCTGGCGAATCTCAGTACACATAACTGCCTGCTTTTGAATCGCCTCAGCCGTATTCTCGGTGCTTTGTGCAATGTTGCGCATTGCAAAGTGGTTCGTATCAATACAGCCGGACAGTTCCCTCATCGTGTCCTGCGCTTCCTCAAAATGTTTTCCTATATCATTTGCGGCCGCAATCATCTTCTTAGAAGCTTCTTTTTGATCATCCGCAGCGCCTTGAATTGAATCGTTGTTTTCCTTATTAAAGCTTTGCAGCATTCCCGAAATAAAAATGGAACTGATACAGCATAATGCAGTCGCAATTACCTGTATCAGTATTTCTGCAACGTTGGCCGTTCCGCCTAAGAGCCCTTGCGCAACCTTTATGACGGTGCAAATTGCCACGAGGACGCAGCCTATCACGATCAATCGACGATAGAGATATACCATCGCCATCAGCATAATAGGAAAACAATATACATAGGTGGCATTGGAACTGCCGGCCAGCATTACCACCGCATAAGTGAGGGCTGCGGCGCCTACAATCAAGTCGCATCCGAGCTTTCCTTCTCTAAACTTTACGAGTCCCACAATCGCCATAAGTAAACTTAGTGCGCATGCTCCAATTTGAATATAGGCGGCTAACGACGCATTTCCCGCATTCATGTCGGAGAACACCGTAAACGCGATTCCCAGAATAATAACCGTCGAAATACGGAAAACCAGTGAATTGGCACGACTGTACTGTGATTTGTTCATATGTGCTACCCCTTTCCATTATAAATTATGATTGAATTTTCCTTTATCATTCATCTAAATTAATAAATTCAAACTCAAAATCCTCGTCCAAATCCAATTCCGGCTGCGGTGCCGGCTGTTCATATATGGCCTGCGATTTTGGCAGTTCATAAGCGGGCTGCTGCGGCAGCGGCTGTTCATGAACCGGTATTTCCAACTCCTCTTCCAAATTTGTCCGGTATATCGGAGGCAGATCCTCCGAACGGTTGCCGCGGGGCCTTCTTGCATCCTCCAGCGAGTCCTTCATCGTGCCTTCAAGCTCCGACCAGTCAATTGCCTGTGGTTCTTCGACATTCCGCTTATCTTTTCTGCCTCGCGGCTCCTTTTTTTGTTTTTTATCTTTTTTCTCCTTATGGCGGGGACGAAAGAATTCATCCTCATCCTCCTGCTCATAATCGTCGATCATTTCCAGATCATCATCCTCGTCCGTATCCATTCCATCGACCGGTGTCTGTCCGCGATCGTCTTGTACCTGCCCCTGCGGCAATTCCCTATTCATTTGTATATCCGCAAGCCTGCTTACATTAATCGGACTCTCCCCTGTCTTTGTATGTTTTTGTATATCGGGCGTCTCATCATCCTCGTCAATATAGTCATAACTCTGATAATCTCTTAATTTTAAAAACATGTTCAGCATCACAATCAATAAAATCAACAAAACAGCGGCCATAATGCAAATAATCAAAAGTCTCCCGTTCGACTGCTCCTTATATCCGCCTGAGTCCGACGTATCGGCGCTTGTTTCAATCACATTTCCATTCTCGTCCGTCGTTGTAAGGATTACCTGCAAAAAACGCTGATAAGTACCTTCCGTCTGGTCATATAAATACCAACCCTTATTGCCCTCGGAGCTGATTGCATACAGCAAGAAAAAATCCGCGCTTGAAACATCTTCACTTAAAACAGCGGCTTCTTCCTCTCCCTCCTCCGAGGCGGCGTCTACAATCATGTATGCCTCCAGAGTCTGGTCGTTCCACTGCAGCGTCGCTTTTGTAAAGCCTGTCGGAATAGTCATCGTTTCATCTGCGGGAAGAACAATAATGAATCTGTTCTCGATTCCCCGGATTATCCGAAAATTGGAAAGCTCTCCCGTCGCTTGGTCATAAATATTAAAAGCCCCGTTATTTCCGGTTGCATCCGTTACGTAGAGTAGCACAATCTCTCCCATATCGAACTGCGCCGCTTCAACCATCTGCTCTTCATAAGTGACTGTCGTCTTATGAAACAGCTCCGGCATGAATTCGTCCGCAAATACAGTAGACACGACCTTCGTGCCATCGGTGGACATGATCGTGCCCTCTTCTATACCCGTCGCGGTCTGCTCCGTGCCGCCTGCGGCAGCTGCCGTATCTTCACCGTCCACAGCAATCTGTATGCTGTCTGTTGGCACACTGGCGCCATCTCCGTCTAAAATAGCAGAAACCGTCACTTCTGCCGTCCCGCCGGAAAGTATGGAAAAGGAAATATCAGCCTCCGTATCCGTCAGCGTGATCAAGCCTCCCCCACCTCCGCCGTATTCCCTGTCGCACTCAAGAAAGGATAAACGATTCGCATCATATTCTACAGAAATCTGCGGTACCTCCGCCGCCCCCGCAGGATTTTCCGCTTTCACGCTCACAGTAACCGTATCTCCTACAACAGCCGTATCCATATCCGCCGATAATTTTACGCTTCCGGCGGCATAAACCCTGTCGGCAGACAGGATGCAAAGTGCCATGGCAAACGCCGTAACCCCTGTCATCTTCCATTTTCCTCGATGCATATAAACTCCTTTCGCGTCCAACGCTTTTTTTCTTGATTTATCAGGCTCTCCACCGGCGTATGACCGCTTAATTTCTCTGTACTGTCAGCGTATAAGTCTTTGTATTTCCGTTTTGCGCCTTGCAAACGATGGAAATCACATTCGTGCCGACATTTAAATTTATCTCACCCACGCCTCCGACACTCGATGTATTCGCAACCGGCGTCGCTCCAATATTGATCATCCCAACACTATTATCTACAATTAAATAATAATTATCTACAACCGGACTAAAGCCGGGTGTAACTGTCTGGTTGTCAATCCAGAGCGACGACAGGTAGTTATTCGGGTTTGATTCGGAAACCGGTTTTGCACAGGCCGTTTCGGGCATGTTATTATAATAGGGAATTTTAAACACAAGCGAGGTGTTCAAATCCGAATACGCCTTTTTCATTCTTGCCGATTCCGCAGAAGCAGCAAGGACATTGCTCATATACTGATGGGAATAGATCCCATTCCCGCTGTTTACAACATTAAACTTTTGAAAATACAGCGTATTCTGGCCCTTCTTGACATATTTTTCACTCACATATTTGGCGCTTCCCATGATTGATTTATAGCGCGAATTCCACGGACGATAATAAGCCTCATCCGAACCCTGGGCATAAATCAGTCCGTTGATCGCAGCGGTATTGCCTCCTGCCGCATAAGCGCCAATATTGAAGAAGTTAAATAAATTCTCATAACCGGCCACTGTTCCCGCAATGCTTTGGCTCATCCCATAGACTCCCTGCTCCTGCAGACAACGCGCGGCAAGATGATAAGGGCTGATCCCCAAAGAGGAGCCCGCTTCCGAAAAGGTGCTCGCATAAGATCTTGTAGCGCCGTCCGTATCCGTATAAGAGCCGCTCATAAACGTCGATGCCAAAATATTCGATACGCCTGTCTCATTTTGATAACCCTGATATTCCAGCGTTTCAAACTGGAAGATACCGCTTTCATCCAAAAAGTTCCTCGGATCCATATAATACTGGATAAGTTCTCTGGAGGCGGAAGCCCAGCTTCCACCATCAAAGCCATACCATGCGTTCTGAGTCCAGTCATAAGCCTGTGGCTCCGTCGATTTCCATGAGGAAATGCTTGACTTGGCAATGAGATTCTTGCCCACGGAGCTTTCCGCCGTTACCGCGCTATTCCAATCCAAATTTGTATTAACCGTCTCAAATCTCCAGTTCGGATATTTTTCATGCAATGCGCGCAAGCTGTTTTTGTAGCTTTCCGGCAGTGCTGCGATCGACGCTTCAAAATCCGCAGAGCCAAGCGCCGCCTGCTGCGTTGCCGTCGTAATAATAGTTACAAAATCTGAGCGGACATATCCGCTTTTTTCACTTCCCTGATAGGTAAAGCAAACCTGATACCATTTATATCCGTCGCTTCCTGTCGTTTCTCCAAGTAACGTTACCGCATGTCCCGTATTGAGCTGTACGACAACACTTCCGTTCACAGCGCTTTCCCTGACACGGACGCTTGTTCCTTTAATGGAACCGGTCGAGACGCTGCTTGTCGCTGTCTGCACCGGTGTTTCCTCAACAGTCACATAGTCCGAACGCATCCATCCGGTTCCTGCCGTATTGTTATACGAATAGGATATCTGATACCATTTTTTTCCGTCGGATCCATCTTTTTCATCTTTTACAGTCACGGAATGCCCCGTGCTCAATTTGCACAAAACTTCTCCGCTCACCGCCTCTTTTCTGACATTAACATTGATTCCTTTTATTGCTCCATTCCGGTTAACGGCAGCAGCCGTTGACGCCGTATTACCCGACACACTCGCGGAGCCTGTCATTGTCACACCTTCTACGAAGTCCGAACGAATATATCCGTTCTGCGGCGTCAGGTTATATGTAAATGAGATTTTATACCAGGTAATTCCGTCGCTGCCTTTCGTCTGTTCCGTCACTGTTATGGACTGACCGCTGTTCAGCTTACAGAGAATTTCGCCGCTTACCGGTTCTTTTCTGATGTTAATCCCGCTTCCCTTCACCGTTCCAATCTGGGTTGCCGCTGAAGAAGAATCTGTCGATGCGGCTGTTTCCGTAACAGTTACATAATCTGCGCTCACATAGCCCGTCATAGCCGTCCCATTATACGTAAACTGCACCTTGTACCAGTCTTTCCCATCTCCGCTCGCCGCCTCCAGCACAATCACCTCCGTGCCGGTATTAAGTGCGCAGGAAACAACTCCCGTTACCGACGCAGACACTCGCACACGAACAGAATCTCCTTTGATCGTTCCCTTTTTCGTGGAGGAGGTAGTTGTTCCTGTCGCTACAGTCTGCTGTGTGACCGCAGTTTCCGTCACCGATAACAGATCTGCACGAATATAGCCCGTTACTTGGGCGCCGCCCGTCAATACTGCCGGGACAGTCACTTTATACCATTTTTGAGAATCGTCTCCCGTAACAGTTTCGGATACGGTAACCGCCCCGCCTTTTGTAAGCGTTGCCATCACAGTTCCGGTCGTGGAAGCTTTCTTTCTTACACGGATGCTGTTTGCGGTAACCGTTCCCGTCAGCACCTTTGCCGAAGTCGGAGATGCACTTGCACCGGAAACTGATATATCTCCGCTTGCACTGACCAAATCAGAACGTATATAACCTTTGTAATAATTCCCATTCTTTGCAAAGCTAACAGAATACCATTTATTTCCATCCGTTCCTGCCACGGCGGATTCTATCGTGACACTCTGTCCGCTGCCAAGCGTTATCCTGATTCCGGACGTCGCTGAAGGCGCCTCTCGTACGATAACATTTGCACCCTTAATCGTACCTGTCCCTGATGCCGTCGCGTCCGTGCCGCCCGTATTTATTGTAGTTGTAGCCAGTGTGGTGGATTTTTTAACAAGATCGGAACGAATATAGCCTGTCGAACCGGATACGGTAATCTGATACCATACCTTTCCGTCGGAACCGGTCTTTTCATCCGTAATCGTTACAACCTCATCCTTTGTAACTCCAAACGCAAAAGCAGAAGCCGTAGATGCACCCTGTCGCACCATACCGCTTTTGCAAAGAACTGTTCCCTTTACAGCCGTATATCCAAAAACCTGCTGTCTCATAACCTGTGTCGCAATAAAAATACAACTGACAACACCCGTTATAATAAGCAGTAACAGAACGAAGCAGCGGTTACCCTTCTTCCGCATTCTTCGTGCATTTGCCTGCATAAGTATCATATACCGTTTCCCCTTTCAGTATATGCAAGATGCTTGTTGACTCCCTTAGTCATTACTTGTTCCTGTGGCATTGCCACACTTTTCCTCATTTTTATCATACAACCTGTTTTTGCTTATGTCAACCATATATTGTCATATCTCGCATTTTTCTACAGCATTTAGCGGCTGCTTTCGCTTGCGATAGACAAATTCAGCCTGCCACACACAATCACAAAATAAGCGGACATGATCTGACCGCATTGGTCATTATGTCCGCTTAGCTATTAAAAATTTATTTTTTCTGTTACCTCATAAAGCGCCGCTCGCCCTTCGTACTTATTATACCACCCTTGACAGAGCCCTGTGCGGACAGCGTACGTTTTGTTTTTTCTTCTTTTTTGGCCTTTCCCTCACATGCATCACAATATTTCCCGGAACGAATCTTTGCGCCGCATCCCTCGCATTGAAGAAAGATAACCGAATTCGGTGCGATCTCTATTTTTTCTTCACGCAGCATCTGGCGTATTGTATTAACTTCCACACCCGTCGCCTGTGAAACCTCAGACTGTGTGGCACCGCGATTTTCCTCAATATAAGTGCGCACCTTCCCGTAATCGTCAAGCTCAATATTTTTGCAGTTTTCACATTCGTATTCCCCGATGCCTACATACCGCAAATTGCCGCTGCATTTACTGCAGTTAGCGGGTCTTTTGTACTTTAACGAACCTAAATCAAGCGCCATAACAATCCCTCCTTCGCAGCATTTTAAATGATCCCGACACAAGCCATTTTACTCTCCGGCTATGCCTCGTCAATCGCCTTTCCAATATCACTCCTGCAATATTTGTTGTCAAAACCGACGCGAGTCACTGCCTCATAAGCATTGCGGCGTGCCTGCTTCAAATCTGCACCGGTCGCCGTAATGCCGAGAACACGACCCCCGTTCGTCACAGCTTTTCCGTCCGCAAGCCTTGTTCCGGCATGAAACGCAAAATAATCATCGTTATCGCAAAAGCTTTCCAGTCCGGTAATCGGAAACCCTTTTTCATAGCTTCCCGGATAACCTTTTGATGCAAGCACAACGCAAACTGCCGCATTGTCCGCAAATTCAAGCTCCGTTTGACCAAGTGACCCATCAATACAGGCCTCAATCACATCAATCAGATCGTTTTTCATCCGCGGCAATACGACCTGCGCCTCAGGATCGCCAAATCTCGCATTATATTCCAGCACTTTAGGTCCGTTTTCAGTCAGCATCAGCCCAAAGAAAATGATCCCCTTAAATTCTCTTCCCTCACTTGCCATCGCATCGACAGTCGCCTGATAAATATGTTTTCTGCAGAACTCATCTACTTCTCTTGTATAGAAAGGGCTTGGGGAAAATGTCCCCATACCGCCTGTATTTAAGCCCTGATCTCCGTCCAGCGCACGTTTATGATCCTGCGCCGAGGTCATCAGCCTGATCGTCTTTCCATCCACAAAGGAAAGTACGGACACCTCTCTGCCTGTCATAAATTCTTCGATCACAATCCTGTTACCCGCAGAACCAAACTGCTTGTCCAGCATGATCGTCTTAACACCGGCCTCGGCCTCCTCAAGCGTATTGCAAATCAGGACACCCTTTCCGAGCGCCAAACCATCCGCTTTTAACACAACCGGCAGCTTCGCCATTTTTAAATAGGAAAGCGCCTCTTCAGGTGTGTCAAAATTTTCATAAGCCGCGGTCGGGATATTGTATTTTTTCATCAGATCCTTGGAAAATGCCTTGCTGCCCTCAAGGATCGCCGCATTCTTTCGCGGACCGAATACGCGCAGCCCCCTTTGCTCAAGCACATCCACAATACCGCCCACAAGCGGATCATCGGGGCCGACAATCACCAGATCAATTGCTCTCTCCGATGCAAACTCCGCTAACCGCTCAAATTCCATCACTCCAATATCAACGCATTCTGCAACTTCCGCAATTCCGGCGTTTCCGGGCGCACAATAAATTTTATCCACACGGCTACTCTTAGCAGCACTGACAGCAATCGCGTGCTCTCTTCCGCCGCCGCCTATAATCAATACCTTCATTGTATTTTCTCCCTCACTCTCCCGTTTTCCAACACAAGCTCGCCGCTTGCGATTGCTTGAATCGCGGCAGGAAGTATTTCCCATTCCGCCTGCTCCATCACACGCTTTTGCAGCTGTTCCGGTGTGTCGTCCGGTTTCACTTCGACCGCCTTCTGCATGATGATCGGCCCGGTATCCGTACCGGCGTCCACAAAATGAACCGTCGCTCCGGTCACCTTCACACCGCGCTCCAACGCTTTTTCATGCACCTTCAGCCCGTAACAGCCCTCCCCGCAAAACGATGGAATCAGGGATGGATGGATATTGATAATCCTTCCCTCATAAGCCTTTACAAAACGGGAAGATAGTACAACGAGAAAGCCTGCCAGTACGATCAGCTCCGCACCTGCCTCTGACAATGCCGTAAGCATTGCCGTATCATACTCGTCCCTGTTTTCATAGTCCTGCGGGCTGATGCAGCATGCAGGGATGCCGCTGCTTGCAGCTCGCTCCAGCGCATACGCACCTGATTTATTACTAATAACAAGCGTTATCCTTGTGCCCGTTATTTGCTTCTGCTCGATGGCATCCATGACCGCCTGTAAATTCGTACCGCCTCCGGACACGAGCACCGCTATGTTCAGCATATGGTGACACCCTTTTCTCCGGCCTCGATCACGCCGATTCTATAGGCCTTTTCTCCGACCTTTTGGAGCGCTTCCATTGTGTCCTCAGCGTCTCCCTGCTCCACAACAAGCATCATGCCAATTCCCATATTATAAGTGTTATACATCATTTCGTCGCTGATATTTCCGCTTCCCTGAATCAGCGTAAAAATAGGGAGCACCTCGAAAGAATCCTTCTTGATGACAGCCCGCATACCGTCCGGCAGCATCCTCGGCACATTCTCATAGAAACCACCTCCCGTAATATGACTGCAGCCCTTGATCGCAATACCCGCTCCCTTCACGCTGTTCAAGGCCTTTACATAAATCTTTGTCGGAGTCAGAAGCGCTTCTCCTAATGTAGAGCCAAGGCTCGCTACATATTCCTTCATGTTGGATTCCCGCATCGGAAATACTTTGCGCACGAGAGAATAGCCATTACTATGTACGCCTGAGGAGGCAATACCAATTATAACATCTCCTTCTTTGATTTCTCTGCCGGATATCAGATTCTTTTCATCTACGATCCCAACCGCAAAGCCTGCCAAATCATATTCCTCTTCCGGATAAAAACCGGGCATTTCCGCCGTTTCTCCGCCAATCAAAGCCGCACCGGCCTGCTTACAGCCCTCGGCTACACCCTTTACAATCGCTGCGATTTTTTCCGGTTCATTCTTTCCGCACGCAATATAATCAAGAAAAAATAACGGCTCTCCGCCCGCGCAGGCAATATCATTGACACACATCGCAACACAGTCTATTCCGATCGTATCATGCCGGTCAAGAAGAAAGGCCAACTTCAGCTTCGTGCCAACCCCATCCGTGCCCGAAACGAGCGTCGGTTTTTCCATTGTCTTGTATTTTTCAAGAGAAAACGCGCCTGAAAATCCGCCAAGTCCACTAAGCACTTCGGGTCTCATTGTTCCCTTTACATGCTCCTTCATCAATTCCACCGCTTTGTAACCGGCCTCAATATCCACCCCTGCACTTTTGTAATCCATTCTTATTCTCCTATTTCCTTTTTAAAGTTTATTTTATTCGTTTTAAAAGCATTCTTCGCTTTTATCCGCACAACCGCTCACATCTGCTTCAAATATTCCTGATAACCAAGGCGTTCAAGCTTTTGAGCCTTCTTCTCAACTGACTCCTGCAAGCCCTTCGTATATTCCTTTAATTTATCAAGGAGCAGGGCATCCGACATTGCAAGCATCTTTACCGCAAGAATCCCTGCGTTTGTGCCTCCGTTGATGGCAACCGTCGCTACCGGTATACCCGCCGGCATCTGCACAATAGAATATAGGGAATCACGTCCGCCTAAAGAGGTCGTATGCATCGGAATCCCAATAACCGGCATCGGAAAAATAGCTGCACACATGCCCGGCAGATGAGCGGCCATCCCCGCTCCTGCGATAATAATCCGAAAGCCCTTTTCCTCGGCACTTTTGGCGTATTCATAAAATACGTCGGGTTCCCTGTGGGCAGAAATAATCGTCATTTCATAATCCACTCCGAACTCCTCCAAAATATCCGCCGCCTTGCTCATCACGGGCATATCCGAATCGCTGCCCATTACAATGCCTACCTTTGCCATCGTACTCCTCCTTGTAATCCGTCTCTTCGCTGTATTGATATCTTCTTTTATTATATCTGAATCTCAATGATTCTTCAACGGTTTATTCAACTCTTCCAGTCCCGCGAGCGCAAACAATCCGTCCTCAAGAAGCGCCGTTTCTGTCCCGTCCTCATGCACCGCGTAAATTCCCCCCAGCTCATCATAAGGAAGCGTGATATCCGTATGGCAATGGAAATAAGCCTCCTTTGGACTGCTCTTTCTGAGCGCCGAAATTTCATTTTCCCGCGCAACGATTTCTTTCCCGTCAGGATTATAAGACTTTACATCCTCCTGATAGCTGTAGCACGTATCACCGACAGCAAAATGCGGGCCCGTTTTTTCTCCGATCAAAATAGGAAGCTTCGCCTGAATCCGATGCCTCCTCGCCATCCTGTAAGCCGTCGTATTCGTACCGATCGCAAATTCACCAAGCGGCAGCGTTTCATGGTGGAACAGCAGATTGTCCTTGATATATTTGCGGTTCTCTTTTTCATCCGGAAAATTGGAGCATCCGTAGGATATCACTTTCCCATCCTGAAAATGAAGCTTCAAATTTTGATAATAGAGGCCGTCCAAATAAATCTCCCCAATATGAAGCAGCCCTTTTGTCCCTTTCAGCTTGGGAGAAGTAAACACCTCCCCAACCGGAATATTCACATCTGCCACACAGTTTTCAAACAGTGTTTCTTTTTTAGGATTATTCAGTTCACGAAGCGCCACGGTCAGTTCTGTTTCGTTATTACCTTTTCCTACAATCCGCACGGTTCTCGCCTGATCCAGTACATCGATCAGCTTCTGCTGCATCGCCTCATAACGCGCATAATCAAGTGTATTAATCTTGACTGTCTCATCAAAAATTTTAGCAAAATCAG
The DNA here is from genome assembly GCA_964566545.1 of uncultured Lachnospiraceae bacterium. Taxonomy (GTDB): domain Bacteria; phylum Bacillota; class Clostridia; order Lachnospirales; family Lachnospiraceae; genus JAEYFP01. Next base: position 8,784 of record CAZMIX010000020.1, on the reverse strand, counting down.
GGCCAATTTGGGGTGTCGGATATGCGATAATCGTAAAACTGCGCTCCTCTCCAATAATATACTCATTCGTAAGTCGCCCGCTCAAATCCGCATATTCTACAGAAAGCCTCTGCTGCTTTTCATTTAAGGTAAGTGCGTCTTCTTTTGCCTTCGGCGAAAACGGCTCTTCTCCAAAAGTCTCTATGACGGCAGGACCTGCATGCCATGCCGCCAACTCCTTGCGCTCCTCAAACGCTGTCTTTAAAACGCCGATTTTTCGGTTGATAAAATCCTTATCCAAATAAATTGCTTCATCTTCTTTATGATCGAAATCATACTGTTTGTTCGCAATGGCGCCATAATAACCGACCCTGTGCTGCCCGCGCTTATTCAACGACAGGGATGCCGCCCGGTAAATCGTCGGTGAAAGCCCCATCTGTTCAAAATTGATAACAGCTTGCCTGACAATTCGTTCAAAGCCAAGGCAGTAGCGGATATTCACGACACGTTTCTTTGATAAGTCCTTGTTTCCCTTGATAAAGCCAATTCTATAGCCCTCCGTATAGGTAGAAGCCATCGCCGCAATCTGCTCCTCGGACATCGCGTTTAAATAGGCTGCAATTTCCCGTTCATTTTCCGTGACATATTCGCCAAACAGATAGAGATAACGCAGATCCATCAAGTCCGAATCCATAATCAAACGAGCAGCAAAGTCCTCTTTCGGATCGAGCAGCTCATCAAGACGCTTGGGAACAAGAACATCACAGTTATCACTTTCAAACCAATAAATGCACCTGCAGATTTCCTCTGCAGTGGGAACTGTCTGAACGGGTTGCTCCGCCTGTGCATAGACAAATAAGGCGTAAATCTCAATGAACAGCTCCTGGTACAACGTAATGACTTCAAGACAATTTTCAAACGCGAGCGGAATCAGCCCGCGCATTTCCGTATAAAGAAAGGCCAGATACTGTCCGTATTCTTTTTCATAACCCCTTTTCTCGCATAATTCTACCATATAGGCGGGATTTGCAATGCTTTCTTCATAATGCTCCGGCAAAATATCCGCATACAGCTTCCGATTCAGCCGCTCCAATTCTTCCATGCTGAGTTTACATAATTCACCCTCTTCGATCAGCACACTGACTTCCCGTAACAAAAGAAGAAGGGAAGCTGCCTTTTTGAAATAGGATAAAAAGGGTTCCCCTATTAATTCTTCCTCATAAATTCCTCTGATTCTTTCTATTGAAAGCTGATACCGTTCTGAGTTCATTTTATACACCTCTAACACCTGAAATAATCAAAAAAATCCACAACACCAACACAAGCAGGTTGAAAATCAGCCCCGCACGCGGAACCCACACAAAAATATCCCGCTCCTGAAGGCTCATGCAGCCCGCCACAATTCCAACTACGTCCGCAAGCACAGCAAACAGCCCGACTACGCCAAGCCGCAGCGCCGCCTCGCCCCTTTCGAGAAACGATACAATGATCGCTCCTACCATACCTCCAAGGGAAGCGACGGCAAGTATCAACGACAGGATGCCAATTTCCGACTGGTGTCTGGATGTGAACATAAAGCTCTTTCTCTTTTTTATCTTTTTGGGCTTTGCCATTCTATTTCACTCCATACTGCTCATAATAACTGTCAATCGCTGCCTTCAGCGTATCATCAATCAATAGCCTTCCCCGAAATGGCCGATTATATAAATAGTCCACAACCTCCTGCATCGTCACAATCACATTGGCCGCAAATCCATAGGTTTCTTTGATTTCCTCAAGTGCGCTCTTCTCGCCCTTTCCGCGCTCCATACGGTTTAGGGAAACAATCAGTCCCAAGATTTCCACGTCTCCCTGTGCGCGGATGATCGGAAATGTCTCTTCAATCGATTTGCCGGACGTCGTCACATCTTCGATGATGACGACCTTATCGCCGTCCCTGATCGGACTTCCGAGAAGAATGCCCGCATCTCCGTGATCCTTTGCTTCCTTGCGGTTGGAACAGTACCTGATATCCTTTCCGTAAAGTCTGGAAAATGCTATCGCCGTCGCAACCGAAAGCGGAATTCCCTTATAAGCCGGTCCGAACAGCACATCAAAGTCCTCTCCGTAATTGTCATGAATCGCTTTCGCATAGTATTCCCCGAGCTTACTTAATTGCGTACCCGTCACATAAGCGCCCGCATTCATAAAAAACGGCGACTTCCTGCCGCTCTTCAACGTGAACTCTCCAAATTTCAGCACATCGCTGTCCACCATAAATTCGATAAATTCTTTCTTATAATTCTCCATAGGTCTGTTTTCTCCGCATTTTATGGGCTTTGCAGCCGCTTATAGCCTCATTGAATATTTTAGCATAAATTCCGTTAGAACATTCAATTTTAATTCTACTATATTTATTATCTATTTTCAATCGGCAATCCTGCGGAAGACTTACATGCCCTTCCGTACTGCTTCCAACAACTCCATATTCTCTGGATTCCTCCATGCGCTTCATGCCTGTTTCTCCTGTCAAATATCCTTCTAGTTTATTTACCAATCTTTTTTCTCTTCTATTGAAGCATCCCCTTTGCTTTTTATAGCCCCTTAATAATAAAAATTTTGTTTTATTTCTTTTATTACATATTTCTTTTGCAGTTAAAAAAAGCAAAAGAAAGGTGTAAAAATATTATGAAATGGCAAAATGCTTCTACAATTTCAAATCTCGAGGAAATTATAGAAGTATTACTACAAGTGTAACTATGGATGGATCCGGCGGGGAGCCATTACTCCCCGCTTTGCTCCCCGAACCTAGTTTAGAACACAAAAAATACACGTAGCATTTACGTGTATTTCATACTTAATATTCTTTATGTAGTAAGTCAACCTATCTTCTTTTCAAGCTCACCTGTTCGTTTGAGCATTATCTCATGAACCCGTTCAACGTCATCAAGAATCATACTGTCCATAGCCTTCAGTTCTGCCGTATCCCTCATCTGCTGTCTCTTCAAGTCCTTGATTGCGTCTTCAATATTTTCCATTTTTCCAAGCAATAAATCCAACTTTTCACTATCAGTCATAAGTTTCCTCTCCCTTACCTTTCCTAATATGACCTGCTCTGTAAAGCCTACTATAAAAGACCTTTGGATTATTGTCAATTTTATAAATGATATTACATGATTACATGATTTGCAGCGAAATTTACATAAATATGAATTATTTTTACATCTTTATGTAAGAAAAGATGCATTTTCGCACCCTAAAGCCCGACACCCTCCGCGATGTCCTTGCGCATATCGATGACGGCGGCGCGGCTTGCATCCGCGTAATTTTCTTCTCCATAGGAGGCATATGCTTCTGATTTGTAAGCGGCAATGATGCCCCTTGAGGAATTGACGATCGCGCCGAGTCCGTCCGGATTAAAGAAAGGTTTTAAATCCTTGCCCGTTCCGCCCTGTGCGCCGTAGCCCGGCACGAGGATATATGCCTTCGGCATAATCGCGCGAAGTGTCCTGCCCATCTCGGGATAGGTCGCGCCGACGACCGCGCCGATATAGCTGTAGCTATCGCCCATGCAGTCCGCTCCCCATTTGGCGACCTGCTCGCCAACGCGCTCATAGAGCGGCCGTCCATCGATCAGCCGGTCCTGAAACTCGCCGCTGCTCGGATTCGACGTCTTCACAAGAATGAACAGCCCCTTCTTTTCTTCCCTGCACACATCCACAAACGGCTTGATGCCGTCCGTGCCAAGATACGGATTGACCGTAGCAAAATCTTCGTTAAACACCGGGATCCTGCTGCCTCCTACCTGCACCCTGCCAAGATGTGCGACCGCATAAGCGGCCGAGGTCGAACCGATATCGCCACGCTTGACATCACCGATCACAACAAGCCCTTTTCCCTTACAGTAATCGACGGTTTTCTGAAATGCGGCAAGCCCCGGAATACCAAACTGCTCATACATGGCGATCTGCGGCTTCACCGCCGGAACCAGATCATAAACCGCATCGACGATCCCTTTATTATACTGCCAAATCGCCTCTGCCGCTCCCTCTAACGTCTCCCCGAGCTCCGCATAAGCCCTTTTCAAAATATGCTCCGGGATATAAGAAAGCATCGGATCCAGCCCTACCACGATCGGCGCATTCGTTTTTTTGATATTGGATACTAATTGGTTGATCATATTGTCATAATCTCCTTATTCATGTACTGACATCCATTTTACAAATCAAAGTATAGCATAGTCGGACATGGCGGGCAAGAAACAATGTATGCATAATCTTACTTATGAAACAGGAATTTCGCATAAATTCTATGTCCTAAATGTTTGACTTTGTCTATAATGGGAATTATACTTATTGTTATAAAGATTCATTATAATACAATTTATTTGTTAGTTTCACTGACAAGAAAGGATTGGTGTTATATGTTTAGTTTGAAAGGAAGGGTTGTTGTTGTTTCAGGTGCGTCATCGGGTCTTGGCGCTCAGATGGCAAAGGGCTTTGCCGAACAGGGTGCCGATCTTGTTATCACCGCAAGAAGAATGGAAAAGCTGGAGACTTTGGCTACAGCCATCCGTGAAATGGGTGTAAAATGCCTGCCTCTGAAATGTGATGTGACCGATTCCGCAATGATTAATCAGGTTGCAGAACAGGTTGAAAAAGAATTTGGCAAGGTCGATGTATTGTTAAACTGTGCCGGTTCCGCAGAAAATGCCGGTGTTCTTGATATGACGGACGAGCAGTGGCAGTTTACAATTGATACCGATTTAAGCAGTGTCTTCTATGTCACAAGAGCGTTCGCTAATATTATGAAGAAAAACAATTACGGAAGAATCATTAACATCGCATCCATGTACGGTTTAGTGGGAAATTCCGCAATTGGTACGATCGCTTACCACTCTTCTAAGGGTGGTGTCGTCAACTTCACAAGAGCGGTTGCTGCCGAGCTTGCAAAATACAACATTACCTGTAATGCGATCTGTCCGGGTTACTTCATGACGGAGCTTACGGAGAGCACCTTGAAAACAGAAGAATTCAGCGCTTATATGAAGGCTACTGTTCCTTTGGGACGTTACGGAAACGAAGGGGAATTAAATGCGGGCGCAATCTTCCTCGCAAGTGACGAGGCCTCCTATGTAACAGGTGCTATTTTAACGATTGACGGTGGTTACACGGCCGTATAAGGGTTATGGAACCCTTCTGCGCCAATATATAAAATTGAAACAGGATAGGTATTGAGTTGGTTTTAACCCAAGTACCTATCCTGTTTTGACTGCTATTCTATTGGCATTATGCCATCACGAGCGAGCGCTCTTCGGCATATTTTTTAATATTGGAAGCGTTGACGTACTTTTGAAAGCTGCCGTCTTCTACTACGACTAAGGTCGGTGCCTGCATCACACCGTATCTCTTCGCCAGCTCTGCATTTTCCTCCGCATCGAGCAGCAGGTATTTTTCATCCTTTAAGTACTCCTTTGCAAGCTTACAGTTCGGACATGTCTTCGTCGTGAACAAATATTGAATATGCTCGACCGGACTGACGCTCACTTCATCCTCCTGATCCAGACCTGACAAAGTCACCATCGTCGTTGTCGGTCTTTTCATGTTGGAATGATTAACATTATAAACGACTCTGTTCTTATATTCCTGAGCCTTGCCGTCGTTCCAATTCTGTACCGGCCTGTAATAGCCTGTAATACGGCTGTAAACCTCCGTAACGGCTCCGCAGTGCGGACATGTCTTCTGCTCGCCGACCAGATAGCCGTGCTCCCTACAGACAGAATAGGTCGGAGAGAGTGTATAGTATGGCAGCTTATAATTTTCGGCAACCTTCTTTACCAGGGAAGCCGCCGCATTCCAATCCGGAAGCTTCTCGCCGAGGAACGCATGGAATACGGTTCCCGACGTATACAGCGTCTGCAAACTATCCTGAATATCAAGTGCATCAAAAATATCAGGGGTACAATCTACGGGCAAGTGGGAGCTGTTCGTATAATACGGCGTATCTCCCGGTTTACCGGCCGTCTTAATATTCGGCCAGCGCTTCTTATCATGCTTTGCCAAACGGTAGGTTGTACTTTCGGCCGGAGTCGCCTCAAGATTGTATAAATCACCGTACGTCTCCTGATAATCAGAGAGACGGTTGCGCATATAATTCAATACTTCCTTTGTAAACTCCTGTGTTTTTTTATCGGTCATATCCGCGCGCAGCCAGTTTGCATTCAGACCAACCTCATTCATGCCGATCAGGCCGATCGTCGAAAAATGATTGTCAAAATTGCCAAGATAACGCTTTGTATACGGATACAGGCCTTCCGCTAACAACTTGGAAATCACGCCTCTCTTCACCTTTAAACTGCGAGCCGAAATGTCCATCATCCTGTTCAGCCGCTTATAGAAATCATCCTTATTTGCAGACAAGTAAGCAATCCGGGGCATATTGATCGTAACAACGCCGACAGAGCCCGTGCTCTCGCCAGAGCCAAAGAAACCACCCGTTTTTTTACGGAGTTCGCGAAGATCCAAACGAAGCCTGCAGCACATGCTCCGGACGTCGCTCGGTTCCATGTCGCTGTTGATATAATTGGAAAAATACGGAGTTCCGTACTTCGACGTCATTTCAAATAACAGACGGTTGTTTTCGGTTTCAGACCAGTCAAAATCATTTGTGATGGAATAGGTCGGAATCGGATACTGGAAACCGCGTCCGTTCGCATCGCCCTCGATCATCGTCTCGATGAAGGCCTTATTGATCATATCCATCTCTTTCTTGCAGTCCTTGTATTGAAAGTCCATTTCCTTGCCGCCGACAAGTGCCGGCAATTCGGCAAGATCATTGGGAACCGTCCAGTCAAGCGTAACATTAGAAAACGGTGCCTGCGTCCCCCAGCGGCTCGGTGTATTGACACCGTATACAAATGCTTCAATACACTTCTTTACCTCTCTGTAGGTAAGATTATCCACCTTCGCAAACGGAGCAAGGTAAGTATCAAAGGAAGAAAATGCCTGTGCACCTGCCCATTCGTTCTGCATGATGCCAAGGAAATTTACCATCTGGTTGCAGAGTACGGAAAGGTGCGAAGCCGGTGCGGATGTGATCTTTCCGCTAATACCGCCAAGTCCTTCCATAATGAGCTGCTTTAAAGACCATCCCGCACAATAGCCTGTCAGCATCGACAGGTCATGGATATGGATATCCGCATTTCTATGTGCTTCCCCGATCTCCTGATCATAAATCTCGGAAAGCCAGTAGTTTGCCGTTACCGCGCCGGAATTGCTCAAAATCAGTCCGCCGACGGAATAAGTAACCGTGGAATTTTCTTTGACGCGCCAATCCTCTATTTTTACATAGCTGTTTACAACATCCTTATAGTCAAGGATTGTAGACTTCATGTTACGTATTTTCTCACGCTGCTTCCGGTAAAGGATATATGCCTTAGCAACCTCCGTATAACCCGCCTGCTCAAGCACCGTCTCAACGCTGTCCTGAACAGCCTCCACATGAACCATGTTTTCTTTCATTTTTGACTGAAAATCAGCAGTCACACGCAATGCGAGCAGATCAATGATATCATTGTTATACTGCTTTTCGCATGCGACAAACGCTTTCATGATCGCATCGTTGATTTTTGTCAAATTAAAATCTGCAATCTCCCCATCTCTCTTTACTACACTGAACATCCCATTACTCCCTTCCCATAATTTTATCTTCTGCGTGCACAGCTACGCATAAAATTTCCTGATATAGGAAACTTAAAGGAATTTCCTGCTATCAGAACCAAATCACCCGGCAATTGCCAGCCCTGCCGGGTGATTAGAAAACCAACTAAGAAAAGTATAGCATTGGAAAATGGAAAAGTCAACTAAAAATACCATATCTTATGTCGCCTTTTATCAATAACACAAGATATTGTGTTTTCCGGTTTATACAACAAGATGGTAAAGCTCCTTTGGAACATAAGCTTTTACGTAGATGCCCTCCGCGCGGTACTCCTCTTCCAAAAGCCGTCCGTTTTTTCTGATTTTCTGTATGACCGAAGTTTCGGTATACGGAATCATGCGCTCCACCAGCAAATTCCCCTCTGTAAGCATCCGAATGACGAGCTGTTCCAGCTCAGCAAAACCGGCGCCTGCCTTTGCGGAAATTTTTAATGTGGCGTCCGCCTTTAAGTCCTTTGATACCATTTGCTCGATTATTTTATCTTGTTTATTAAATAACGTAATTATTTTTTTATCGGAAATCTCAAGCTCCCTAAGCGTCTCGTACACGACATGCATCTGAAGATCCATATCTGAGCTTGCCGCATCCACAACATGAAGAATCAAATCCGCGTATTTTGCCTCCTCAAGCGTGCTGCGAAAGGCCTCAATCAAATGATGCGGCAGTTTTCTGATAAAGCCTACCGTATCGGTTAATAGTACCTCCTGTTTATCGGGAAGCCGCCAAATACGCGTCGTCGGATCGAGTGTCGCGAACACCTTGTCCTCCTCAATCACCGCCGAGCCCGTCAAAGAATTCAACAGCGTTGATTTTCCGGCATTTGTATAACCCACAATCGCGATAACCGGCAGCATGCTCTTTTTACGCTGCTTGCGCGTCTCCTCCCTGTGCCGTTTGACCTCTTTTAAGTCCCCGTTTAAAACCGCCATCCGCTTATTAATGAGACGGCGATCCATTTCCAGCTTCTTTTCGCCCGGGCCTCTTGTGCCGATACCGCCGCCAAGCCTTGACAACGAACGGCCAAGTCCGCTCAGGCGTGCCTGCGCATAAGCAAGCTGCGCGAGCTCGACCTGTATCTTTCCTTCCGCGCTCATCGCGCGCTTTGCA
>CAZMIX010000019.1:0-40703 GCA_964566545.1 uncultured Lachnospiraceae bacterium | reverse complement strand
ATCATTGGCCAGGGGCAGATCGATCGTATTTTGAGCGGCAAACCGGAGGAGAGAAGAGAACTTTTCGATGAGGCGGCCGGTATTGTAAAATTCAAAAGGCGAAAGGCGACTGCAATCAAAAAGCTTGAGGAGGAGCGAGCCAATCTCGTGCGTGTATGCGATATTCTTTCCGAGCTGGAAAAACAGGTTGGACCTCTCGAAAAGCAATCGGAGATTGCAAAAGAATATTTAAAGAAAAAAGAAGATCTGAAGAGGCTTGATGTCAATATTTTCCTGCTTGAAACAGAGCGCGTAAGGAAGCAGCTGAAGGAGTTTGAGGAAAAATTTCAGATTGCGGACGGTGACCTGAAAGAGGCGCAGGGAAAATATGAAGACATTAAGGGGGAATACGCCGATATTGAGGCGCGGATTGAGCTGCTTGACAATAAAATCGAGGAAAAGCGGAAGCTCCTTTCGGATAATAGCCTGTTAAAAGAAAAATTAGATGGCGAAATCAAGGTTTTAAAAGAAAAAATTAATTCCGCACAGTCCAATAATTCGCATTACACGGACAGAAAGCAGTCACTCGAAAAAGAAATTGAGACAAGAAAAAAAGAACATCACAGAATCGGGGAAGAAAAATCCGAATTAGACGGACAGTTGGAAGAACTCCTAAAGGTAAGGGATGAGGCCAAGGGTCTGTTAAATGTTGTCCAAAAAAAGATTGAAACATTGAATACCGGCATTGAGAAGGATAAAAACGATATTATTGAGACTCTCAATGAACGGGCGACAATCAAAACAAAGCTTGGCCGTTATGATACGATGCTTGAGCAGATCAATATCCGGAAGGCGGAGCTACAATCCAGGCTGCTGCGCGCCAAATCCGAGGAGACGGAGCAGGAAAATCTACTTAAGAAGCTATATTTTGAGCTGAATAAAATCAGTCAGGATATAGTAAAGTCCGACGAAAAAAAGGAAGTACTGGAGGAACAGCTTGCCGAAATGAGGAAGTCCTTGGAAGAACAGGACAAGCTGTTAGGCGATAGCCAGATCAATTATCACAAAGAAAAATCAAGGCTGGATGCCTTAAAGAATATTACAGAGCGCTATGACGGCTACGGCAGCAGTATTCGTCGCGTCATGGAGCAGAAAGAGACGAATAAAGATCTGATCGGCGTCGTAGCGGATATTATTTCTGTTGATAAGAAATATGAAACAGCGATCGAAACGGCACTGGGCGGCAATATCCAGAACATCGTTACGACAAACGAGCAGGTCGCCAAACAGATGATTCATTTCCTCAAGGAGAATAAGTGCGGTCGCGCCACTTTTTTACCGCTTACGAGCGTAAGGGATCGTGGGGAATTTAACAAGCCGGAGGTCAGAAATGAAAAGGGCTTTGTTGGAATAGCTTCCGAGCTTGTGCAGAATGATAAAAAGTATAATGATGTTGTCGGGCAGCTTTTAGGTGCGATCATTGTCGTAGACCATATCGATCATGCATTACCGATGGCAAAAAAATACCAATATCTGCTGCGTATTGTGACGCTTGAAGGCGAATATTTGACTCCGGGCGGAGCGCTTGCCGGCGGTGCCTTTAAAAATGCGAGCAATCTGCTCGGAAGAAAAAGAGAGATCGAGGAGCTGGAGGAGACAGTCAAGGCCAGCCTTAGAAAAATCGATGGTATTATGAATGGGATCGAAGAGACAAAAGAGAGGCGCACTGAGATCAGAAAGGAAATTGAAGCGCTTAAGGTATTGCAGCAGGAGCAGTATATCAAGCAGAATACGGCACAGCTGAATGTGAATCAGGCAATTGAGAAAAAAGAGGGAACTGTAAACGATTATCAAGCGCTTGAGATCGAAAATAAAGAAATTGAACAGCAGGTTGTGGATATTAAGGGAAGCAAAGAGGATATCAAAGCGGAGCTTGCAGGTTCCGAACAAAAAGAAAAGGAGCTGGAAAAGCAGATTTCCGGCTATGGTCTTGAACTCGAAACGCTGCGGGATGAAGAATCCAGACAGATCCTAAAAGTGACGGATCTTGATCTGGAGACCGCTAATCTAAAACAAAGGCAGGAATTTTTCCGTCAGAATGTAACTCGTATTGAGGAGGAAATCACACATCTAAAGGAAGAGATGGAAGAGATTTCCGAAAAGCTTATTCAAGCAGAGCAGGATATCGTACAAAAGCGGGAAAACATTCAGGAGATTGAAAAGACAATTGCTGCTTCTGATACCTCAACGGATGACAACGAGGATGCCCTAAAACAGGCAATCGCGGAAAAGGAGGCGTTTACTTCCAAACAAAAGGGCTTTTTTACCGCGAGGGAGGAGCTTTCGGATCGGATCGGCGCTCTCGACAAAGAGGTGTTTCGCCTGAACAGCCAGCGGGAGCGTATGGAGGAGGCGCAGGAGTCTCAGATTAATTATATGTGGAATGAGTATGAAATCACGCTTTCCGCCGCATCTTCAATGCGGGATGAGGAATTGACGGATACTTCTTCTATCAGAAAGGGCATCTTGAGCCTGAAGGATCAGATCCGGCGGCTGGGCGATGTCAATGTCAATGCGATCGAGGATTATAAAAATCTCATGGAGCGCTATGACTTTTTAAAGAGCCAGCATGATGATCTCGTAAAGGCGGAGCAGACGCTTGCAGATATCATTAATGAGCTGGACACTGCAATGAGAAAGCAGTTTGAGGAGAAATTCAGGGAAATTAGCAGGGAGTTCGACAAGGTATTCAAAGAACTGTTTGGCGGTGGAAAAGGATCTCTGGAGCTCTCCGAGGACGAAGATATTTTGGAGGCGGGTGTTTCCATTATTGCGCAGCCGCCCGGCAAGAAACTGCAGAACATGATGCAGCTGTCAGGTGGGGAGAAATCACTGACTGCGATTGCATTGTTGTTTGCGATTCAAAATTTAAAGCCGTCTCCGTTCTGCCTTTTGGATGAGATTGAGGCGGCGCTGGACGAATCTAATGTCGGCAGATTCGCGAGTTATGACGAAGCATACGCAGTTTATCGTGATCACACACAGACGCGGAACGATGGAGCAGGCGGATCGCCTGTATGGTATTACAATGCAGGAAAAAGGCGTGTCGGCGCTTGTTTCCGTTAATTTGATCGATAAAGATCTGGATGATTGATTCAAGAAGGAAGCATTATGGAAAATCAAAATTTTTTTTCAAAACTTGTTAGCGGTCTTACAAAAACCAGAGATCATATTGTGCAGGGCATTGACTCGGTATTCAGCGGCTCTTCCAGCATCGATGAGGATTTTTATGAGGAGCTTGAGGAAATACTGATCATGGGCGACTTAGGTGTGCATGCGACGTCGGAAATCATAGAACGTCTGCGCGCCCAGGTAAAGGAACAGCATATTAAGGAGCCTGTGGAATGTAAGCAGCTTTTGATTACAAGTATTAAGGAACAGATGAATGTCGGGGAAACGGCCTATGAGTTTGAATTAACAAAATCGGTCGTTCTGGTTGTCGGTGTCAATGGCGTCGGAAAGACGACGAGCATTGGTAAGCTGGCATCTCACTTAAAGGATCAGGGAAAGAAAGTGATGGTGGCAGCGGCCGATACATTCCGTGCGGCAGCAGGCGAACAGCTTGCGGAATGGGCAAACAGGGCGGGCGTCGACATGATCAAGGGCATTGAGGGGCAGGATCCGGCCTCCGTCGTATACGATGCGCTGAATGCCGCAAAAGCAAGGAACGTGGACGTGTTACTATGTGATACCGCGGGACGCCTTCATAATAAGAAGAACCTGATGGAAGAATTAAAGAAGATGAACCGGATCATCGACAGAGAATACCCGGAGGCGTTTCGGGAAACTCTTGTTGTGCTGGATGGAACGACAGGACAGAATGCGCTGAGCCAGGCAAAGGAATTCAAGGAATCTGCGGATATTACCGGGATTATTTTGACGAAACTGGACGGGACGGCAAAGGGCGGTATTGCCGTTGCGGTGCAGGCGGAGCTTGGCATTCCGGTAAAGTATATCGGTGTGGGGGAAACAGTGGATGATATGCAGAAATTTGATGCAGATGCCTTTGTAGACGCGCTTTTTGCCAGATAGGCAGGATTAGAAAGAAGGATACGAAAATATGCTGACATTAGAAAAATTTGAAGAAGCAAGTGAAATCGTTAAAAAAGTGACTTTGGAAACAAAGCTAGTATACAGCAGCTATTTAAGCCAGCAGACCGGCAACCGGGTCTATTTGAAGCCGGAAAACATGCAGATGACGGGCGCGTATAAGCTGCGCGGCGCCTATTATAAGGTCAGTACGCTGACGGAGGAGGAGCGCGGCAGGGGCATCATCACTGCGTCAGCCGGCAACCATGCACAGGGCGTAGCGTATGCCGCAAAGGAATTCGGGATTCATGCGGTTATCGTCATGCCGACAACGACGCCGCTGATTAAAGTGAACCGTACGAAGAGTTATGGCGCTAAGGTTGTTCTTTTTGGAGATGTTTATGATGAGGCATGTACAAAAGCGCTCGAGCTTGCAAAGGAAAAAGGTTATACGTTCATTCATCCGTTTGACGATCTGGCTGTTGCGACCGGACAGGGAACGATCGCGATGGAAATTTTCAAGGAGCTGCCGCTCGTGGATTATATTCTCGTTCCGATCGGCGGAGGCGGACTTGCCGCAGGCGCATCGACGCTTGCCAAGCTGATGAATCCGAAAATCAAGGTCATCGGTGTGGAGCCGGCAGGGGCAGCCTGCATGAAGGAATCTTTAAAAGAAGGAAAAGTTGTGACACTCGATTCAGTCAATACGATTGCGGACGGCACGGCGGTCAAGACACCGGGCACGCAGATATTTTCTTATATTCAGAAAAATATGGATGAGATATTGACGGTGCCGGATGAAGATATCATTGTATCTTTCCTTGATATGGTAGAAAATCATAAAATGATCGTGGAAAATTCAGGTCTTTTGACGGTTGCCGCCCTAAAGCAGCTTACAGTAAAAAATAAAAAAGTGGTTTCAATCTTAAGCGGCGGCAATATGGACGTCATCACGATGTCCTCTGTGGTACAGCAGGGACTGATTATGCGGGACAGAATTTTCACTGTTTCCGTGCTGCTGCCGGATAAGCCGGGTGAACTGTCGATGGTTGCCAGTGTGATTGCAAAGCACAACGGCAACGTGATCAAGCTTGAGCACAACCAGTTTGTATCGACAAACAGAAATGCCGCTGTGGAGTTGCGTATTACGCTGGAGGCCTTCGGTACGGTGCATAAGGATGAGCTGATGATGGCTCTGACGGAAGGCGGTTATAAGCCCAAAATCGTAAGGACAAATATTTGATAATTGTTATTAGAAAGTGAATTTTATGAACTTAGATATGACGAAGGGTTCGCCCTTGAAATTGATATTGCGGTTTGCGTTTCCGCTTGTGATAGGAAACATTTTTCAGCAGTTTTATAACATGGCGGGCGCAGCCATTGCGACTGTGATATCGCAGGCAGTTTCGGGTTTGGCGTGTCTGATCTATGTGATAAAAAAAGTGCCGGTTCTCTGCACGAAAAAGGAAAACTGGAAGCTTCGTGAAAACTATGCGAGGACGCAGATGTTCATCGGCCTGCCGATGGCGACCTATTTTTACACGATCAAAAAAGTTTCAAAATCGGTGTAAAGAGAAAATACTTGACACCGATTGCTTTTTTGTGTATGATAGAGCATGTGCCGTTGAGAATGCAGTAATAGAGAGCCTATGATATGGAAAAGATTGTTAAACAAAATTTATTATATGATTTTTATGGGGAGCTATTGACGGAGCATCAGCGTAAGATTTATGAGGACGCGGTATATGGGGATTTATCCTTGTCTGAGCTTGCCGATGAATATGGGATTACAAGACAGGGCGTGCATGATTTGCTGAAGCGGTGCGAAAAGCTGTTGGTTGGCTATGAAGAAAAACTGCATCTGCTGGAAAAGTTCAATCAGACGAAGCGGCTAACGGCCGAAATTTATGCATTGGCAAAGCAGAGAGATTCAAAGACCCTGCAGGAAATTGAAGGGTTGGCAGAGCAGATTTTACAGGTGCTCTGAACGGTTGATTATTAAAAGAGTGTAACGGACAGACGGAGTTAATATAGATGGCATTTGAAAGCTTAACAGAAAAATTACAAAATGTATTTAAAAGCTTAAGAAGCAAGGGCAGGCTTACCGAGGCTGACGTTAAGGCGGCACTCAAGGAAGTTAAGCTCGCATTGCTTGAGTCCGATGTCAATTTTAAGGTTGTAAAGCAGTTTGTCAAGGCTGTGGAGGAGCGTGCAGTCGGACAGGATGTCATGAACGGGTTGAATCCGGGACAGATGGTCATCAAGATCGTCAACGAAGAGATGGTTTCCCTGATGGGAAGTGAGACGACACAAATCAGTCTGCAGCCGGGCAAGGCAATTACCGTTATTATGATGTGCGGTCTGCAGGGTGCCGGTAAGACGACGACGACGGCTAAAATTGCCGGAAAGCTCAAATTAAAAGGGAAAAAGTGCCTGCTTGTGGCCTGTGACGTCTATCGTCCCGCCGCAATCAAGCAATTACAGATAAACGGAGAAAAGCAGGACGTCGAAGTGTTTTCGATGGGTGAGAACCATAAACCCGTGAACATCGCGAGGGCGGCTTTGGAGCATGCTGTTAAAAACGGTCACAATATCGTGATTCTGGATACGGCAGGACGCTTGCAGATCGATGAAGAGATGATGGCGGAGCTGCAGGATATTAAGGAGCAGGTGACGGTTCATCAGACACTGCTCGTTGTTGATGCAATGACGGGACAGGAAGCTGTTAATGTTGCCAAAAGCTTTGATGAGCAGATTGGCGTGGACGGCATCATTTTATCCAAGATGGATGGTGATGCGAGAGGCGGTGCGGCGCTTTCCGTGAAGGCGGTGACCGGCAAGCCGATTTTGTTTGTCGGCATGGGCGAGAAGCTGTCGGATCTCGAACAGTTTTATCCAGATCGTATGGCGGGCAGGATTCTTGGTATGGGTGATATTTTAACGCTCATAGAAAAGGCGCAGCTTGACATCGATGAAGATAAAGAAAAACAGATGGCTCAAAAGCTGAAAAAAGGCAAGTTTGATTTTGAGGATTATCTGGAAAGCATGAACCAGATGAAAAAGATGGGCGGCCTTTCCAGCGTTATGAATATGATGCCGGGTCTTGGCATGGGTGTTAAAACGAGTGATATTGAGTCGATGGTTGATGACAAAAAGCTTGCCAGAACGGAAGCGATCGTGTTTTCGATGACGCCGAAGGAGCGTCAGAATCCGGAGATTTTAAACCCGAGCAGAAAGCATAGGATTGCAAAGGGCGCCGGCGTGGACATTGCCGAGGTGAACCGCCTCGTGAAGCAGTTTGAGCAGTCCAGAAAAATGATGAAGCAGTTGCCCGGTATGATGGGCGGATTCGGTGGCAAAAAGGGCAGATTTAAAATGCCTTTTTGAAACAGTCGGCGGTAACACGCCGATATAGATTCAACCGCGCAGGCGGAAACATATCAAATATGGAGGTGAAAGAGATGGCAGTAAAGATCAGATTAAGAAGAATGGGACAGAAAAAAGCTCCCTTTTATAGAATCGTAGTTGCTGATGCAAGATCTCCCCGTGACGGAAAGTGCATCGAGGAAATCGGAACTTACGATCCTAACAATGACCCAAGTACATTCCATGTAAATGAAGAACTGGCTAAGAAATGGCTTGCAAACGGCGCACAGCCTACGGAAGTAGTAAGTAAGATTTTCAAGTTAGCCGGAATCGAGAAATAGGACTGCTTTGGAGGTGCCAGAATGAAAGAGTTAGTAGAAGTAATTGCAAAATCTCTTGTGGAAAATCCGGAAGAGGTCGTTGTTACCGAAAAGGAAGATGACAGGACGATCGTGATTGAACTGCGCGTGGCACAGTCTGACATGGGCAAGGTCATCGGAAAGCAGGGACGCATTGCAAAGGCAATCCGTTCCGTTGTAAAAGCAGCATCCGCCAAGGAAAGCAAGAAAGTAATAGTAGATATTGTTCAGTAATTCGGACAATACGGGAAAAGACATTGCAGACCGGCAGCATGCTGATCTGCAATTTTTTTATTATATAGGAAATTTTATGCGCAGCTACGCGCGCGGAACAAGAAGGAGATCGACGTATGGAGTCTTTGCTGCAGGTGGGGATTATCTCCTCCACGCATGGTGTCCGGGGTGAGGTGAAAGTATTTCCGACCACGGATGACAGTAACCGGTTTAAGAAATTAAAGGAAGTGCTGCTCGACACGGGAAAGGAGCAGCTTTCTATGAAAATAGAACAGGTGAAGTTTTTTAAACAATTTGCGATCCTGAAATTTGAAGGCATCGACAATATCGATGATGTTGAAAAATATAAGGGGAAGAGCCTGTATGTGACAAGGGAACATGCCGTCAAATTGAAAAAGGACGAGTACTATATCGCGGATCTGATCGGAATTTGCGTATTGGATGAGTCAGGTGAAAAATTGGGCACGCTGACCGACGTGATGGAGACCGGTGCAAACGATGTCTATGTGATAGAGATGAAAGACGGCAGGGAGCTTCTCCTGCCGGCAATCAGGCAATGTATTTTAGATGTGGATATTGAACAAATGATAATGAAGGTACATTTGCTGGAGGGACTTTTATAAATGAATTTTCATATATTGACGTTGTTTCCGGATATGGTAATGCAGGGCTTAAATACGAGCATTATCGGACGGGCAATTGAAAACAAGCTGCTGTCTGTAAATACGATCGATATTCGGGACTATGCATTTAATAAGCATTATAAGGTAGACGATTATCCTTACGGAGGCGGCGCGGGCATGCTGATGCAGGCGGAGCCGGTCTACCTCGCCTTTGAGGCCGTTAAGGAAAAAATCAAAGCGCGCGGCGAGGAGGACATGGACGCTCAGGAGAACCTGTTCGATACGGTAGGACACGAAGAAAAGAAGCTGCGGGTCGTGTATCTTACCCCGCAGGGAAGCGTTTTTCGCCAGCCGATGGCCGAGGAGCTTGCGAAGGAAGAGGACCTGATTTTACTCTGCGGACATTATGAGGGCATTGACGAACGCGTGCTCGAGGAAATTGTGACGGATTATGTGTCGGTTGGCGACTATGTTTTGACCGGCGGCGAGCTTCCGGCGATGATTCTGGTCGATGCGATCGCACGGCTCGTTCCTGGCGTGCTCAACAACGATGTCTCGGCGGAATTTGAATCCTTTCAGGATAATCTGTTAGAATATCCGCAGTATTCAAGGCCGGAGGTATGGCACGGCAAAGCGGTTCCCGAGGTGCTTCTTTCCGGACATCACGCCAACATCGAAAAGTGGCGCAAGGAGCAGTCTCTGATCCGTACAAGGGAGCGCCGGCCGGATCTGCTGGAGCCTTAAACAGAATTTTGAAATAAAAGTATGTAAAAATACAAAGTAAAAAATACAGGGAAAAAATACAGAAAATGAACGCTTGCTTTTATAAAGGAATTATGATAATATATATTACGTTGTGAGAAAAGGAGACGGTCCTCTGTTCGCCATAGTGGGATTAAGAACGTCCGGAAATTAAGGAGGTCACACATGAACGATATTATCAGAAGCATTGAGGCTGAGCAGTTAAAAGAGCAGGCTCCCGAGTTCTCAGTAGGCGATACCGTTAAGGTATATGCGAAGATCAAAGAGGGAAGCCGCGAGAGAATTCAGATTTTTGAAGGCACTGTTTTAAAGAAGCAGGGCGGAAGCAACAGAGAAACCTTTACGGTTAGAAAGAATTCAAACGGAATCGGTGTAGAGAAGACATGGCCGCTTCATTCTCCGAATGTGGAGAAGGTAGAAGTAGTCAGAAGAGGTAAAGTAAGAAGAGCGAAGCTGTTCTACTTAAGAGATCGTGTTGGCAAACGTGCGAAGGTAAAGGAATTAATGAAATAAAGCTTGATCGCGCACAGGACAAATACATTTGTATTTGTCCTGTTTTTAGTTTATACTGAAAAGGCAGAATCAGAAATCCGCTAAGATATAAGGAGCATTCTATGCGAAGAAGATCCCATGATTATAGGGGCGGAAGCTTATCCTTCCGTCAAAAAGAAAAGAGAGTAAATCCCAATCTGATTTACGAGGTGCTGACATGGGTGTTCGGCATAGCTGCGGCCGTTTTTCTGGCAATCATGCTTGTGTATTCTGTCGGAATACGGACGAGTGTTGTCGGTGCGTCTATGGAGCCCTCTCTTTATAATGGGCAGGAGGTGCTGATCGATCGGGTTATTTATCAGTTCTCTTCGCCGAAGCGTGGGGATGTCGTTGTTTTCCGCCCGAATGGGAATCAAAATTCTCATTTCTATGTGAAACGGGTAATCGGTCTGCCGGGTGAAACTGTTCAGATCACGCAGGGGCAGGTTTATATTGACAGAGAGGTCTATGAGGATGATATAACGGACGACACAAAGGAGGCCGGTATCGCAGGAACAAAAATCGAGCTGGGTGCGGAGGAATATTTTGTCCTCGGCGATAATCGCGATAACAGCGAAGACAGCAGAAGCGCAAATATTGGAAATGTCAGCCGCAGCATGATAGAAGGAAAAGCGTGGTTCCACCTTGGAAGCGGTGGGGAGCAGATGGGAAAGGTAGAGTGACAAATGAATTACCAATGGTATCCCGGTCATATGACAAAAGCAAAGCGTATGATGCAGGAAAATATGAAACTGATAGATTTAATTATAGAGCTTGTCGATGCAAGAATTCCGCTCAGCAGCCGGAATCCGGATATTGATACGCTTGGAGAAGGAAAAGCGCGCATGATCCTGCTGAACAAGTCGGATTTGTCCGATGAAGGCTGCAACACGGCATGGGAAAAGTATTTTACTGAAGAGGGCTTCACGGTCGTTAAGGTCAATTCCAAAACCGGAAGCGGCGTGAAGAGCATCTATTCTGCGATTCAGACTGCGTGCAAAGAAAAAATCGAGCGTGACAGGAAGCGAGGTATTTTAAACCGTCCTGTCAGAGCCATGGTCGTTGGAATTCCAAATGTCGGAAAATCGACACTCATCAATGCGCTGGCCGGAAAAGCATGTACAAAAACAGGAAATAAGCCGGGTGTCACAAAGGGAAAGCAGTGGATCCGTCTTAATAAAAATGTGGAGCTGCTAGATACACCGGGTATTCTCTGGCCCAAATTTGAAAGCCAGAGGGTTGGACTGCGGCTTGCTTTTATCGGTTCGATTAACGACGAAATTTTAGATACACAGGAGCTTGCTGCGGAATTGGTTGTTCATCTTCGAAACATCAAATCGGGAGTTTTTCACGCCCGTTATCACATTGAGGAGGATGGAACGGGATATGAGGTGCTGGAGAAAATTGCGGAAGCAAGACATTGTTTGTTAAAAGGAAATCAAAAGGACACCGCAAAGGCGGCCGCTATTTTGCTGGATGAATTCAGAAACGGAAAGCTTGGCAGGATTACGCTTGAACTGCCGTTTGAAGAAAGTGAGCAGGGATAACGTATGCGCGTAAGAAGGAAAAAATCGTTGTTGCTGTGTTTCCTGAAAAAAGTTGTGGATACGGGTGTTTTTTTGCTGATTGTATTGACATTGACCTATCTCACTGTCACCTATGTTGTACAACGGACGATTGTACACAACGTGTCAATGCAGAAAACGCTTTATGAAGGAGACAATTTGATAACGGACAAACTGACTTACAGGCTTAGGGAGCCGAAGCGGTTCGAAATCATATGCTTTAGAAGCGAAATCGAAAAGCATGATTTGATCAAGCGGATCATCGGTTTGCCGGGAGAGACGATCCGGATTCTGGATGGTGAAATTTATATTAACGGAGAAGTGATTGCGGATAGGGAAGGACTGAAACCGCCATCTTATGCGGGACGAGCCGAATATGAGATTACGCTTGGCAGAGATGAATATTTTGTGCTGGGTGATAATCGGGAGGAGAGCATTGACAGTCGTTATGAGGAGGTTGGCAATGTGAAACGCGAAACCATTGTAGGCAGGGCAATTTTCCTCATTTACCCACTTCAGAAGTTTGGACTTGTGAACTAGGCAGCTTAGGAACGTTTCCTATATGTTAATGTACAAAGGAAAGAGGATGAGATCCTATGGAAAAGAAAATCGGAGAGATCAGAGAAGAATATCAGGCGGCTGCGGTTACGATGCTGCCTGCTTTTATGAAAGCGTATGAACAGGATTCGCGTGCAGGCGTAGCCGCACTTGTAAAAAAGGCGGAGGGAACCTTAATGAAGCTTGAGGAGGAACGTGCCAGAACGGAAAAAATGAAGCTTTACGAAAAAAAATACGCTGATTTTGAGGCAATTTGCGGCATCGATGAGGTCGGGCGAGGGCCGCTTGCGGGTCCCGTCGTAGCGGGAGCCGTCATACTTCCAAAGGACTGTGAAATTTTATATTTGAATGATTCCAAGCAGTTATCGGAGAAAAAAAGGGAGGAACTCTATGACAGCATTATGGAACAAGCCGTTTCCGTCGGGCTTGGGCTTGTTTCTCCGGAACGGATTGACGAAATTAATATTTTGCAGGCGACCTATGAAGCAATGCGGCAGGCTATTCAGAAATTGTCCGTAAAACCCGATATACTATTAAATGATGCGGTGACAATACCGCTTGTGGAAATCAGGCAGGTGCCGATCATTAAGGGGGATGCCAAGAGCATTTCAATTGCTGCAGCCAGCATCATTGCAAAGGTGACGAGGGATCGGCTTATGGTTGAATATGATAGCAGATATCCGGAATATGGGTTTGCCGGAAACAAAGGCTATGGCGCGTCTGCGCATATCGAGGCACTAAAAAAGTACGGTCCGTCCCCGATCCACAGAAAAACGTTTATTACGCATTTTTGCAGCTGACGTATGGAGGAGATGCGATCATGTCGATCAATTTTCAAGGGTTTCAAGGATTTCAAAATCAAAACACGTCGATA
Organism: uncultured Lachnospiraceae bacterium; assembly: GCA_964566545.1. Taxonomy (GTDB): domain Bacteria; phylum Bacillota; class Clostridia; order Lachnospirales; family Lachnospiraceae; genus JAEYFP01. The sequence goes on along the minus strand of CAZMIX010000019.1, from coordinate 27,763 downwards.
ACATCATCATCGGTGCAACAAGGCGCACAGACCGGTACAACGGGTGCTGCGTCCGATTTGTCCCAGAGTGGCAGTCTTACGATGGGACAAGTGTTTTCCGGTGAAGTTATAAGCGTAGACGGTAAAGAAATTCAACTGCTGCTGGACAATAATCAGACGCTGAGCGCAAGGCTGGACAGCGGGCTAAATGTAGCCGTGGGACAAATTTTATCATTTGAAGTGAAGTCGACGGCGAACAACCAGACGTCACTTCGACCACTGTATGCAAATTTGACGCAAAATCCATCCATTTTAAATGCACTGAAGGGCGCCAATATGCCTGTGACTGATACAAATATCGCCATGGTATCCTCGATGATGGAGGAAGGAATGCCCGTCAATAAGCAGGCACTGTGGAGTATGGCAAAGCTGGTGAATGAGAATTCATTTGCGAGTCCGGCGACGCTTGTGCAGCTTACAAAGCTGGGTCTGCCGATAGACGAGCTGACAGTTCGTCAGTTTGAAAATTATAAAAACTTTGAGCATCAGATTGTCAAGGATGCCGCCAATCTTGCAGAAGGCCTGGCTAAGCTTCTTTCGGAGGGTTTGCAAAGTGAACACCCATCACAGGGATTGCAGCTTGCGGAGCAGGTGCTGCATATGCTTGGCACGGAAGAAGGCGGGGTATTCGGAGCTAAGCTTGCTGAGGAGCTGTTATTAAAAGGGACGGAAATTTCAGAAGGACAGGTACAGGGCGCGGCGCGTCCTTCTTTTGCGGAAGCTTTTATATCCGGTGAGCCTGCCGTATTATTGGAAGGAACGTTTTCAAATGAGCAAAAAAGTTTTTTTACTGCCTGTCTTGCGGAGCTTGGACTGGGCGACACGGAACAGAGCCGTCTTTTGTCCGGAGAAGTGGATGCGGCGGAGCTGCTTTCTTTTGTAAAAACTATTCTTGCGGTGCAGAACGGAAATGCTGCCGCACAACCGTCCGGCATTCATCAGCAGATTCTTCAGACACTGCTTGGAAGCGAGGAATTCGAAGCGGTGGTGAAGGACGAACTTCTCAAACAGTTTTTGTTGAAACCGGAGGAGGTTGCCAGAGAAGGGAAGGTTGAGGAATTGTACAAGCAGATTGCGGAGCAGTCTGCAAAAGCGATAGAGATCTTACAAAGCGCCGGCAAGGATGGCGGTGCGGTCATGAAAAGCGCACAGAATTTGGGCGATAATGTGAATTTTATGAATCAGCTCAATCATATGATGGCTTATGTGCAGCTTCCGCTTCGTATGAACAGGGAAAATACGCACGGCGAACTGTATGTTTATACAAAGAAAAAGGATCTTACGGCGAAGGACGCAAATGTGAGCGCCCTGCTGCATTTGGAAATGCAGCATCTTGGAACAATGGATGTTTATGTTGCAATGCAGAACAGTAAGGTAAATACGCATTTTTATATGGAAAACGAAGCAACACTGGATTTTATAGAACAGCACATTCATTTGCTGGATGAGCGCCTGACAAAAAAAGGGTACCGGATGAATGTGGCGGTTACGGTAAAGGCGGAGAAGGAACCGAAAAGCATCGTAAAGGAATTTGTAAAAAACGAAGGCTTAACGACTGCACCGGTTGTCTCAAAGCTATCGTTTGATGTGAGGGCATAGCCATAATAGACCAGTTGCAGGGAAGAGGGGATCACTATGGCAGAAGAAAAGGAAAAGCAGCCAAAATTAAAGCAGGCGATCGCGCTTGAATATGATCCGGCGGATGTGGCACCGCGCGTTTTGGCGACCGGACGGGGCAGGGTCGCGGAAAGAATTATTGAAAAGGCTGAGGAAGCATCGGTGCCTGTGCATCGTGATGACAAACTTGCCGATACGCTTTCCAGACTGGATATCGGAGAATTTATTCCGCCCCAGTTATATGAGGTTGTAGCGGAAATCCTTGTGTTTGTAGATGAAATGGAAAAAATTAGGGGAAAGATGAAAAAATAATTTTGGATACTTGTGAGGATAACGAAAATGATGAATAAGAGGCGCATTGGAACGAATTATGAAGCATTGGCGGCGGAATATTTGGAAAAACAAGGGCTTTGCATCATCGAGAAAAATTTCCGGTGCAGGCAGGGAGAAATTGATCTTGTTGCTTACGATGGCGTTTATTATATTTTTATAGAGGTAAAATATAGAAGGACGGCTGAAGCCGGTGATCCCGCGGAAGCTGTCGGTTATCGCAAGCAGATAAAGATTTGCAAAGCGGCTGATTTTTACCGCATGAGCCGCCGCATTCCGGCAAGTACGCCGGTACGCTTTGATGTCATTGGGATATTGGATAGGCAGGTAACCTGGTATAAAAATGCATTTTACTATATGGGGAGCCTATAAACAGAAAAGACCGGACAAAGATTGGATTGCAGGATGGAAAAATTGTTCAGAAAAAATCGTGAGGGAGCAGGGGAAACTATTCGTATAAAAGAGAAAAACGGCGTTCCTTATTTGGCTTATCCGATTTTGGAAGCATGCGAAGGCTATCTACACGGATTTTCCACACGCCTTGGTGGGGTGAGCGAGGGTATTTATAAGAGCATGAATTTAAGTTTCACGCGAGGGGATGAAGAAGCGGCTGTCAGGGAGAATTTTAAAAGAATCGCGGCTGCGATCGGATTTTCTTTTAAAAATATTGTTTGCTCCGATCAAACGCATACGACAAATGTCCGCGTTGTGACGGAGTGCGACAGGGGAAACGGAATCACAAGAGAAAAAGATTTTTATAATGTGGATGGGCTTGTGACGAATGTGCCGGGACTTGTACTTGCAACCTTTTATGCGGATTGTGTGCCGCTGTTTTTTATTGATCCGATTCATCGGGCGGTTGGTCTGTCTCATTCGGGCTGGCGCGGAACGGTAGAAAGAATGGGGGAAAAGACGCTGCGTACGATGGCGGAGGCATTTGGCACAAGGCCGGAGGATGTATTTGCGGCAATTGGTCCTTCGATTTGCGCGGACTGCTACGAAGTCAGTAAGGATGTAGCCGATGTGTTCATACAAGAATTCGCACAGGAAGCCGGACAGCTTCTTTCTTCGAAGAAAAATGAAAAGTATCAGCTTGATTTGTGGAAAGCAAATGAACTTATTTTGCTTCATGCGGGCATTCTCCCCGCCCATCTGGAGGTAACGGATATATGTACCTGCTGCAATCCGGAGTTGTTATTTTCTCACCGGGCCAGCCAGGGGAAACGGGGGAATCTGGGTGCGTTTCTCGGGATCATATAACTATGCGGATCAATAGTCCCCTTCCTCGCGTGAGTTATATTTTTCAAGTATCTGCCGGATCTTTTCAGTCGGCGTATGTACTTGTGAAAGAGCCACGTCGTGATTTAGAAAATCGATGATTGATGCCAGGAATTTGCTCATATTTGCTTCGATATGATACGAGCGTTTTTCCAGTTCATTTGTATGGTAAGTCAGGTTTGTAGTAATGATCCTGTCAAAATAGCATTTCTCATAAGCTTTGTCAAAGGCATCCAGCCCATCTGTGAACAAGCCAAAGGTGCAGCAGATAAATACACGTTTTGCGTTCATTGCCTTGAGCTGCTTTGCGGTGTCAATCATGCTTCCGCCGGAGGAAATCATGTCGTCTATGATGATGACATCCTTTCCGTCGATTTCATCACCGAGAAATTCATGGGCAACAATCGGGTTTTTTCCGTTTTCAATCTTGGAATAATCACGGCGCTTATAAAACATGCCGGTATCGACTCCCAGCACTCCCGCAAAATAAACGGCTCGCGGAAGCGCGCCTTCATCTGGAGCGATAACGACAAGATGCTCCTTATCGATGATCAGATCCTTTTCATAATGAATGAGAGAGCGGATAAACTGATAAGGCGGCGTGAAATTGTCAAAGCCGCAGAGCGGCGTGGCGTTCTGTACCTTCGGATCATGCGCATCAAATGTCACAATATTATGAACTCCCATATTCTGAAGCTCTCTTAAAGCAAGTGCGCAGTCAAGGGACTCGCGCCCATAGCGTTTATGCTGTCGGCTCTCATACAGGAAGGGCATGACAACGGTAATGCGGTGCGCTTTTCCGGCAATTGCGGCAATAATACGCTTAATATCCTGAAAAATATTATCGGGAGACATATGATTTTGATGGCCGTTGACAGTATAAGTCAAGCTGTGGTTGCATACATCGGCAAGAATAAAAACATCCTTGCCCCGAATGGATTCGTGCAGCACGGCTTTCCCTTCGCCGGAGCCAAATCGGGGACAGGAAATCTCCGTTAGATAATTGTCCCTTTCATACCCATGGAACGCCGGAGTATCCCGGTGCGACCTATTAATTTCCTTTCGGAAGGTGACGAGGTAATCATTTACCTGCTGTGCAAGCTCCAAGCAGCTTTCATGGGCAATAATTTTTAGGGGAGACACCTGCATGGCATCCTCTAACTGATTCGTATTCGGCATAAGTAGTTATTCTCCTAGCATAAGATTTAAAACTGTCCATTACATTTATATCATTCCTGCCCTGGTACGTCAAGGGCTGCAGAGAGGAATTAAGGAAATGTAGCCTTGATTTTTATAGCAATGTGTGATACAAATGTAAGGAACAATTTTTAGTTTTATTTCATTGCAAAAAGAATAGGAATAGGGATTATTATGAATAATATGCGGGGCCTGGATACGCAGGTCAGAAAATATAGAAGGCAGATTTTTAAGGAAATTGCATATCTCGCTTATCATTCCAAGAACATTGTGGACGACATTGAGGCGCTGCCTTATAAAATCGTGCAGACGGACGAGCCGGAGTTTTGGGAAAATATTTACCGGGAGCGTGCGGTAGCCCAGGAGCACTGCCGTCTGGCGATGGGAATGTCGCTGAGGCCGGAAGATCAGCCGGTGCATGTTTCCAAGGGAGTTGAGGAGAGTAATATCGCGGAAAAGTATTATGAGCCCCCCCTGATGCAGGTCATTCCGTCCGCATGCAATGCCTGCCCCGAAAATAAATATATTGTCGGCAATCAGTGTATGGGATGTGTGGCGAGGCCGTGCAAGGAGGTTTGTCCGGTAGATGCCATTTATTTCGTGTACGGCAAGTCCAATATTAATTATGATAAATGTATCCGCTGCGGAAAATGCAAGGCGGTCTGTCCCTATGACGCGATCACGCATAAGGTAAGACCGTGCAAGGATGCCTGCGGCGTCAATGCGATCGGAAGCGACGAATACGGAAGGGCGAAAATCGATCCGGATAAATGCGTATCATGCGGAATGTGTATGGTAAGCTGTCCGTTCGGCGCGATTGCGGATAAATCACAGATTTTCCAGCTCATCCGAGCGATGCAGGCGGGACAGGAGATCATTGCGGAAATCGCGCCGGCGTTTGTCGGACAGTTTGGTGCAGGAGTGGGTCCTGAGAAAATTAAAAGCGCCTTAAAGGAGCTTGGCTTTTCAGAAGTATACGAAGTTGCGATCGGCGCGGATGCAGGAGCGATGGCGGAGGCAAGGCATTATGTCGAGGAGGTTTCGACGGGAAAGCTGCCGTTTTTACTGACCTCCTGCTGTCCGTCCTGGTCCATGATGGCAAAAACATTATTTCCGGAGACGATAGAAAGCATTTCCAACGAGCTGACGCCGATGGTGGCGACGGCTCGTTATATCAAAGAGCAGCATCCGAAGGCGCATGTCGTATTTATCGGCCCGTGCGCGGCAAAAAAGCTGGAGGCGAGCAGGCGCTCCGTCCGGTCGGATGTGGATTTTGTCATCACGTTTGAGGAACTGATGGGGATGTTTGACGCGAAAGCGATCGACCTTGCGGCGCTGGGAGCGGATGCGGTCGAGGATGCGACCGGCGCGGGGCGCGGTTATGGAATTGCCGGCGGCGTGGCTTCGGCGATCGAAGCGTGCATTAACGCTTACTATCCGGGTACGGAGGTCAAGGTGGAGCATGCCGAGGGTCTTGCCGACTGCAAAAAGATGCTGATGCTGGCAAAGGCCGGTAAAAAGGACGGCTGTCTGATCGAGGGAATGGCATGCCCAGGTGGCTGTGTGGCCGGAGCCGGAACGAATATTCCGATCAGCAGGGCGACGAAGGAAGTGATTGACTTTAAGAAGCAGGCAAAAGAAGCAATACCAAAGGAAGCATTAGAAGAGGGAAACGAATATGACGAAGATTAGAACGAGATTTGCACCAAGCCCAACAGGAAGGATGCATGTCGGCAATTTAAGAACAGCACTTTATGCCTATTTGATCGCAAAGCATGAGGACGGAGAATTTCTTCTGCGCATTGAGGATACCGATCAGGAGCGCTATGTGGAGGGTGCGGTAGAAATTATTTACAGGACGCTTGCAAGGACGGGGCTCATGCATGATGAGGGACCGGACAAGGATGGCGGCGTCGGTCCGTACGTGCAGAGCGAGCGGCAGGTATCGGGCATTTATCTGAAGTATGCAAAGCAGCTCATCGAAGAGGGAAAGGCTTATTACTGTTTCTGTGATAAGGAGCGGTTGGAGAGCCTGACACAGGTCGTCGCAGGAAAGGAAATCAGCGTCTACGACAAGCATTGTCTGCATCTTCCCAAAGAAGAAATCGAGTTGAACCTTGCGGCCGGAAAGCCTTATGTCATCCGTCAGAACAACCCGCAGGAGGGGACAACGACCTTTCAGGATGAAATCTACGGTGCAATCACCGTGGAAAATGCCGAGCTGGACGATATGATCCTAATCAAATCCGACGGCTATCCGACCTATAATTTTGCGAATGTTGTGGACGACCATCTGATGGGGATCACGCATGTTGTGCGGGGCAATGAGTATTTATCGTCCTCGCCGAAATATAACCGTCTTTATGAGGCATTTGGCTGGGAAGTGCCGGTCTATGTGCATTGTCCGCTGATTACCGATGAGGAACATAAAAAGCTCTCAAAGCGAAGCGGACATTCCTCCTATGAGGATCTGCTCGAACAGGGCTTTTTATCCGAGGCAGTTGTGAATTTCGTTGCGCTGCTCGGCTGGAGCCCAGTGGATAACGAGGAAATCATGTCGCTTGAGGAATTGGTCAAAAAATTCGACTACCGCCACATGAGCAAATCCCCGGCTGTTTTTGACTATACGAAATTAAAATGGATGAACGGCGAATATTTGAAGGCGATGGAGTTTGACGCATTTTTTATTCTTGCAGAACCCCATTTAAAACAAAGCATAACGAAGCCTTACGATTTGAAAAAAATAGCGGCGCTTGTCAAGTCGAGAATCGAACTATTGCCGGATATTGCGCAGCATATCGATTTCTTTGAGGAGCTGCCTGATTATTCTATCGAGCTGTATACGCACAAAAAGATGAAAACAGATGCGGCTTCCTCACTGGAAGTATTAACAGAGCTGCTTCCGCTCTTTGAGACGCAGGAAGATTACAGCAACGATGCACTATATGCGCTTCTTATCAGTTACGTGGAAAAGAAGGGCTGCAAAAACGGCTATGCGATGTGGCCGGTACGGACAGCCGTTTCAGGCAAGCAGATGACGCCGGGCGGCGCGACGGAAATTATGGAAATCCTCGGCAGGGAGGAGTCCGTGTCCAGAATCAGAGACGGCATCAGGAGGCTTAGCAGTTATTGAATCATTGGGAACAATTGAACGAAGGGCAGGCATTGGCAGTCCGTCATGCGGACGGGCCGATGCTTGTACTCGCCGGACCCGGCTCCGGCAAGACAAAAGTCCTGACAGAACGGGTGCACTTCCTCATTGAGGAGCGGCATGTTCCGCCGGAGGCAATTTTAGTCATTACTTTTTCTAAAAAAGCCGCACTCGAAATGCGGCAGCGTTTTTTCGGAATAATTGGGGATACGAGTTATCCTGTCAATTTTGGAACATTTCATGCGTTTTTTTTTCATATCCTAAAGCATTGTGGCAGCTATCAGGAAAATAATATTTTAACTCCCATTCAAAAAAGAATTTATGTAGAAGAAGCCGGAAGAGAGCTTCAAATAGCAGAGGCAGACGACCTTGCATGGCAAGAGGAGCAGCTTTTTCAGATTAGCTGTTATAAAAATGCTGGTGAAAACTTAGCGGCGTGCCGTTTTTTATCGGAGGAAGAACGGTCGGGGCAGTTTTTGCGGCTGTATGAGTCATACCGCAGGCGTTGTCTTCAGGAGGGGATGCTGGATTTTGACGATATGCTTATCCATTGTCTTACATTGCTCAAGGAAAATCCTGTGGTGTTGAGAAGATGGCAGGAAACATATCGCTATCTTTTGGTTGATGAGTTTCAGGACAGCAATCCGATTCAGTATGAGATTGTGAGGCTGCTTCTCGGCTCCTCCTGTAATTTGTTTGCCGTTGGCGATGACGACCAGTCAATCTATGGGTTTCGTGGTGCATCTCCTGATGTTATGCAAAAGCTTCTTGAAGATTTCCCATTCTGCAGTCGTGTGGAACTTTCGCATAACTATCGATGCAATGCTGCCATCATAAAGGCGGCTGATGCGCTCATTGCCAAGAACACATGCCGTATTGCAAAGCAAAGCCAGAGCCCGGCTAACCGTGCCGGAGAGGAAGGGCGTGTTGAAATCAGGAGATTTGTGTCTATGGAGGCAGAGGCGGAATTCGTGGCAGACAAATTAAAGCAGCTTTATCCACAAGGGTTCGAATCAAATAACCGGCAAAGAACATCGGTACTGTACAGGATTACAAGCTGTGGAAATCTGCTCGAAGAAAAGCTGATTCTTGCGGGAATTCCCTATGAACGGCAGGAAAAACAGAAAAGCTTTTATGAGGAGGATTGGGTTGTTGATCTGCTGACCTATTTAAAAATTGCATCGGGAAGCAGAGAACGGAGCCATTTTTACAGAATATTAAATAGACCGCCGCGAGGACTTTCTAGAGAGTGTATCACAGGATCGGCTGTGAATTCAGAGGAGATGATAGCCTATTATGAGGACAGGCCGGCACAGGCAAAAATAATCAAGCGTTTTTTTAAAGAAATGGAGACCATTTCCCGAATGACGCCTTTTGCGGCGGTGAATTATGTGTTGAAAGGAGTTCGCTATGGCGACTATTTACGGCAAAGGCTTTTTGCGCGCGGGATAACAAAAGATGCGGTCATGGAACTGACCCAGGAGCTTTTCTTAAGAAGCCGGGAGTTTCAGACAATTGGAGCATGGCTTTCCTATATTGAAGAACTGCGGCAGGAGCAGGAAAGAAAAAGCAACATACGCGGCATCAAATCAGGAAAAGCAGGCATTGTGCTGCAAACGATTCATGCGGCGAAGGGATTGGAATATGATACGGTATTTGTGATCGGATTACAGGAGGGAATTCTTCCTCATAAAAAGGCGATGACAAAACAGGAGGTGGAGGAGGAGCGGCGCCTGCTGTATGTGGCGATGACAAGAGCAAAAAACAGGCTGTATTTATGTGCAAGAGACGAAGAGCAGTATGGAAAAGGAATCTCCAGATTTGTTAGAGAGCTTGGTCTTACCATTTTGGAACAAGCATAAAACATTTTCCTTATAACAATAAAATTGCCGGTATTTAGAAACCGGCAATTTTATGATACAATCCATTATTCGGGAATATCCGCATCATCGAATTCTTCATTATCCAGAAATTCGTCGAAGGCATCCGCGACGGCTTCGTATTCTGCGTCGTCGGAAATATAATTTAAAACAGGCTCGGCATTGACATCGTTCTCATCCTCTTCATATTGATAAAACCAAACCTCGCCGTCCACACTTTCGCCATTTTCATCGAGCGGAAGCAATGCAATATAATCCTTTTCCGCCACCGTCAATATTGTAATGATTGCACAATTCACCGTTGAACCGTCATCCAGTTCAAGCTCTACGGTCATATCCTCCTCCGCATGATCATGTTCACAGTTATCCCCGCAACCACAATTGCAATTATGCTCGTGTTCCATAATAACTCCTTTCCCTGTAAATACAATTTTGCCATTTTCGTAAATAAAATGCTTCCTATAAATGATAATAGCAAGTATATTTATAATTTACCATAAGTAATTCATAAAGTATAGGAAATTTTTACTTAAATGATTGAAATTACTGAAAAAAATGAAAGAATATAAAAATTGGATTGACAATTTCCAACATAATTTCTAGAATATAGATAGGAGACAATGAAGACAAGCGGGAGAATCACACTATGACAAAAGAAGAACAGATTGGAAGGCTGCGCAGGATAATAGAGACAAACGATCATATCGTATGTTTGCTTGGTGTTGGGATGGGTATGGAATGTGGCTTGAAAAATCGCTGGTGTAATGAGGAAGCATATCGGGTGGAGGAGGAGTATGGCTATTCACCGGAAGAAATTTATTCGGCAGCCTTTTACAGCACAAAGACGGAGGAATTTTTCAAGTATTATAAGCAGGAATGCCTGAATTTGGATGTGCAGCCGAGCCAAGCTCATCATGCGCTCCTTGCGCTTGAGCATGTGGGTAAGCTGTCAGCTTGTATTACACATAATATTAATTGCATGGCCGTTAAGGTAGGTCTGAAAAATGTAATTGAGCTGCATGGCTCCGTTCATGATAACGAGTGTCCGAAATGTCACAAAAAGTATGCTGCCGTTTTTATAAAGGAAGCGATGGGAGTTCCACTCTGCGAAGACTGCAAGCATCCGATCAGGCCGCATGTGAAGCTCAGGGGGGAAATGATTCGTAATGACATCATGACGATGGCCGCCAATGCCTGTCAGTCAGCGCATGTGGTGTTGGTGCTTGGTACAAATTTAAACCATCCAATGGTAAAATCCTTCCTGCATTACTATAAGGGAAATGAGGTGGTGCTTATTACCAAGCATGAACATTATACGGATAAACAGGCAGATTTATGCATTTATGGAGAGGTGAGAGAAATTCTTCCGCGAGTCATTGGAAATGAATAAAAAATCAAAAACTTCTGATTCTAAGGAATAGGAATCTAAAGAATCAGAAGTTTTTTTTGTGTAATAATTTACAAAACTTTTATGGAAAGTTTGTTGACTTTGTTATTTTAGTGGCGCAAAATGTTCCATAAACGAGTTATAAATTTACAAGAGGAGGAAGTGTATGTTAAATCTGGTAAAGAGGAATATCAGGCAGTATGTCGGCCCAATGCTGATTGCAATCGTGACGCTGTTTTTGCAAACGATGACGGATCTGTATCTGCCGACACTCAATGCCGATATTACGAATAATGGGATGGCGAAGGGGGATATTTCATATATTGTCAGGACAGGAGGCTTGATGCTGCTAATCGTGGCGTTCGGTGTTGTCTGCATGATTGTGAGCAGCTATTTTTCTTCGATGGCGGCGATGGGACTCGGTAAGAACATCCGCGAGGAGTTGTTCTGCCATGTGGAGACACTCTCAAAAGGTGATATAGATGAGATCGGAACGGCATCGCTGATTACGCGGGCGACCAACGATGTCATGCAGGTACAGAATGCGGCAATGATGATGCTGCGCATGATGTTAATGGCACCGATTATGTGTATCGGCGGTATCATTATGGCGAGAAGGAAAAGTCCGGATTTGTCGTGGGTGATTATCTGTGCGCTGCCGTTTATCGCAGCGTTGCTGATCTATATGCTGCGCAAGGGAATGCCGTTATTTAAAAGCATTCAGAAAAAAATAGATCGTGTTAATCAGGTTGTAAGAGAGTATTTAAGCGGTATCCGTGTCATCCGCGCATTTTGTAAGGATGACTATGAAAAGAAGCGTTTTGAGGAGGCAAATACAGACCTGATGCAGGTTTCTTTAAAGGTATTTCGCATGATGTCGTTTATGATGCCTGCGATGATGCTGATTGTTAATGCAACAAATATAGCCATTGTCTGGGTTGGCGGGAAATATATGGTGGCAGGGAAGCTTCAGGTCGGCGACTTGACGGCATTTATCACCTATGTGGCTCTGATTCTTATGTCTGTCATGATGATGTCGATGCTGTTCATCATGCTGCCAAGAGCTTCCGCTTCCGCAGAACGTATTAATGAGGTGCTGAACAGAATGCCTGCCGTCAGCGACAGGGAGGATGTACCTGTTCGGCACGGACACGCGCGAGGAAGCCTTATATTTGAAAATGTGACGTTTTCCTATCCGAGCGCAGAAAGTCCGGTATTAACAAATATATCATTTGAAACAAGGCCGGGCGAGGTGACGGCAATCATTGGCGGAACAGGCAGCGGAAAGTCGACGCTGATCAATCTGATTCCGAGATTTTATGATGTAACTTCAGGCAGCGTCAAAATAGACGGCGTTGATGTCAGGAACTTCGCACAAGAGGATCTGCGTAAGAAAATCGGAATCGTTCCCCAGAAGGCATTTTTATTCAGCGGAACGATTGAAGAGAATGTAAAATTCGGCAAGGAAGACGCAACAAAGGAAGAGGTGTTGCGTGCGCTCGAAGTTGCACAAGCAGTTGAATTTATCGATGAAAAGGAAGAAAAAGAACAGACGATGATTACACAAGGCGGTACGAATGTATCCGGCGGACAAAGGCAGCGTATTGCGATTGCACGTGCGCTCGTCAGAAAACCCGAAATTTATATATTTGACGATAGTTTTTCTGCTCTCGATTTTAAGACAGATGCCGCGCTCAGAAAGGCATTGCATGAGGAAATGGGAGACAGCACCGTGCTGATTATTGCGCACCGTGTCAGCACAATTATGAATGCGGATCGCATTCTTGTGCTGGATGACGGCGAGTTGGCTGGCATCGGTACACATCGAGAGCTTTTGGAATCGTGTAAGGTTTATCAGGAAATTGTCTACTCACAGCACAATGAAAGTGAGGTGGGTTAAATGAGTCAGGAAAAAACACAGGGGAAAATGCCGATGCGGCATAGCAGAAGAATGGGCGGAAACGGCGGACCAGGTGGGCCGCTGGGGATGGTGCCGGGAGAGAAGGCAAAGGACTTTAAAGGAAGCTTTAAGCGGCTGATGAGTTATATCGGTGCGCATAAGGGCGTGATTATTTTTGTGTTTCTGATGGCAATCACCTCTTCGTTGTTTGGCATTCTGACACCGAAGGTACTCTCCGGAGCAATGAATATTTTATACGATGGCTTTGTCGGTGCAACAGACGGACAGGGCATCCTAATTGACTTTGAAAAAATTAGAAAGATACTTGTTATTCTGGCAATATTATATATACTAAATGCGGCATTTAGCTACGTTCAGCAGTATTTGATGGCGGGCGTCGGACAAAAGGTGATCTTTTGCATGAGAAAGGAAGTGGATGAGAAGCTGACAAGGCTGCCGATTCAATATTTTGACAACAATACGCGCGGGGATATTTTGAGCCGTATGAGCAATGATATTGACAACGTCGGAAATTCACTGCAGCAAGCCTCCGTCCAGATCATTTCATCGATCATTACGATTGTGGGTGTGTTCTTTATGATGCTCTCCATCAGTCCGGTCATGACGCTGCTTGTTTTACTGACGCTGCCCCTTATTATTCTTGTGACGCTGTTTGTGGCAAAGCGTTCACAAAAGTATTTTTCGAAGCAGTGGGAGACGCTTGGGAATTTAAACGGCCATATTGAAGAGATCTTTACCGGTGCAACCGTTGTGAAAGCGTATGGATATGAAGAAAAGGCGATTGAAAAGTTTAAAGAAGAAAATGTACAGCTTTATGAGCAAAGCAGGAAGGCGCAGTTTGTTTCCGGTATTATCATGCCTTTGATGAATGCGATTGGCAACCTGTCCTATGTGCTGATTTGTATTGTCGGCGGAATGAAGGTAATCAACGGCTCGATTTCCTTCGGTGATGTGACGGCGTTTATTCAGTACCAGAAGCAGTTTTCACAGCCGATCACACAGACGGCCAATATGATGAATGTATTCCAGTCGGCGTTGGCGTCAGCGGAACGTGTATTTGCGATTTTGGATGAGCAAGAGGAACAGGAGACCTCCGAAAATTATCAGAAGCTTGCGGATGTCAAAGGCAAAATCGTGTTCGAGCACGTCAAATTCGGTTATCAGGAGGGCGACGCGCTGATTAAAGATATGAATATCCATGTGAAGCCGGGGCAGCTCGTTGCAATCGTGGGACCTACCGGCGCCGGGAAGACGACGCTCGTCAACCTGCTGATGCGCTTTTATGAAATCAATGCAGGGAAAATTTCCGTGGATGGAGTCGATATCCGTGATATCAGGAGAAATGACCTACGGGATATTTTTGGCATGGTTTTGCAGGATACATGGCTGTTTTCCGGTACGATTTATGAAAATATTGCCTATGGAAGTCCGCAGGTGCTGGAGAACGAGGTGATCGGTGCGGCGAGAGCCGCACATGTGCATCGATTTATAAAGACTTTATCACATGGATATGATACAATACTGAATGAAGAAGGTACGAATGTATCACAAGGGCAGAAACAGCTTTTGACGATCGCACGGGCTATGATTTCGGATCCGTCGATTTTAATATTGGATGAGGCGACAAGCAGCGTCGATACGAGAACAGAAATATTGATCCAGAGAGCGATGGAGAAGCTCTTGGAGGGAAGAACCAGCTTCGTAATCGCACACCGGCTGTCCACGATCAGGGGCGCGGATTTGATTCTCGTCATGAAGGACGGTGATATTATCGAGCAGGGAACGCATGAAGAGCTGATGCGTCAGGGGCAGTTCTATGCGGAGCTTTATAACAGCCAATTCGCACATTAGCGGCGAATTAAAATAATGGTTTGTCGGTATTTGCCCAGACAGGGAGCAGCATGCAAAAAAAAACAGTACAATTAAAATTCAGCAAAGGAAACGGCATGGCGCCGGGGGTAAGCGCCTGTAAGGGCGGCTGGCAGTTCTGCTGCGCAGTGGATTGCAGGCATTCCCTTGCGTTGTGCCTGTATGAAAAAACAGGGCGGCTGTATGCAAAAATTGATTTGCTGCCTTATCAGGTTGCCGGAAATGTTTATTGCATCCAAATTACGGGCTTGAAGGAAAAGGGATTAGAATATAAATACGAAGCAGATGGACAGCCTTTTCGGGATGATTATGGAAAGGCTTTTTCTGTATGCCGCAAGTGGGGAGAACAGGCCGAAAAAGGGCAGCTTGCCACAAACGGTTTTTACAAGGAGAATTTTGATTGGGGAAATGATGCGCTTCCAAAGCTTCCTTTTCACCAGATCATTGCATATTCTATGCATGTGCGGGGATTTACGATGCATTCCTCCTCCGGCGTAAAAGGAAAAGGCACATTTCTTGGCATTCTAGGGAAAATTCCTTATTTAAAGGAGCTTGGGATTAATCAGATTGAGCTGTTGCCCGCGTATGAGTTTTATGAGTTTGATTCTGAGAAGGATCGCCTCGTCAAAGGACATCCCAAGTATGCTGATGAATCCAAGTCGAAAAATATAATAAAAATAAATTACTGGGGTTTTAAGGAGGGCGGTTATTTTGTGCCGAAGGCGTCTTATTCCTATGGTAAGGATCCGGTTTTGGAATTTAAATCGCTTGTAAAGGCGCTGCATGAAAATGGAATAGAGCTTATCATGCAATTTTATTTTCCGATCGGTATCAACCGGAATCTCGTATTTGACTGCCTGAAATTCTGGGTAACGGATTATCACGTGGACGGCTTTCATTTAAAGGGTGAAAACCTGCCGCTGGAGCTGCTCGCAACGGAGCCGCTGCTTATGGATACAAAGCTCTATGGCGCCTGTTACAATAAGGGGCATATCTTTAGAGGAAACTATGCCGTTAATCGTTATCTTGCGGAAATCAATCAGGAATTCATGATGGATATGCGCCGTTTCTTAAAAAGCGACGAAGATATGCTGCAGGCATTTTTATACAGACAGCGGAGAAATCCAAAGGATATCCATATTGTTAATTATATGACGGCATATGAGGGCTTCACGCTGCATGATCTCGTTTCCTACGATTACAAGCATAATGAAGCAAACGGTGAGGACAATAAGGACGGAACCAATTATAATAATAGCTGGAATTGCGGAATTGAGGGAGCTACCCGGAAAAAGGCTGTTCTTGCGCTTCGTATGATGCAGATGAAAAATGCGTTTGCGCTGCTTTTGCTTAGTCAGGGAACGCCGATGCTGCTTGCAGGCGACGAATTCTGCAACACGCAGTATGGCAACAACAATGCGTATTGTCAGGATAATGAGGTAACATGGCTGAATTGGAAGCGGACGAAGCAGTCACAAGAGCTGCTTCACTATGTGAAGCAATTAATCGCCTTGCGAAAGGCGCATCCGATCCTGCATAAGGAAGAAGAATTTCGTATTATGGATTATGCGGGATGTGGTTATCCGGATTTATCCTACCATGGGGATTCTGCCTGGTACCCCAAAATGGAAAACCACATTCGTCATATCGGCATCATGCTATGCGGAAAATATGCGCGGATTGATAAAAAAACAGAAGATACTTTTTTCTTCGTTGCTTATAATATGCATTGGGAACCTCATCTCTTTGGTCTTCCCAAACTGCCCAAGGGAATGAAATGGGAATATTGCTTCGATACAACTGATCATTTGGACAGAGAATCATTTGCGCAGACGCTCACAAAGAAGCAGGAGGAAATTACTGTTTCAGAGCGCAGCATTCTCGTTTTAATCGGATGCTGATACAGTCACGAAATTGGGTAAGGCTTCATATAGTATAATGATAGACATGAAAAGGGAGAATTTCATATGAATTGTTGTTTGATCATTGTATTATTGCTATTATGCAGCAGTTGTAACCAGAATAGCTCTAGCTGCGGCGGCAGGCCGCCCAGACCCTCCGGACCGCCAAGGTCTTCTTCCCGATCTTCCTCATGCGGGTGCGGACCGATTATGCAGCCGTTTGATTCAGGTTCTTCATGCGGCAGCAACCGGAACGATTGCAATTCCTGTTGTGACTGATTTTGCACCTAAAATCTGTGATTCAAAAAAGAGGAAGGGCATAGGCCCTTCCTCCGCTGCGCAATCTATTAGTTGCAGCTCTTTCCGAGCAACTGACAGATATATGCGTATAAGTCAGAACAATTCATATTTGAACAGTTAAAATTTAAATTTGAAAAACACATAATCCTTTGACCTCCTTTATGTCAGCCCTGATGTACGAAACGGACTGTTTATTAGATGTTGCATTGCCTTAGCTAAGCACAAACTGATTGTAACATTTCTGTAACAATTCTGTATATAGGAGACTAATAACAAGAAAGGAAATGTTTGGAGTATGAAAACTCAAGAAACAGATTCCATAATTGACTCGGATTGTTCATGGTGATAAACTAAGTATTAGAAGATAATTTGGAGGAACAGAAGATGTTAGGTGATAAGAAAGTATTATTTTCAGGTATGCAGGCTACGGGAACGCTGACACTTGGCAATTATCTCGGCGCTTTAAAGAATTGGGTGACTTTGAGTGAAGAATATGAGTGTTTTTATTCAGTCGTCGATCTGCATTCTATTACGGTTCGTCAGGATCCGGCAGAGCTTCGGAAACGTGCGCGAGCCTTACTTATGCTTTATATTGCGGCCGGACTTGATCCGGAGAAAAACTGCATTTACTACCAGTCCCATGTTTCGGGGCATGCCGAGCTTGCGTGGATATTGAATTGCTTTACTTATATGGGCGAATTAAACCGCATGACGCAGTTTAAGGATAAGTCCGCGAAGCATGCCGACAATATTAATGCAGGGTTGTTTACTTATCCGGTATTAATGGCGGCTGACATTTTATTATATCAGGCGGATGTCGTTCCGGTCGGAATTGACCAGATGCAGCATCTGGAAATCACAAGAGATATCGCGCAGCGTTTTAATTCGATTTACGGAGATGTCTTTACGATACCGGAGCCATATATCGGCAAGGTGGGTGCAAAGATTATGAGCCTGCAGGACCCCTTAAAAAAGATGTCAAAATCCGATGAAAATCCAAATGCGAGCATATATTTGCTGGATTCACCTGATGTCATTATGAATAAGTGTAAACGGGCTGTAACGGATTCCGAAGCGCAGGTGTGTTATAGAGACGAGCAGCCGGGGATCAAAAATCTGATTGATATTTATTCCGCATGTACAGGAAAGAAGCCGGAAGAAGTGGAAGAGGAATTTTCTTCCAAGGGTTACGGAGACTTCAAGGCGGCAGTCGGAGAGGCAGTCATTTCCGTATTAAAGCCGGTTCAGACGCGTGTAAAGGAATTATCGGAGGACAAGTCATATATTGACGGCATAATCAGGAACAATACTGAAAAAGCGGAATATGCGGCAAGAAAGACGCTTAGAAAGGTTCAAAAGAAGGTTGGATTCCCTGAGCGGATCAGATAGAAAGGTGGGAGTGTTATGGCAGAAGAAAAGACAATGGAAGAATTGATGAAACTTCTCGAATTACAGGAGGAAATATTGCAGTTTACGCATTTTACAAATGCGGACGCATGGGAGCTTGGTAATATTATTGTAGCGGAGGCGAAAAAAAGAGGGTTTTCCGTGGCTGTCAGCATTCGTTTAAATAATGGTTTGACAGTGTTTCAGTATTGCTTTGACGGCAAAAATCTGACAAACGAGAACTGGATGAGAAGAAAACATAATGTTGTAAAAATGATGGAGACGAGCAGTCTTTATCTTTATACAAAGCTGAAAAAGACCGAGAGGACGATGGCGGATATTTTTCTTGACGAGAATGATTACGCCAACGGAGGCGGCGGGTTCCCGATCCGCGTGGAAGAGGTAGGCGTGATCGGTTCCATTCTCGTCTCGGGGCTAAATCATGTTGCTGATCATGACTTGATTGTTAAATGTCTTGCGAAGTATTTGCATACGGATGAGGTGCCGAGAATCCGGGAAATATTAAATTAATAGGTCTATTCATTCAATTAACGGAGCGGACAGAGTTTAAAAAATTTTTGCATATCCTCGGGAAGCGGCGCTTCGAAATTAAGCGGCGCCCCTGTAATCGGGTGCGGAAAGGAAAGGCAGGCGGAATGGAGCGCCTGTCTTTTTATAACGGAATAATCCGGATTGTAAAGAAAATCGCCCGGAAGAGGATGGCCGATATGGCGCAGATGCACACGGATTTGGTGTGTCCTTCCGGTTTCAAGCAGGATTTTAAGAAAAGAGTATTTTTTACTGCCGCTTTCGTCGGAAATAGTAACAACAGACAGACGTTCATAGTGGGTGACAGCCGTTTCTCCGTTTTCAAAATCCACGGTTCGTTCGATGATGGAGTCACCTTTTCTTGAAAGAGGCGCATCAATTGTTCCGCTTTGCTCCGTGATGCCTTCCGCGATCGCGAGATATTCCCGCTTCATCACTTTTCTTTTCACCATATTTGAGAGAATGGCGGCACTGAGCATATTTTTGGCGAGTGCGGTCAGACCGCTCGTATCCCTGTCCAATCGGTTGACACAACGGAAGACAAACGGAAGTCCCTGTTCGGAAAAATAATAAGCCGCCGCATTTGCGAGCGAATTGCTGTAGTTGTTCAGAGACGGATGAACCGGCATGCCGGCGGGCTTGTTTATGACGAGCAGATCCTCATCCTCATAAACGATCACAAGTGGAAGCGGAACGGGAATGACATGCACAGAGGAAGAGCCCTCCGTAAAATGGACGGTGAGCAGTTCGTCTTTGTGAAGTAAATGATTCATGTATACCGCATTACCATCAACACAAATACCCATCTGCGTATGTTTGAGATGGGCAAGTATGCGATGGGAATAACCGCACTGCTTTAACAACTGGCATACGGTCATTCCCTCAGACTGTTCGGTTATTTTATATTCGATTGTTCTGTCCATAAGTATTTACGCTGCCTATTCCGACTTTACTTCCTTCCACAGCTCGTTATAAAGCGCATCGGCTTCCTCGCCGAGATAGGAGAACGTTTCGAGGTTATCATACTGTGTCAGATCCGGAAATGCGATCAGACTGTTTTTGATGTCCTCGTCCTCGATCAGAGCCTGTGCGGCTACGTTCGGTGTGGAGTAGGTGATATATTCGAAATTCTTGAGTGCAATATCCTCCCTGCAAAGGAAATTAATGAATTTCTCGGCATTTTCTTTATTGGGGGCATTTTTCGGAATGACCCAGGAATCGATCCAGACGTTCGTGCCTTCCTCGGGAATGACATATTCCAGATCAGGATTTTCCCGTTGCGTGTAAATCGCTTCACCGGAATAGATAACGCCGATGGCCGCTTCTGCGCCAATCATTTTGTCACGCACTTGATCGATGACATATGCCTGTACAAGAGGTTTTTGCTTGATCAATAAATCCTTTGCATCTTCTAGTTCATTCTCGTCGACAGAGTTGCCGGAGTAACCCAGTTCCTTCAGTGCGACCATAAAGGCATCGCGGACGGAGTCCTGCATCAAAATATTGTCTTTATACTGCTCATCCCAAAGTGCATCCCAACTCGTGATCGGTGCGGAAACCATCGTCTTATTATAGAGGATACCGACGGTGCCCCAGCAATAGGGAATGGAATATTTGTTTTCCGGATCGAAGCCTTTGGACTGTTCCAAATAGGTTTCTCCGATATTCTTGACATTCGGAATGTGATCAAAATTAATTTCGGCGAGCAAGCCATTTTGAATCATTTTTTCAATCATATAATCGGAAGGACAGATCACATCATATTTGGAAGCTCCTGCTTCCACCTTTGGGTACATGATTTCATTTGTTTCAAATTCATCATAGACGACCTGAATGCCGGTTTCCTCCTCAAACATCGTAAGTACTTCTGGGTCGATGTATTCTCCCCAGTTATAAACGATCACCTCACCGGCACTGTTGTCGGCTTTGCCGCTACAACCTTCTAAAAACAGGGCTGCCATTGTCATATACAAAACTACAGGCATTAATTTTTTCATAACTTTCCTCCTTGTTTATTTTTAGTAGAAGCGTTTTACAGTCTTATACGCTGTTGGCTGCTTCCGCCTTGATTGCCGGTTTTTTTGCCGGAATACGATTAATTAAAAAGAGCAGAAGTAATATGGAAAGGAATAAAAGCGAAGAGAGCGCATACATTTCCGGCTTAATTCCTTTTTTGACTTCCGTATAGATCTTTGTGGACAGGGTATTAAGACCGGGTCCTTTTGTGAAGTGTGTGATGATAAAATCATCGAGCGACATCGTAAATGAAAGCAAAAAACCGGAGAGTACACCAGGCAGAATATCCGGGAAAACAACCTTGAAAAAAGCGTAAACCGGAGAGGCACCAAGATCCAGTGCTGCTTCGAACGTACTGTGGTTCGTCTGTTTGAGTTTTGGCATGACGCTCAAAATGACATACGGAATGTTGAAGGTAATATGCGCCATCAACACGGTGCCAAAGCCAAATGAAACACCGAAGACGATAAACAGAAGCATCAGGGAAATACCCGTCACGATATCGGCATTCAGCATCGGAATGTTTGTAACGCCAAGATAAAACGTACGCCATCTTTTTTTCATGCTGTTGATTGCGATGGCGGCAGCTGTGCCGACGACCGTCGCGATGATGGAAGAAAGAAAGGCGATGATCAGAGTGGTAGAGAGCGCATTCATAATTTGTTCGTTCTGAAACAGGGAAATATACCATTTGAACGTAGGCCCACCCCATTTTGCCCTCGTTTTAGAAGCATTGAAGGACAGAATAACAAGCGTCACAATCGGCGCATATAACAAAATGAAAATAAATGCAATGTATAATTTTTGGAGAGCTGTTTTCATTAGAATACGCTGCCTCCTTCCTTATCATACTTTGTTGTGACAGCCATGCTGATAAAAATAAATATCATAAGAACGAGAGAGAGTCCGCTTCCTGCATTCCAGTTGCTTGTCTGCTTGAATTCCTGCTCGATAACATTGCCGATTAAAAGGATTTTACTGCCGCCTAATAAATCTGAAATCACGAAGGTCGTCAGAGCAGGCACAAAAACCATCGTAATGCCGCTGATGATGCCCGGAATGCTTAACGGGAGAATAACCTTAAGAAAGGTCTGGAGACCGTTTGCACCGAGATCGCGAGCCGCGTTGATGACATTGCCGTCAATTTTAATCAGTACGTTGTAAATTGGTAAAACCATAAACGGAAGGAAGTTGTAAACCATCCCCAGAATAATGGCATGGGGTGTATTGATGATTGTCAATGCGGGCAGATGCAAAAATTTAAGTCCCATATTGATAATGCCGTTTTTTTCAAGCAGGGTCTGCCAGGCAAGTGTCCGCAGCAAAAAATTCATCCACATTGGAAGGATAAAAATCAGCACAATAAAACTGGACTGGTTTACCTCCATATTACTTAAAATCATTGCGAGCGGATAGGCAAGCAGGAGACAGAGTACGGTGCTGATAAAAGAGAGAAGTACCGACAGCCAAAGCGCCTTCAAATTTTCAGGAGAGGAGATCGACACAATGTTTTCGAGCGTAAATGTACCGGATTTATCCGTAAAGCCATAAAAAATCGTCATGGCAAGCGGGATAAGGATGAAGCCGGCCGACCAGATCAGATACGGTCCGGCAAGTAGCCTTCTATTCTTCAATACCGACCGCCTCCTCATCTTCAGATTCGGGCTTGTTCATAATCTGGATATCAAATGGATCGACATGAATGCCGACTTGGGTACCGACAGGGAACATATCTGTGCTGTGGACAAGCCATTCATGACCGTTTGCAGTGACCTCCATTTCATAATGAACGCCCTTGAAAATCAAATGTGTGACATTTCCGCAGATTGTCCCCTCGGACGGCTCTACCAGATCGATATCCTCAGGGCGGATTACAACGTCGACTGGTTTATTCCTGCCAAAGCCGGTGTCCACACATTCAAATTTTGCGCCGAGAATTTTTACAAACCGATCCTCGATCATAAGGGATGGAATGATATTGCTTTCTCCGATAAAATCTGCCACAAAAGCGTTCTGCGGCTCATTATAAATATCTTCAGGAGTACCGATTTGCTGGATATAGCCCTGATTCATGACAACAATCGTGTCCGACATCGTCAGAGCTTCCTCCTGATCGTGTGTCACATAAATAAAAGTGATACCGAGCTCATTTTTCAAACGGATCAGTTCGTATTGCATATCCTGACGCAGTTTTAAATCAAGCGCGCCGAGCGGTTCATCAAGAAGCAGTACCTTTGGCTCGTTGACAATCGCACGAGCAATTGCGATTCGCTGCTGCTGACCGCCGCTTAAGGAGTCTGGCGTTCTGTTCTCAAAACCCTCCAGATTGACGAGCTTTAAGGCATATTTGATCTTGTCGTCGATATAAGCTTTGCTTTTGTTTTTGATTTTTAATCCAAATGCAATATTTTCCGAAATCGACATGTGGGAAAAGAGAGCATATTTTTGAAAAACCGTATTCAGTGCACGCTTATTTGGCGGCAGATTCGTAATATCGGAGCCGTTAAAAATAACGCTTCCCGTATCCGGTGTCTCGAAGCCGCCGATAATACGGAGCGTCGTTGTCTTACCGCAGCCGGAAGGACCAAGCAGCGTGATGAATTCATTTTCCCTAATATACAGGTTTAAATCATCGAGCACAAGCGTGCCGTCGAAGGATTTGGAAATATGATTTAATTCGATTAGTTTTCTGCTCATTAGTGAGTCCTCCTAGAAGCTTGGCGGAGTGCTTACCCAGATGAGAGAAGCCCCGCTTTTTTTATCGGCAGTGATGTAATGTTTGGAATTTGGTGAAAAATAGAAGGCCTCTCCTTTTTTTGCTCGGTATACGTGTTTTCCTAAGTGGATTGTGACGCTTCCGGAAAGGATGTAACCGAACTCTTCTCCCTCATGGGGCATATCCGGATAAGTGGAGCCGCCGGGAGCGAGCGTTAAGCGAATCGGCTCCATCGCATTTTTCTGCGCATTTGGAATGATCCATTCAATTTTATTGGAAAGCTCCGCATCAATTTTCTCAAAGAAATCCTGTTCATGAAATACAATCTGTTCCTCGGGATCCTCGGTAAAAAAATTATTCAAATCAGTTCCGAGCACCTGTAAAATATCTACGAGTGTCGCAATAGAAGGGGATGTCAAATCGCGCTCAATCTGCGAAATAAAACCTTTGCTGAGCTCCGCCCGATCCGCCAGATCTTCCTGCGTCAGACTTTTTTGAATACGTAGCTCTTTAATCTTATTTCCGATTTTCATGAGGTTCTCCTCCCTAATCTGATAAAGGTAAATATAAACAAAAAGTTTACTATTTATAAACAACAACTGAAATAGATTATACACGTATGCATGCAAATGTCAACGGAAATTTTTAAAATTTTATTAACAAGTTTTGGGTTGTATGATATACTGTTTCGGAGGGGAAAAATCAGAAATAAAAAAGTGAGGAATAGAAAATGAAGGGTGATAGATATGTGGCGTATGTTTCCACTTATACGCAGGGAAATACGGATGGAATTCTGATTTATGATGTGGATATCAAAAGCGGTCGGATGGAGCAGCGAAATAAGGTAACGATCACGAATTCCACTTATTTAACGATATCCCATAATTTAAAATATGTTTATTCCACGACGGATTTAGGAATTGAATCTTTTAGGATTCTACCGGACGGCGGTCTTGAGCCAATGAATCGGGCAACGATCAATGGCTTGCGAGGGAGCTATATTTCCACAGATTATGAGGATCACTATTTGTTTGTGGCAGGGTATCATGACGGCAAGATCACAGTGCTTAAGCTGAATGAGGACGGCTCGGTTGGTGAGATCGTTGAGGAGGTGTTTCATAAAGGATTTGGGAGCATCGCAGAAAGAAATTCCCGTCCGCATGTGAGCTGTGTGAAGATGACGAGGGATAATAAATACCTGTGCGCCGCAGATTTGGGTCTCGATCATGTAAAGATTTACCGGTTTGATGCAGGTGCGGGTAAGCTGAAGCTTGCCGATGTCGTAAGGTGTGATCAGGAGTCGGCACCGCGTTTGATCAAATTCAGGAAAGACGGGAAATTTGCATATATTCTTAACGAAATGAACAATACGGTCGAGGTATATTCTTATAAGGAAGAGAACGGGAATCCGGTGTTCACAAAGCAGCAGAAGATCTCTACCTTAAATAGTTATTATGCAAGTGGTTCCGCAGCCTGTGCACTCAAGTTTTCTATCGATAATAAATATTTATTTTGTTCAAATGCGGGAAATAACAGCGTCTGCGCATTTGAAATCGACAACGATACAGGGCTTTTGAAAAAAAAGTTTGTACTTCCGATCAGTGGAGATTATCCGAAGGATATCGCCCTGTTCCCAGATACACGCCACCTGATTAGCCTGAATCATGAATCCAACACCATGACTTTTTTTGATGTCAATCTAGAAAGTAATACGATTGTCATGAATGGTCCGGAGTTAAAGGTAAAAAGCGGGAACTGCATTGTCATGCTGAAAGTAAATCCCGAGAGGAGCAGTGAATAAAAGAGCGCCTCGCATCCGCAGAAAGTATTTTTAGTGCTTATAAAAATTCTCTAAATACTCCAAGCGGCTGCACATATTGGAGAGCATTAAGTCCGCGATTGTCAGGGCAGCCATTGCTTCGACAACGACAACGGCGCGCGGTACGATAATCGGATCGTGGCGTCCTTTAATATGAACGGAGATTTCTTCTCCGTTTTTATTTACGGTTTTTTGTTCGCTGTAAATGGAAGGCGTAGGCTTGATTGCCGCACGGAAAATAATTTCGGATCCATCACTGATACCGCCTAAGATTCCGCCGGCATGGTTTGTAAGCTTTGTCACCCGTCCATTTTCCATCACAAAGGCATCATTGTTGGAAAGGCCGCTCGCTGTGGAAATGGCAAAGCCGTCGCCGATTTCGAACGCCTTGACAGCACCGATGCTCATGATGGCATGAGAAAGCCTCGCGTCCAGCTTTTCAAAAACGGGATCGCCGATCCCGGCGGGCATACCGGATATTCTGCATTCGATAACGCCTCCCGCGGAATTGCATTCCTGCATGCACGTATTCAAATAAGCTTCGGCCTGCTTTGCGGCGGCCGCATCCGGCATTGCGAGCGCGGATTCAATGATCAGTTCTTTTTGGAACCGCGTTTCGTCGATCGATACGGGACCGATCGACTTCGTATAAGTTAGGATATGGACAGAAATCGATTCGAGCAGCTTTGCCGCCACGGCACCTGCGGCCACACGTCCGATCGTTTCGCGGCCGGAGGAGCGTCCGCCGCCGCGGTAATCACGGAAGCCGTATTTTTCATCGAAGGTAAAATCTGCATGACCGGGACGATAATAAGAAGCGATTTCTGAATAATCCGCTGATTTCTGAGACGTATTTTCTACCATTAAAGAAATAGGCGCACCGGTAGTCTTTCCATCAAACACGCCCGAAAGGATCTCCACGGTATCATCCTCCTTACGCGGTGTGGCATATTTGGATCTGCCGGGCTTGCGCCTGTCCAGATAGCTCTGAATATCCTCTTCACAGAGAGAAAGACCGGCCGGACATCCGTCAATTACAACACCGAGCGCCTTTCCGTGGGATTCTCCCCACGTCATGATTTTGAAATTTGTGCCAAAGGTTGATCCTGCCATAGCGTTCCTCCGTAAAATTTAATCGATCATATGTGCCTATTATAATGAATCTGCTCAAAAACAGCAATCTTTTTGCAAAAAAAATATAATTGTGTTATTCTATCTATAATCTTGGAAAAGACTTGAGTGAAATTTTGATAGACAAATATCCCATCATTAAGGAGTAGTACATAGCATGGAGCAAAAGGACAAACTCGTGAAGGCGCTGCTACTGAAAGCGAAACGGCATCCATTTCTAAAAATTCCGGTCATCACAATCATTACATGCATTATCTGGTGTTATTATCTGGCGAACGGAATCAGACGTAATATGGGGCGTTGCTGCATGCTGGCTGCTGCAGCGGTTTTGTTATTTTTCTGTACAAGCTTCTCCCTTCGCGCGCAGGGACAGATGAAGGAGACGGCGGCGCAGTTGGGTGAGGAGGCAGTTCAAAAACAGACGATTCAAGTTGATACGAAGCCAAAGCAGGGTGGTGTGAAGTCTGTTACGGATGTACCGCTTTATGCATCAGGGCTGCAAATTTCCGATTATATCGAAGCAGGTGAAGAGCCTGCGGACGAGGAGGATATCGAGGCTTTCATTAAAAGCACACAGGAGCAGTCAGAAAGTGTGCAGGACACCGGGCAGTCAGAAGACGGTCAAACAAACGGGGGGACGGATGAGGTTATTATTTACGATGAAAACGGAAAGCAGATTAAAGCAGATTTTGAAGGGGATTGGAAGCTGATCCTAGTTAATAAACAGAATCCGGTACCGAAAGATTATGAAATGGAACTTGTGTCGGTAAACGGAAGAATGCAGGTGGACAAGCGTATCGCAAAGCCGCTCGCTCAAATGCTGGAGGCCGCCAAAAAGGATGGCGTGAGCCTGATGATTTGTTCGGCATATAGAAGTTTTGACAGACAGACATCATTGTTTGAAACGAAAATACGAAGGCTGATGAACAGCGGCATGACTTATTTGGAAGCTTATGCGGAAGCGTCTTATTCCGTGACGGTGCCGGGGACGAGTGAACATGAGCTGGGACTGGCTCTGGATATTGTGACCCCGTCTTATACAAGCTTAAATGAAGGTTTTCAGAACACGGAAGCAGGAAAGTGGCTTAAGGTACACGCAAGCGAATATGGTTTTATCCTGCGCTATCCTAAGGGGAAGGAATATATCACGGGAATCACCTATGAGCCATGGCATTTCCGTTATGTGGGCGAGCAGGCCGCTGAAGAGATTATGAAAAAGGGTCTTTCGCTTGAAGAATACTTAAAACAGATAGGAATGAAATAAAATGTATCGTAT
>CAZMIX010000018.1:31804-42244 GCA_964566545.1 uncultured Lachnospiraceae bacterium | reverse complement strand
AAGCGTGTTGAGAGAATATTATCCGCTGGGGTGGACAAAAAAGGAAAACCGATCGAGGGTGTGAGAATTCGTACGATTTTAACATGCAAATGCCATAACGGAATTTGCGCAAAGTGCTACGGTGCAAACATGGCTACGGGCGAGGCGGTGCAGGTAGGCGAGGCAGTCGGTATTATTGCCGCGCAGTCAATCGGCGAGCCGGGCACACAGCTTACAATGCGTACGTTCCATACGGGCGGTGTTGCCGGTGATGACATTACACAGGGTCTTCCCCGTGTCGAGGAGCTTTTTGAGGCAAGAAAGCCAAAGGGACTTGCAATTATTTCCGAGATTGCTGGAAAAGCGGTGATTAGAGATACGAAGAAGAAACGTGAGGTTGTCGTAACAAACGAGGAGACAGGCGAAAGCAAGATATATCTGATTCCTTACGGCTCCAGAGCGAAGATTTCGGATGATCCGGAAGGTCAGATTATCGAAGCCGGTGACGAGTTGACGGATGGAAGTGTCAATCCGCACGATATTTTAAAGATCAAGGGTGTCCGTTCCGTACAGGATTATATGCTTCGCGAGGTACAGCGTGTATACCGTTTACAGGGTGTTGAAATTAATGACAAGCACGTCGAGGTGATCGTGCGCCAGATGCTGAAGAAGGTTCGGGTTGAGGATAATGGTGACTCTGAATTCCTTCCGGGCACGCTTGTGGACACACTCGAATTAGAGGATATCAATGAACGGCTTGTTCGGAACGGCAAAGAGCCGGCAGAGGGCAAGCAGGTTATGCTTGGTATTACGAAGGCATCCCTTGCGACAAGTTCCTTCTTATCGGCGGCTTCCTTCCAGGAGACGACGAAGGTTCTGACGGAGGCTGCGATTAAGGGTAAAATCGATCCGCTCATTGGTCTGAAAGAAAATGTTATTATTGGTAAGCTGATTCCAGCCGGTACGGGCATGAAGCGCTATCGCAACGTGCAGCTTGATACGAGCGCTACCGATATCCTTGTTGTAGAGGAAGAAGACGCCGAGGCGGCAGAAGGCGGCGCAAAAGTGGAAGCAGAAAGTGCGGAAAATACTGTTGCTGATGTTATATCGGGTGCTGAAATCGCAGATGCGATGGATGTTGTCGACGCTGTGGAAATTGAAACAGAAGAGGTTCCGGCAGAAATGGTGGCGCAGGAAGTATAAACAATGCTGCAAAATGCATCCTGTATCATTAAAATTAAAGATGTCCCAAGGGTTTATCCTTGAGACATCTTTTTTGCAAGCAGATCTGCGTTTGTGGCGTAGGTGAGCGCTGTTTTTTCGCTGATGCGGCCGCTTTTGAACAGGTTTAGGAGGCTTGTATCCATCGCGATCATATCGTCGGCGGCAGAGGAATAGATCATGCCGTCAATCTGGTGTACCTTGGATTCGCGGATCATATTGCGGATGGCCGGCGTCAGCGTCATGATTTCAAAAACGGGGATGATGCCGCTGTCTACGGTAGGAACCAGCTGCTGGGAAACAACAGCCTGCAATACCATTGAAAGCTGAATAGCGATCTGGTGCTGCTGATTCGGAGGAAAGGCGTCGATGATGCGGTCGATCGTATTGGAAGCGCCTATCGTATGCAGCGTCGATAAAATCAGATGCCCGGTTTCCGCCGCGGTCATGGCGACATTCATCGTTTCGTAATCGCGCATTTCTCCCAGTAGGATGACATCGGGGCTTTGGCGCAAAGAGGCGCGCAGTGCGGTCAGGTAGCTTTCCGTATCGGTGATGACCTCGCGCTGGCTCACGATGCTTTTTTTATGCATATGCAAATATTCGAGCGGATCCTCCAATGTGATAATATGGGACTGCCGTGTCGAATTAATATGGTCGATCATGCAGGCAAGCGTTGTGGATTTTCCGCTGCCGGCAGGTCCGGTAATGAGGACAAGTCCTTTCTTTTTATCCGCATATTGGATGATCTTTTGCGGAATTTCCAAATCCTCCGGCTTGGGAATCGTAAAGTTGATGACGCGAATGACAGCTGAGACAGAGCCGCGCTGCTTGTAGGCACTGATGCGGTAGCGTGCCACACCCTTAATTGCGAAGGAAAAGTCGTCATCGCCCGTTTCAAGAAGTCTTGTCATATCTCTGTCTTCGGCAAGCTGGTATATCGCGGTAATCATTTCGGCGGTCTGCTGCGGCATCAGTTTTGTTTCGCTGTTCATACGCATCTGTCCGTTCACTTTATGGGTAAGCGGAAGACCAGCTACGATAAAGACATCAGATGCACCGTCCTGTGTAATTTTGGTGAGTGTCTCAACAATCGACATGAATCCAAATCCTCCTTTGTACATTGAAATTATTTATTATGATCCTGCTATTCAAAAATCATCAAACCGGTCTCTTCTTCGGGAAAAGCGGTATTCTCCTGCCATGTGTCATTGACTGCGGATCTCCATTCCTGAATGTGAAACAGGGCGGAATCCTCTACGTTAGGATAATGGACGGATAGACATACCTGTAAATCCTGTGTTTTATTTATGGCAATAGAATAATGCAGCGTGACAGGGGAAGAGGATGTATTCACAAAAATGTGGTCGTTATCAGAAAAAATGCTGGGAATTGCCTGATAATAAGCACTTTCATCTGCATGAACGGAGTATTGCTTTGCTAAAAGTGCCTCGATGTTGGCCATATAGATTTCGGCTATCTGGTTTGCTTCATAAAAATCGGTCGTCCTGTCTGCAGTCTGTCTGCTCAAACGGTAGTCGGAATCTGCACTCAAAAACGAAAGTGCTGCAAAGGTCACGAGACAAAGCAGGACAAATGTGACTAGAATGGAAGAAGAACCGACATTCAATCCGGAGGATAGTTTTTTCTTCATTATAAAAGCTCCTTTACGTCACCCCTTCGGTGTGTTCATATATTTTGTGGCCGTAAGAAAATAAATTTCTTCATAGGTGGACAGCTTTACGACCAAAATCTCCATGTTTTGGATCGCCCCATTTGGAAGCAGCGTCACATCGCTGACATAGACGGCTTTCTCGGGTTCACACGGCTGAAAATCCTCATCATAAAATACTTCAAAAAATGTTTCATTTCCTTGAACCGCATCAGGATAAATGGCAAGGATGCTGGACATAGAACCATCCGTACCCCGCATGACCTCCGCAAAGCCCTGTGCGGCAGCGACCGCGTAGTTTAATTCCCGCGTCTTTTCCCCAATGGTATGTGCCTTGACAAAAAACTGTACACAAACCGCACTTGCGATGGAAAAGAAAAGAATCGTAATAATCAGCTCCATTAAGAATAAAGAGGTTTTTGATCTTGGATGTTTATTCATCGGTCGTCCTCCCTTCATTCGTATGACTGTATAGCGAAACAAAAAATTCAATTTCATTGCCATCAATATCCGTAATTTTGAATTGATAAAGGGAATCGCTGATTTCCTCGGCGGTAAATGCGGAAAGGGCGAGGATATTCTGTCCGCTGGACAAATCAAAATCAAAACTTTCCTTTGCAGTAATTTCTTTTAAATAGCCGTCATAAGAAAACAGGTAGGTACAGTAATCCACTCCGTCATTTTCCTGATTCAGGATCAAAACAGGCTGTTCGTCAATGAACGTAACACTGGCAGCGCCGACCGTATCATGCTGGCGCATCTTTTCCGTAATATAGGACAATGCGGTGCGAGATGTGAAATTAGTTTCCATATCTGCAACGGTGGAGCGGTAGATTTTTGCGCCGAACAGAACGATAAATAGCGCCGATACGAGAAAGGCGCAGAAGAGAGCCAGGATGAATAAAATATCCACAATAGATTTTTCCCGTTTGCTGAAATTCATTTCTGGTTCCTTTCTATAATCATGACAGCTGGCATAATATTTGAGCCAATCGCCTCATAATCGATCAAATATTTGTCCCGGTCGTAGGTCAGTCCATAATTTTTCTCAATATAAGACAGGGAAGGCGGGTACATCCCCTCTATTGCATAGCAGTGCACGATATCCTTGTTGATCGCGTTTGTCAAAATTTCTTTTTCGTCATTAACCGGGCTGTTTGAAACGGCGGAGATGCCATAGAGAAACAGGCAGATGATCACCAAAAAGAAAATGACTGAGAAATTCACCGATTGCAGAATTCGCTTTTTTAAGTTTGGTTTTTGAAAACGGTTCATAGCGCAGCTCCTATCCGATACTGGACATGATACCCATGAGAGGCATCATAACCGATAACAAGATCATGCATACGACGATCGAGAGAAGAATGACGAGCGTAGGCTCTAAAATCGTAATAAGGGTATTGATCCGATTGTCAACCTCTTCCTCATAGCCAAGTGCAATTTTTTCAAGTACCTTGTCTACCGAGCCGGTTTTGTAACCAATGGTAATCATACGGGAATACATGCTCGTAAAGATGCCTGTTTCTACAAGCGCGTCGGAAAAAGATGTTCCAACGCTGATCAGCGAACGACACTGCTGTACCTTTTGCACCATTGCTGTATTGTCCACAAGGCGTTCCACCATTTCCAGCGCGTGATCCGTGTTGAGCCCGGCGCTCATTGTTAGTGCCATGCCGCTTGCAAAGCGCCCCGAAGCAATTTTCTCATAAAAAGCTTTGGTTGCAAAAAAGCTTGCGCAGAAAGTGGAAAATGATTTTTTCCCGTATGTCGTTTTTGAAAAATAAAAATAAACAAGGATGAGGATCACAAAGATGCCGATAAACAAAAGCGAGTAATTACTAACGGTCGTGCCAAAGTTTAGAAGTCCTTTCGAGAATCCGGTCATTTCGGAGCCAAGTTGAATAAATACCTGATTGAAAATCGGGAGCACTTTGATTACCAGTACTAGAATCACGATGAGCATCATGCCGACAATGAGGAACGGGTAAGTGACTGCGTTTTTAATTCCCTCAGAAATACTTTCCTCGCGGTTATAATGGAAGGCAAGGGAATGCATAACCTCCTCCAGTTTACCGGACTGTTCTCCGATCTCGATCATATCAAGCGCATACTTCGGAAAAACACCGGAAGCTTCGACGGAATGATGAAACGTATCGCCTGCGCAGCACCTTTCATAGATTTTAGTCAGAATATCTTTTCCTTCTGTGGAAACCTCATCCTCCAGCATGAGAGAAGTTCCCTCCATTGCAGAAATGCCGGCATTTAGGATCATGGCAATTTGCTCGCAGAACAAGGAGAGCTCCTTATTTGATAATATTTTTCCGGTTGAGCTGCTTTTCATTATTTGTCCTCCTGAATAAACTAATAAACATATTTTGTGGTGTAGTTACTGCCGTCACCGATAAAATCCTTCAAATCCGACGCGCTGCTGTTAGCGGCAAAGGTGGGATCCATCAGCGTCCAGCTTTCACCATCAAATTTAATGATGCCGTTGATCCAACCGGTGTCTTTGATGTAAGTACTGACCCATGCGTGATAAGCATCACCTGCATAGCCGATTTCCAGTCTTGTCGGGATGCGCTGGCTTCTGAGCATCGCCGCCATGACTGCTGCATAGTCAAAGCAGATGCCGTGCTTTTGAGCAAGAATTTTATCCACATTCGGCAAATAGCCGCTCTCCACAGTTTTTGCCTTATCGTAATCGTAGGCGATGTTCGTGATTACGTACTCGTAGACCGCCCCGATGACTTCCAAATCATTTGTGGCATTTTCTGCAAGCAGTTCTCCCATTGCGACCGTTTTAGACCCCTTGTTGAAATCCACATATTGGTTAGGATACAGGTAAGGCCCAAGTTTATTTTTGATGTTAACGTCAAATACGTCCGAATAGGCAGTCGCATATTGGTCGCCATTGATATTTTCATATACGGTCACCCGATAGCTGCCGCTGTCGGCTGTTAGCGGGAGGCAGACATATCCGTTCTTCAAATTGTAGGTATACGTGACCTGATTGCTGCCGGCGAGTTGAAGCTTAACCTTTTCGTTACTGCCCCTGTAATTGACCATGAGGTAGCCCTCCCGTGCGTTGGAGGCATCGATTGTAACACTTTCATTTCCATAGATGTCAGTATCTCCCGTGACAGGTACGAGTACGGAGGCCTTGTTAGAGCGAATTCCCGAAGTGGCGGAGGTGGAAGTCTTGACTGTCACGCCCGAGGCGCTTGTATCGTGCCCGCATGCGGAAAGGTACAAGGCGCAGGCGAGCGTCGCTATAATAATAGAAGAAACACAGGAACGATGCCTTTTTAAATAGAACATCTTATCCTCCTTAAGCTACTGGTTTGTGCGTTCGGACAAAAGAGCCTGCAGTATGTTGCCGCTGCTGTCCGGGATATAAATATTGAGGCTGCTGCCGTCATAGGGAATGACGACGGAGCGCTCGGAGGGATCGGCGGACGAAGGAAATACGACCGTACCATCCAATTTTTTTGCATAAATATTATCATAATCTACATTTTCGCCGCTCAGCCGCATAATAAAATGATCCTCATAGAGCTGATGGTCCTCGATAGCGATCTGCTGTCCGAAGCCTTTGGAGGATACGATAAAGTCCGGATTCCGAAAAGCGAGCGGGGCGAGCAGGACTAACAGAAGAAAAACGGCGGAGGACCATTTGCAGAACTTGACGAGCGTCGTTTGTGCAAGTCCCTTCAGCACGAGTTTATCGAAGGGAATCGTATTCGGCTGTTGATTGCATGCGGCAAAGACGTTTTGCAATGTCTGGTTGGCCGCGTTCATATCCATGCTGTATTTCTTTTTAAAGAACATTTACGATTCCTCCCTTCTGAGTATAACCTCCAGTTTGGCGTGGGCGCTTGCAAGATACCGCTTTACGCTGCTTCTGCTGCATTGAAGAGCACCGGCAATTTCCTCTAGCTTCATTTCATTGTAATAGCGCATAACAATGAGCTGCTGTTCGTAAAATGGAAGAGAGCGGATCGCTTTTTGGAGAGTGAGAATCTCGTCGGTTTGTTCATAGCTGTCTTCCGGATTGTGCCCGATATAATCGTCTTTCGTGAATTCAAGCAGCTCAGAGCTGAAATCGCCGTAATGACGATCCTTCTTTTTACAGATATCATAGCATATATGGAAGCAGATCTGGTTCAGCCAGGCAATAAAAAGGGAAGGATCCTTGATGCCTCCAATATTTTTCAACGCGGAAATATAAGTTTCCTGCACGGCATCCTGGGCAAGATAGGAATCCCGCAGATAATGGCCGGCATAATTATAAATATGCCGGTAGGTTAGTGCGTACAGCTCGGCAAAGGCATCGCTGTCGTTTGCTTGAGAGCGTAAAACAAGGCTGCTGATATAAGTATGATTGAAATCAGGCATCTGCTTCCCCCCGTTTGGCCACTTTGTATAGAAGCGCGATCAAATCTGTAAATTTCGTCATACCAGCTTCGGCGTTTAACAGGTAATGGCACGAAAGCGTGATCGCAAGCTGGCCGCTGGAAGCGTTATAGGCGTCAAGAGCGTCGCTTAAGTTGTCAAGGAACTGCTCCATCAGGGGATGGGAACAGTTTTCGAGCACTGTGAGAAATTCGTTTCCGCTGTTTCTGCCTACAAAACCGTATTGATCGCCGAGCTGTTCAAGCATATTTGAAAAATCCTGTAAAAATTTATTGCCCGCCGCCCGTCCCAGCGTCCGGTTAATTTCGTCCAGATTGGAAATAGAAATAAGCGCGCACCCCAATCCGGAAATATCTCCGGTGTCCGCATATTTGGCAAAAATCAAATCGCAGCTGTACCGGTTTGGGATCCGCGTAAGGTTATCGAGATAAGCGGCCTGATTCAGAGCATGGTTATCGATGATGTTCTTTTCGAGCTGATTGAAGTCCCATATGATCGTAATTAGGGAATAAACCATGAATGCCCATAAAAAAACGCATACTGTGAGCAGATTTTTATTCGTGTAAACATTATTTTTTAATAAAGGATCAAAATACAGATAACAAAAGAATGTGCTGCCGAATATAATAAGCAGGGCGAGTTGAATGACCTTAAAAAGCTTATAGTTCTTAAAATAATCTGTTTTCATGATAAAATCCTCCCACGTCCTCAATCATGTAAATTAAGAAAATAATCCATATTATGACTCTATTATAAGTAACTATGATTATTATAATCTAAATTGTGACAAAAGAAAACAAAAATAAATGAGCCGTTTTCCTTTTTAAACAGTCTTTATTTATGATCGGGTAATTTACCGGGTAATAATGGCAGCGGTTGTTTCCCACACGGGACTGCCGCGCAAAGAGGTTCAAGATGGAGGAAATGATGAAGAAGGACAGATTGGTGAAGGGAATGATAGGATTGGCTGCCGCGGTGTTTATTGCCATTCCGGCAGGACTCAGCCATCAGAGCGTGCTCGCGGCCGAGGCTGAAAAAGGAGCGGTGGTAAAAAGCGAGGCGCAGGGAGATGCTTTGGAGGATTATGATCTGGTGGTCATACAGGAGGAACCGGTTCCGCTCGCTCCTTTTGCAGAAAAAAGTTATGACCGCATCGTAGTCGGGGTAGTTTTCCTGTCTTTGACCGTTCTGCTGTCGAGCGGATACGGCTTGTGGTATCTGTCATGCAGAAAGCGCATTTTGGCACTTTCCTTAAATCTGCCCGCAGATGAGGCAAAAAAGGCGCGCGGAGAGATCACCTTTTTTCATCCATTCAAAGCTGCACGGGCCGAGCGGGAAATTGAGAACCGGATTGCCGGCAGGTTCGTAAAAACATAATTTTAGTAATTTATTTAGGGATTCATGGAAGAAAATCTTGAAACCGATGTCACAATGTGATAGAATAACGAATAACAATCATACGAAAAGAGAGCTTGTTTACCCATTAAAGGAGGGGCATTATGAAAATGAAACGCACGATTTCCTTATTACTTTGCTTTGTACTCATTCTCGGAATGACTACGACGGCATTCGGAGCGGCAGATATCGAGGACTATTATACACCCAGGACAGATGAGGCGATCGAACAGGCGGCAGAAGCAGAAACCGCAGCAGCGGCGGCAACAGCGGCAGCGGCAGAAGCAGCAGCGGCGGCAGATGCGGCAAAAGCAGCGGCAGACGCAGCCAATACACAGGCTTCGGAGGCCGAGAAGGTCTATAAGGAAGAGCCGGACGCAAGCGGCGGCACCACGGTGACGAATGTACCACAGGCTGCGGTAGATGCGGCGGGCAGCACGGTAAGTGATGCGAATGACAATATTGATGAGACGATCCACGAGACTGAAGAGCAGGTGAACGATATTGCAGTTCAGGCTACTAACGATATAAAAGACCAGGCGGATGCAGCGGCAGGCGCCAATGATGCGGCTGCAAATGCGGCGGCGGATGCAGCGGACGCTGCAAAGCGCGCGGAGGATGCGAAGAAAGCAGTGGCGGATGCGGTTGCAGGAGGCACGACGGACCAGGCTGGGATGAACAAGCTTGCAAGTGATGCGTCAGCAGCGGCAGACGATGCGGAAGCAGCGGCAGCAACGGCAGCAGCAGAAGCGAAGAAAGCAGAGGACGCAAAAGATGCGGCACAGGATATTTTAGACGCCGCACAGAAGGCTTATGACGATGCGGTTGCAGCGGCAGAAAGCGCAATTCAGGCTGAAAAGGACAGGGCACGGGCGGCATTGGATGAGGCTCGGGCTGCTTTGGATGCGGCGCAGCAAACGCTGGATGACGCAAATGATGTTTATGACGGCGCTATGCTTGATAAAGCTACGGCGGAGGATAGTGCGGTGACAGCGAAGGCTGCGGCAGATATCGCGGCTGCACAGGCAGTTATCAGCAAGGATCTGCTGGCAAGGCTTGCCACAGGCGATGCCGGTTCCAGTTACCAGACCCTGGAGGATGCAATAGATCAGGCAACAACTGATCTCGAAAATGCAAAAGCAGATGAAGAAGCTGTGAAGAAAGCACAGGATCAGATAATTGCCGATGCAAATGCAGAGATTGGCAAGCAGAACAGTGCCATTAGCGCCGAGCAGGATAAGGTTAACGCACTGAATCAGGCAAATTCGAATATTCAGAATTCAAGCGAATATGACAACGCGAAAAATGTTTTGAAGGATGCGAATGTTATTAAGATAGGAACATTTGGAAATAATTTGGATTATTATAAAAAGGTTGCAGGTAAAAGTGCGGGAAACACAGATCCGGCTAATCTTTTCAGAAAACTGACAGCATCCGACATTGCCGCTGCAAAAGCGTATGTGGAAGCGTATAACAATGCGGTGGCATATAAAGCTGAGCAGGATAAGTTGGTTACAAATAATAATAATGCCATTGCGACATCTGAGGCGGCAATCAAAAGCGCCAATAATGAAAAAACAAGGTTGAATTCGGTAATCGGCAACGCCAATACGACAAAAACCAATGCATCTAATCAGAGTGCGGGCGCACAGCAGGCTTTGGATAATGCCAACGCGACATTAAAGAAAGTAAGCGATTATGTGTTTACGCCAGACAGCACCTTTACTTATGAGGTCGATGTCGAGGATCAGGCTCAGTAT
>CAZMIX010000018.1:1907-31704 GCA_964566545.1 uncultured Lachnospiraceae bacterium | reverse complement strand
GCGAAGGCAGCCGACGCGGCAGCGGCAGCAAAGGCAGCGGCTGACGCGGAAAAGGCGGCATTAGAGAAATACGAAAAGGCGCTCGCGGCACTTGAGGCTGCAAGGCAAGCTCTGCAAGGTATATCGGTGAATGGCGGGGAGCTGAATTTGGATGCACTCCAGGCAAAGCTGGCTGACGCACAGGGCACAAAGGATGCGGCCAAAGCAGAATATGAAGAAGCAAAGGATAAGGCTGCGGCTGCGGACGAAG
The DNA here is from genome assembly GCA_964566545.1 of uncultured Lachnospiraceae bacterium. Taxonomy (GTDB): domain Bacteria; phylum Bacillota; class Clostridia; order Lachnospirales; family Lachnospiraceae; genus JAEYFP01. The sequence goes on along the minus strand of CAZMIX010000018.1, from coordinate 31,454 downwards.
ATGCAAAGAAGGCCAGAAAAGCGGCCGATGATGCAGCAGCGGAAGCTAAGAAGGTCAAGAGCGCAACTCAGGACAGCGGTGGTACGACGGATTCCGGAACGACAAGCTCGGGAACGACAGGCGCCATAGCTTCAGGAGCAACTATAGTTACGGCAGGAGCGGCTACGGGCGTACTTGGAGCGATCGCTCCGGCACCTGCAGTGAGAATGGCAGCCCGCACGACGGCAAAAACAGAGCCGACAAGCGAACCGGAAGCGCAGAACGAAGAAAAGGCTCCTTCGACAGATGAGTCGGAGGTTACGCAAGAGGAAGAAGCACCGGTCAAAAAAGCTGCAACGCTTACCGATGAGGAAACTCCGCTGGCAGCAGCACCATCCTCCGTAATTCCTGCATTCTTATGGTGGCTTCTCGCTTTGCTCATTATCATTGCGGCTATCGCAGGCTACAAATATTATGAGTCCAGAAAGAAGAAAGCGGCCGTTACGGAAAACAAGAAATTTGACAGCATGAAATAAATAAAAAATAAAAACAGGGTCTGCCGGCTAAACTTGTTTGCCGGCAGATTTTGTTTGCTTCATAGGAAAGTACTTTTGTTCTAAAAACCCCTTGACATTGGGATTGCAAACCCCTATAATTATCTAGCGTGCACAAAAATGCGTTTTTTTGTTGTGCGTATCAAATTAGCAAAATTATACCACAGGAGGTGAAAAGAATGCCAACATTTAACCAGTTAGTTAGAAAGGGAAGACAGACATCTGTATATAATTCAGGTGCTCCGGCTCTTGGCAAGGGTTTTAACTCTTTGCACAAGAAGTCTATCGAGACCTCTTCTCCTCAGAAGAGAGGTGTTTGTACCGCTGTTAAGACAGCGACCCCTAAAAAGCCTAACTCAGCCCTCAGAAAAATCGCCAGAGTTCGTCTTTCTAACGGAATCGAAGTAACAAGCTACATTCCGGGTGAAGGACACAACTTGCAGGAGCATAGCGTTGTTCTGATTCGCGGCGGAAGAGTCAAGGACTTACCTGGTACAAGATACCATGTCATCAGAGGAACTCTGGATACGGCAGGTGTTGCCAACAGGCGTCAGGCGCGTTCTAAGTACGGCGCTAAGAGACCTAAGGCGAAGTAAGGTAAGGCAATCGTACCACAACAAAACTAAAGTAGAGTGTTGGAATTCGTTTCACAAATTGTTTATAATAAATGCAATAGAAACAATACAGCGCGTACACATTAGCGGAATACATGTGAGTACCTGTGAATTAATCTTGCGGAACCGGTTGGTTTCGCAGCAATTATTTTGATTAAGGAGGGAAGAACCGTGCCACGTAAAGGACATATTCAAAAAAGAGATGTATTAGCGGATCCCATTTACAACAGTAAGGTCGTAACAAAGCTTGTCAATAACATTATGTTAGACGGCAAGAAAGGCGTTGCGCAGAAAATTGTTTATGGGGCATTTGAAAGAGTAGAGGCGAAGGCAGAAAAGCCTGCTCTTGAAGTATTTGAGACAGCAATGGCCAACATCATGCCTGTACTCGAGGTAAAGGCGAGACGTATCGGCGGTGCAACTTATCAGGTTCCGATCGAGGTAAGACCGGAGAGACGTCAGGCATTAGCGCTTCGCTGGATGACCATGTTTTCCCGCAAGAGAGGCGAGAAAACGATGGAAGAGCGCCTTGCGAATGAAATTCTGGATGCGGCAAACAGTACAGGAGCCGCAGTAAAGAGAAAAGAAGATATGCACAAGATGGCAGAGGCAAACAGAGCTTTTGCGCATTACAGATTCTAATTAGGAGGAAGAAACTTTGGCTGGAAGAGAATATCCATTGGAGAGAACCAGAAATATTGGTATCATGGCTCATATCGATGCCGGTAAGACGACATTGACCGAGCGTATCCTCTATTACACTGGTGTCAACTACAAAATTGGTGATACTCATGAAGGCACTGCTACCATGGACTGGATGGAGCAGGAGCAGGAAAGAGGAATTACCATCACATCAGCCGCAACGACCTGCCACTGGACGCCCCGGGATCATGCAAAAGCAAAAGAGGGTGCATTGGAGCATCGAATCAACATTATCGATACTCCGGGTCACGTAGACTTCACAGTGGAAGTAGAGCGTTCCCTTCGTGTACTTGATGGAGCTGTAGGCGTGTTCTGCGCAAAAGGTGGTGTTGAGCCGCAGTCGGAAAATGTATGGCGGCAGGCTGATACCTATAATGTACCGAGAATGGCCTTCATTAACAAGATGGACATTTTAGGAGCTGATTTCTACGGTGCCGTAGAGCAGATTAGGACGAGATTAGGTAAAAATGCAATTTGTCTGCAATTGCCAATTGGTAAGGAAGACACTTTTAAAGGTATTATTGATTTATTTGAGATGGAAGCATATATCTACAACGATGATAAGGGCGACGACATCGTCGTTACGGAAATTCCGGACGACATGAAGGATGATGCGGAGCTTTATCATACGGAAATGGTAGAGAAGATCTGTGAACTGGATGACGACTTGATGATGCAGTATCTGGAGGGCGAGGAGCCTTCCGCTCAGGAGTTGAAGGCGGCGCTCAGAAAGGGAACCTGCGAATGCGCGGCGATTCCCGTATGCTGCGGCACGGCCTACAGAAACAAGGGCGTACAGAAGCTGCTTGATGCGATTATTGATTTCATGCCGGCGCCCACGGACATTCCGGCTATTAAGGGTGTAGATCTGGAAGGCAATGAAATAGAGAGACATTCTTCAGATGAAGAGCCGTTCTCCGCACTTGCATTCAAGATCATGACGGATCCGTTTGTTGGAAAGCTTGCATTTTTCAGAGTTTATTCAGGTACGATGAACTCCGGCTCTTACGTGCTCAATGCGACGAAGAGCAAGAAGGAGCGTGTCGGACGTATTTTACAGATGCATGCAAACCACAGAGCAGAGCTTGACAAGGTTTATTCAGGCGATATTGCGGCTGCGGTCGGCTTTAAGCTGACGACGACCGGTGATACGATCTGTGATGAGCAGCATCCGGTTATTTTAGAGTCGATGGAATTCCCGGAGCCGGTTATTGAGCTTGCGATCGAGCCAAAGACGAAAGCCGGACAGAGCAAGCTAGGTGAATCTTTGGCAAAGCTTGCTGAAGAAGATCCGACGTTCCGTGCACATACGGATAAGGAGACCGGTCAGACGATCATCGCAGGTATGGGTGAGCTTCATCTGGAAATTATCGTAGACAGACTTCTTCGTGAGTTTAAGGTAGAGGCCAATGTCGGTGCTCCGCAGGTTGCTTATAAAGAAGCGATTACAAAGAGCGTAGATGTGGACAGCAAGTACGCAAAGCAGTCCGGCGGTCGTGGACAGTACGGACATTGTAAGGTAAAATTCGAGCCTATGGATGCGAACGGCGATGAGCTGTTCAAGTTTGACTCTGCCGTTGTCGGCGGTTCTATTCCAAAGGAATATATACCGGCAGTAGGAGAAGGTATCGAGGAGGCAACAAAGGCCGGTATTCTTGGCGGCTTCCCGGTTGTCGGCGTACATGCGACCGTATATGACGGTTCCTACCATGAAGTCGACTCTTCGGAAATGGCTTTCCATATTGCAGGATCCCTTGCTTTTAAGGATGCGATGCAGAAAGCATCTCCGGTGCTGCTTGAGCCGATCATGAAGGTTGAAGTGACAATGCCTGAGGAGTACATGGGTGATGTAATCGGTGATATCAACTCACGCCGTGGACGTATCGAGGGTATGGACGATGTCGGAAATGGCAAGATAGTAAAGGGCTATGTACCGCTTTCAGAGATGTTTGGATATGCGACGGATCTTCGTTCCAAAACGCAGGGTCGCGGCAACTACTCCATGTTCTTTGAAAAGTACGAGCAGGTGCCGAAATCAGTTCAGGAAAAGGTGCTGGCTGTAAAGAAGGCATAATTGTCTTGGAAAACAAAATTTTCCTTGAAAATTTTTTAGTAATGAAATATAATCATAAATAGCCGAGCGATTTTGCTCAAAAAAAAAATAATAGGAAACCCTAAATAAAAGGAGGACTTTAGAAATGGCTAAAGCTAAGTTTGAAAGAAAAAAACCCCATTGTAATATTGGTACCATTGGTCACGTTGACCATGGTAAGACGACACTGACGGCAGCGATCACAAAGGTTCTTGCAGCAAGAGTTGCAGGTAACACTGCTACAGATTTCGATCATATCGATAAGGCTCCGGAAGAGAAGGAAAGAGGTATTACCATTTCCACTTCTCACGTAGAGTACGAGACAGAGAAGAGACATTACGCACACGTTGACTGCCCGGGACATGCTGACTATGTAAAGAACATGATCACAGGTGCTGCACAGATGGACGGAGCAATCCTCGTTGTTGCTGCAACGGACGGTGTTATGGCTCAGACAAAGGAGCATATCCTTCTTTCCCGTCAGGTTGGCGTACCTAATATCGTTGTTTTCTTAAACAAGTGCGATATGGTAGACGATCAGGAGTTGATCGAGTTAGTAGAGATGGAAGTTACGGAGCAGCTTGAGGAATATGACTTCACAGACTGCCCGATCGTTAAGGGTTCCGCATTGAAGGCTCTTGAAGATCCTTCAAGTGAGTGGGGCGACAAGGTTATGGAATTGATGGATACGGTTGACGGTTATATTCCGGATCCGGAACGCGCTACAGATAAGCCGTTCTTAATGCCTGTCGAGGACGTATTTACGATCACAGGCCGTGGTACGGTTGCTACAGGTAGAGTAGAGCGTGGCGTTCTTCGCCTTTCAGAAGAAATTGAAATCATTGGTATTAAGGAAGAGACTCAGAAGTCTGTTGTTACAGGTATTGAGATGTTCCGTAAGCTTCTTGACGAGGCTCAGGCCGGTGATAACGTTGGTGTTCTTCTTCGTGGTATTCAGAGAACCGATATCGAAAGAGGACAGGTTCTTGCAAAGCCCGGCTCCGTTAAGTGCCACAAGAAATTCACGGCTCAGGTTTACGTTTTGACGAAGGATGAAGGCGGACGTCATACACCTTTCTTCAACAACTACAGACCGCAGTTCTATTTTAGAACAACTGACGTAACAGGCGTTTGCGAATTACCTGCAGGTACAGAAATGTGCATGCCTGGCGACAACGTAGAAATGACGATCGAACTGATTCATCCGATAGCCTGCGAGCAGGGTCTTACCTTTGCTATTCGTGAAGGCGGACGTACAGTTGGTTCAGGCCGTGTTGCTACGATCATGGAGTAATTAATACTCAGGACTGATATGAGTTAAATAAAAACCGCAATCCTTTGGAAAATCGAGGGGTTGCGGTTTTTTGTTATATAGGAAATCGGGGAAAATTTCCTATATAATAAAATGATATGTGCAGCTGCGCGCGCGAAACAAAAGCTGTGCTACCAGAATATTTGACTGCGAGAGTGCATGAAGCACACGTTTGTTCTTTGCACATTAATATATTGATTGACAGACTGAACGATGTTCAGTATAATGAAATTGAACAGCGTTCAAGGAGGGAATATGGAAGAGATCGATTATACAAAAGAAACCATAATCAACGTTACGACCGAACTGATCGAGATGAGCGGCGGGGATGTTCATCAAATTACCTCACGCAGGATCGCTAAGCGGGCGGGAGTGGGGCTGGGGCTTATTAATTATCACTTTGGGAGCAAAGAAAATCTGATTACAATATGTGTTCAACGAATTATCAATCAGGTGGTGATGTGCTTTTCCCCGGATCAAAGGGATTATAGCGAAAAGGGCAGCCTTGCAGACAGGGAACGGCTGGCGGATTGGGCGAAGCAGGTATTTGATTTTCTGTTTGGTAATCGTGCCATTTCCTATATTTCAATTCTTGGCGACATGCAGAATTATAAGGAGAAAAGCAATTCCATGTATACGCAGAAAGGCTTTTCCCTGGCAATCAGAAGCGATATAGAGGAGGGTACGAAGCGTATGCTTGTATTCATGCTTACCTCGGCCATGCAGACCGCATTTTTAGCGGGAGAAGCATCAAAAGAAATTTTGGGATATGACCTTATGGTAAAGAAGCAAAGGGATACTTACATTGACAAGCTGGTGGAAATTCTTTTTATCGGCGTGCATGCAGAGCCGGAAAAGCATGCAAATATAACTATCACGAATCAGGAGGGATTTTAATGAACAGGAAAATTGGGATGACGGCTTCCGTGATTAATATTATGGCGGTAGTGGGTTTTGCGCTCTCGATGTTAATCGGAAGCAATTTCGGAAGTTATCTGACGTCTATATGGATTGCATTTGGCTTTCTGGCGATGATATGTGCATTTTGTCTGCTTGCGAAGCCGGAGGTGAAATTAGCCGGTTATCTGTCGATGATGTTTGCGTCGATGTACGCGACTATTATTTTGCTCGTCTACTTTGCCCAATGCACGACTGTCCATAGGGGTAATTTGTCAGAACAGGCAGCTGGTATTTTGGATTTCCAGACGTTTGGACTCTTTTTTAATTACGACCTATTGGGATACGCCCTAATGGCGTTGTCAACCTTTTTTGCAGGGCTGACGATCGAGGTTACGGTTCGGAGCGATCGCTGGTTAAAATGGCTGCTGCTGATACATGGTATATTTTTTATTCCCTGTTTTCTCATGCCGATGCTGGGCGTGTTTTCTCCGAATAATACGGATGCCGCATGGGTCGGAACGGCAGTGCTGGAATTTTGGTGCGCCTACTTTATTCCGGTGGGGATTTTGTCATTTCGCTTTTTCAGGAGGTGCAGTAACAATATTGACTTCTATTATGAAAAACGCTATATTTAAAGCGCGGCGAGATCTCATGGGGTTAAGAGAATGAACGCTTGCATTCATCATTTCTGGAAGGAGAAGAGAGGTACTGATGAAGAAATATGTTTGTATGATTTGTGGTTATGTCTATGACGAAGCGTTGGGAATCCCGGAAAAAGGCATTGCAGCGGGAACCAAATGGGAAGATCTGCCCGAGAATTGGGTATGTCCGCTGTGCGGAGCGGCGAAGGCAGACTTTAAGGAGCAGGAAGAGGCTAAGCCTGCGGCAGTGGAACCTTTTGAGATGACGGAGGAGGATGTGGTTTCTGAGCTGTCCTTTGCACAGATGAGCGCACTTTGTTCGAACTTCGCAAAGGGCTGTGAGAAGCAGTATTTGGAAAGAGAATCAGAATTATTCTTAAAATTGGCTGGTTATTATAAAGCAAAAGCCGGAACAGTGTGTGATCAGAGTATGGAGGTTCTGCTGGAAAAGGTGAACCGGAATTTGGAGGAGGATTATCCAAATGCAAATGCGGCTGCGAATGCGGTGGGGGATCGAGGTGCCTTAAGAGCGCTCGTATGGAGCGAGAAGGTTACGAGAATGCTCAATTCTTTCATGAGCAGATATTCGGAGGAAAAGGACGGTCTTTTAGAGAATACGAATGTTTATGTTTGTGAAATTTGCGGCTTTGTCTATATCGGAGATGTGCCGCCCGCAATTTGTCCGGTATGCAAGGTTCCCAACAGAAAAATGACAAAGGTGGAAAGGGGGTAGTGATATGCATGCGGTAAGAAATATTGTACATTGCAGTAAGGATTGTCTTTGTCTGTATGTATGCCCTACGGGAGCGACGGATACGGAGAACGGTCAGGTGGATGCTTCCAAATGCATTGGCTGCGGCGCTTGCGCAAATGCATGCCCATCCCATGCGATTGTCATGGTTCCCGAGACTTACCCGAAGCAGCAGGAAAAGACTCCGTCAGTGATTAACACAATGAGGAAGCTGGCGGACAGCAAAACAAAGCAGGAGCAGATCGCAGCGGGTCTCGCTGAGACAGCGGCTACGCCTGTACAGAAGCAGTTTGCGGAAATCCTCGCGAAGTCCAACCGGATTATGGCTGAGGACATTTTGCGTGAAGCTGGATATATGCTCGCACAAAGTGCGGAAGCCTTAGAATTTCTGGCTTCGATCAAGAATACAAAGGATCCTGCATTTCCGAAGGAAGCGGCAGAGGAGCTGATTGTTTTACTAAAACACAATCAAACAGAAAAGGAGAACATAAAAGTGGAAAAATGGCGCTGTACGGTATGCGGATATATTCATGAGGGATCGATGACCGACGATTTTACATGTCCGGTCTGCAAGCAGCCCGCATCGAAGTTTGAAAAAATCGAGGGAGCCCCGGGCGCTAACCGCTATGAGGGAACTAAGACGGAAAAGAATCTGCAGGAGGCTTTCGCGGGTGAGAGCCAGGCAAGAAATAAATATACTTATTTTGCAAACATTGCAAGCCAAGAGGGCTATGACCAGTTGTCGGAGCTGTTTTTAAAGACGGCAAGAAACGAGCAGGAGCATGCGAAGGTATGGTTTCAGGAACTGGGGCATTTAGGAAAGACGGCTGCCAATCTGCTTGCCGCAGCCGAAGGCGAAAATTACGAATGGACGGATATGTACGCCGGCTTTGCCAAGGACGCGGAGGCGGAGGGTTTCCCGGAATTGGCTGAGAAGTTCAGAAAAGTGGCGGCGATCGAAAAATCGCACGAGGAGAGATACCGTGCCCTGTTAAAGAACGTCGAAATGCAGCAGGTATTCGAAAAGGGAGAGGAATGCATGTGGGAATGCCGCGTGTGCGGTCATCTCGTCATGGGCAAAAAAGCCCCGGAGGTCTGCACGGTCTGCGGCATGAGCCAGAGCTTCTTTGAAGTGAGGAAAGAAAATTATTAGTTTTTATAATGAAGCGCGGCTGTTAAAACAGCCGCGTTGTCCATTTGGTACAATCCCAGACTGCAGTTGCGAGGCCGTCATAAAAATCAGGCTCGTGGCAGACCATGAGGATGCTTCCCTTGTATGCGGTGAGCGCACGCTTTAATTCTGCTTTTGCATCGACATCCAGATGGTTGGTCGGCTCATCCAGAAGCAGGATGTTTGTTTCCCTGTTGAGAAGCTTGCAGAGGCGAACCTTTGCCTGTTCGCCGCCGCTTAAGACCTTTACTTTACTTTCGATATGCTTCGTGGTCAGACCGCATTTTGCGAGCGCGGAGCGCACCTCGTACTGTGTATAGGAAGGGAATTCCTTCCAGATTTCCTCCAGACAGGTCGTCGCAATATCCCGTGGCATTTCCTGTTCAAAATAACCGATGCTCAAAAACTCTCCCTGTTCTACGCTGCCTGATAAGGGCGGTATCAATCCGAGAATACTCTTTAGGAGCGTTGTTTTTCCGATTCCGTTTGCGCCGGTCAGCACGATTTTTTCACCGCGCTCCATGGAAAGGCTCAGCGGTGAGGATAGCGGCTCCTCATAGCCGATAATCAGATCGGTAGTCGTAAAAAGATATCTGCCGGGCGTGCGCGCTTCCTTAAAAGAAAACTCCGGCTTCGGACGCTCGGCCGCAAGCGAAATGACGTCCATTTTATCCAGCTTTTTTTGCCGTGACATCGCCATATTGCGCGTTGCGACGCGCGCCTTGTTTCTGGCAACAAAATCCTTTAAATCTGCAATCTCTTTTTGTTGCCTGTTGTAAGCGGACTCAAGCTGAGACTGTTTCATGGCATAGACCTCTTCAAATTTATCATAATCGCCGATGTAGCGGTTCAAATCCTGATTGTCCATGTGGTAAATCAGATTGATGACGCTGTTTAAAAACGGAATATCATGGGAAATCAGTATAAATGCATTTTCATATTCATTTAGGTATCGCTTCAGCCATTCGATATGTTCCGCATCAAGATAGTTTGTCGGCTCATCCAAAAGAAGAATATCCGGCTTTTCCAGAAGAAGCTTTCCGAGCAGCACCTTTGCGCGCTGCCCGCCACTTAAATCTGTCACATCCGTAGTAAGTCCCAAGTCTAAAAGCCCCAGCGCCCGCGCAACCTCCTCCACCTTGGAGTCAATCAGATAAAAATCGTGGGCGGTCAGCAAATCCTGAATCGTGCCGAGCTCTTCCATATAAGTTTCCATCTCCGTTTCGGATGCTTCCCCCATCTTGTCACAGATATCGTTCATCTGCGCTTCCATTTCAAACAGAAAATCAAAGGCCGAAGATAATACATCCTTGACGCTCATACCTTTCTTCAGCGCTGTATGCTGATCGAGATAACCGACACGGACATTTTTTGCCCATTCGATCTTGCCCTCGTCAGGCATTAGCTTCCCTGTGATAATATTCATAAAGGTGGACTTACCTTCTCCGTTTGCACCGATAAGCCCGATGTGCTCGCCCTTCAGCAGACGAAACGACACATCATGGAAAATGGCTCTGTCACCAAAACCGTGTGTTAATTGCTCTACATTTAAAATGCTCATTGCTATAATCTGCCTTTCTGCGAAAGGCACCAATGGGGTTATGAAACACTTCAAACTCCATCTTCCTTTCGGCTTTGTTTCTTGTTATTCTCCTCTTGTAGGCTGCCAGCATACTGCAGAACCTGAGGAGGTGAGTGGTGGGGCTGTATAGCGGCAGCCCCGCATTGCTATATAGGTCGGTCATCCGTTAAGGCATCAATGAATGGCGCAAAACAGTAGCCCGTAAACTTATCTCTTCCGAAGTTGACTCGATTTCGCCGGTTGACCAGTTCCTGCCAGCCCTACAAATATTTTTGTAGGAGGAACTCTATGTTCAAAATCTTTCGTAGGAACTGCTGTGGTCTGAATGTCCACAAAACCTGGATCTATGCTTGCATCGGGATTGCCGATTCAAAACCCCAGTAGAAGAAATACAGGCTGTCAAGCTTCGCCAATGTCTAGCACCTATCGATGAGCTTGAAGCCCACAGGAATGAAATTGAGCAGGAAATATTTCTGATTTCAGAACCTTTCTCTGCTGTTTTGGATTTACTTTACACACTTCCAGGATAAGATAAGAATCCGATGACTGCTATTGCCATTCTCTCTGAGATTGGTCCTGATATGTCTCCTGTTATGACCACAAATCCACTTTGCGGCAGCTAAGTGAACCGGGTTCTTTTAATTCAGACTCTAAGAGTAGATTATAAGCGGTCTTGAGAGGAAAAGCAATAAAAATAAGGGAAAGTATTATCATATTTTAGCGTGATGAAGGATTGAAAAATTATACCGTATTTGCTATAATACAATGAAAGGGTGATTGAGAGTTTATCATGAAGTAATGTGTTCGGAAACGATTATAAAAGCGGGGGCTTTCATAAATGGTGCTGTTAGTTGTATTAGGCTGTGCGTTGTTTTTAGTGGTAGGATATCTTACATATAGCAAATTTCTTGCCAAAAAGGGAATGCTCTCAGGCCGGCATTTTTTTGGTATTCCGGCGATTCCGGTTGTTTCTCTGATCCTGTTGATTCTGTCCGTTTTGGTGGCAGCGGAAACAATTCTGTCTGTTAAGCAAAGGAAGAAGCTCGTGGTAAACGCGGGCAAATAACTTATGATACGGAAAGGAGGGACCAACGGCCCTCCTTTTGCGATATAAATAAAAGAAAGGAGTTGTTATATGAAAATTTTCTTTAATCAATCAGTTAAGGATACAATGCAGGAGCTGCAGGTAAATCCAATTACCGGATTGACAAGTGACGAGGTGGACAAGCGTCTTTCTCAGTATGGCCACAACCGTTTGCAGGGAGGCAAGGAAAAGAGCATATTCCAAATGATGCTTGAGCAGCTTAAGGATTTTCTCGTAATCATTCTGATCATTGCCGCTGTAATTTCTATTGCGCTCGGAGAATCTTTGGAAGGCATTATTATTTTGGCCATTGTCGTGCTGAATACAATCTTGGGAGTTTATCAGGAAAATAAAGCGAGCAATGCGCTGAAAGCGCTCAAGGAAATGGCAAGTCCACATGCGAAAGTATTGCGTGATGGACAAGTCATTGAGGTAGCATCTTCTGACGTCGTACCGGGTGACATTGCCATTCTGGAATCCGGTGATTATATTCCGGCCGACCTGCGCCTGATCGAAGCGGTAAACCTAAAGGTGGATGAGGCCGCACTGACCGGTGAATCTGTTCCGGTAGAAAAGGATGAAAAGGTCGTGCTTGCAGACGATGCGAGTCTGGGCGACCGCATTAACTGTGCTTATATGGGTACTGTTATCACATATGGCCGAGGGAGGGGTGTGATTACTAACACCGGCATGCAGACGCAGATGGGTAACATTGCTGATATGCTTAATGATACGCCGGATGAATCGACCCCGCTGCAAAAGAAGCTGGATAGCCTTGGTAAATTGCTCGGTATTGTTTGCCTTGTTATTTGCGGCGTAATCTTTTTGCTCGGTTTTCTCCACGATATGGAGCTGTTTGATATTTTCATGATCTCCGTTTCTCTTGCTGTTGCAGCGATTCCGGAAGGACTCACCGTTGTCGTCACCGTTGTGCTTGCGATGGGTATGCAGCGGATGGTAAAGTGCAATGCGATTATCAAACGACTGAGTGCGGTTGAGACGCTCGGAAGCACGACGGTTATCTGTTCCGATAAGACCGGTACGCTGACACAGAACAAGATGACAATTCAAAAGATCTATAATGTAAGCGACGTTTTCAATGTGAGCGGAAGCGGCTACAGTCCTGTCGGGGAAGTAACGGACCAAGCAGGAAATGCTGCCGGTGACTCCGTGAGGAAGGTCATTGAAGGAGGACTGCTTTGTAACGATTCGACATATAGTCCTGAGAAAGAGACGATTATCGGCGACCCGACAGAGGGAGCGATGGTTGTGCTGGCTCATAAATACGGAATGGAAAAACCGGATTGGGAAGAGAAATATCCGCGTTTGCAGGAGATTCCGTTTGATTCGGACAGAAAGCTGATGTCCACGTTCCACAAAATCGACGACAAAATTGTGATGTATACGAAGGGCGCCCCGGATGAGCTGCTGCGCCGCTGTGATGATGTGGAGGATGCAGGACAGGTACAGGCGCTTACTGACCAGAAGAGAGAAGAAATCCTTGCAAAGAATAAAGAGTTTGCCGAGTCCGCACTTCGTGTGATTGGCGTTGCTTATCGCGTTGTGGATGCGGTAGATACATCCTTAGAAGCAGAAAACAACCTAATCTTTGTTGGTCTGCTTGGCATGATCGACCCTCCGCGTGAGGAAGCAAAAGAGGCAATTGATATTTGTAAGACTGCCGGAATTCAGGTCAAGATGATCACCGGTGACCACAAAATTACGGCGAGTGCGATTGGCAGCCAGCTCGGTATTGTGACGGATGGTGTCGTCGAAGGACGTGAAATTTCGGAGATGACGGAAGAACAGCTTTGCGAATGCGTAAGGAATACGAACATATTTGCGCGCGTATCGCCGGAACATAAGGTACGTCTCGTCGATGCGGTTAAGGTAAATGGCAATATTGCTGCGATGACAGGCGATGGTGTCAATGATGCACCTTCGCTGAAGCATGCGGATATTGGTGTTGCAATGGGTATTACAGGTACGGACGTTTCCAAGGAAGCAGCCGATATGATCCTAACCGACGACAATTTCGCCAGCATTGTTCGGGCTGTTGCGGAAGGCCGTACGATTTACAGCAACATTCGGAAGGTAGTCGGCTTTCTGCTCTCCTGTAACATCGGCGAGATTCTTGTTATTTTCTTTGCAATGTTAGCGAATCTTCCGGTTCCGCTCGTTGCGATCCAGTTGTTATCGATTAACCTGATCACCGATGCGTTCCCGGCATTTGCCCTCGGTATGGAAAAAGAGGAGCCGGGCGTCATGAACAAACCGCCCCGCGATCCGGCAGAACCGATTGTTAACAAGAAGATGGCAGTTGCGGTCATTATCCAAAGTCTTGCGCTTGCATTTGGAACGCTTGCATCGTTTGTCTACGGTTACTATGCGCATGATCACGCTTCGACAGACGAAGCTCTCCTTGTGGCACGAAGCGCCTGCTTCTTAACGCTTGTTCTGGGCGAGCTGCTGCGTGCTTACTCCGCACGTTCGGAATCCGTTTCCGTATTCCGCATGAAGGTGCTGGAAAACAGCTATCTGAACAAATGTGTTCTCGTTTCTGTGCTGTTCATGATCGCGAGTATTTACGTGCCATTCCTAAATCCGGTATTCAGCACGACTCCGTTGGCCTTCGACGAGATGATTTTCGCGCTTCTGTTTGCGTTCCTGCCGATGCTCGGTGGTGAGGCGGCAAAGCTGATCCAGAAGAAGATGGACTGATCTTTTCAATATTCAAAAGATAAGAAGTGGATTTAATTAGGTAAAAGTGAAAGACTCTGAGTCGGAAATGGATTATTTCCTATCAGAGTCTTTTTTTACATAGGAAATTCCTCCGAATTTCCTATGTAAAAACATGAATTACACATCCTGTCAGATGAATATTGACAGGCCGCCGTCATTATGCTACGTTAGGTCTAGCGATTTTGCAATGAATGTAATACGGGAAGAAAAGGGCGTATCCGATGGCTGAGAGACGAGCGGTGATAGAGTTTCAGAATTTTTCATTTCAATATTTTGCGCAGGCGAGTCCGACGATATCCGACATCAGCCTTTCCATTTATGAAGGGGAAAAGGTGTTGATCGTCGGCCCGTCGGGAAGCGGCAAGAGCACGCTCGGCAACTGCATCAACGGGCTGATCCCGTTTTCTTATAAAGGCGCGTCAAAGGGAAGCTGTAGAATCTGCGGCAGGGAGACGGCCGAGCAGAGTATTTTTGAAATTTCCCAAAAGGTCGGCACGGTGCTGCAGGATCCGGACGGACAGTTTATTGGCCTTTCCGTCGCGGAGGATATCGCGTTCGCGCTGGAAAACCAGTGCGTCGGGCAGGCAGAAATGAAGGAAATTGTTCAAAAGACTGCGCAGACAGTAGACATGGATAAGCTTTTGAATTCTTCTCCGTTTGAGCTTTCCGGCGGTCAGAAGCAGCGGGTGTCGTTTGCGGGAGTCATGGTGGACGACGTGGAGGTACTGCTGTTTGACGAGCCGCTCGCCAATCTGGATCCGGCGACCGGGAAAACCGCTATCGGTTTGATCGACCGGATTAAGGAGGAATATAACAAGACGGTTATAATCATCGAGCATCGCCTTGAAGATGTCTTATATAGAAATATTGATCGAATTATCGTCGTTTCAGACGGCAGGATTGCGGCGGACATGTCACCGGACAGGCTGATGGAGCAGGCGCTGCTGCCGAGGCTCGGCATCAGGGAGCCGCTTTACGTGACGGCGATGCGCTATGCGGGTGTTGGCGTGACAGAAGCTCTGCATGCCGGACGGCTTGCGACCCTTAAGACGGAATCGGTCAGGGAGGCCATCGTAACATGGAATGACGGACAGGTTCCCTTAAAGGAACCGGATGTGCGACCTGAAATACTGCGCGCCGAGCATATTAACTTTTCCTACGGCGGGCGCCGTCAAATTTTAAAAGATATCAGTTTTTCCATCAAAGAAGGAGAAATGGTGAGCATCGTCGGGACGAACGGCGCCGGAAAGAGCACGCTTGCAAAGGCGATCTGCGCGCTTGTCAAAGGCGTGGAGGGTTCCTTCTATTATAAAGGAGAATCGCTCGACGGCACGACGATTAAGGAACGCGCCCGGTACATCGGCTATGTGATGCAGAATCCGAATCAGATGATCTGCAAGCCCATGATTTATGAGGAGGTTGCGCTTGGCCTGCACCTGCGCGGCATGAAGGAGGAGGAAATCGTACCTCGCGTAGAAAGTGTGTTAAAAACGTGTGGCTTGTATGAATTTCGCAAATGGCCGATTTCAGCGCTGTCATTTGGTCAGAAAAAACGTGTAACGATCGCTTCGATGCTCGTATTGGAGCCGCAGATTCTTATTCTGGATGAGCCGACGGCGGGACAGGACTATCATCATTATACGGAGATCATGGAATTTTTGCGACAGCTCAATGGAAAAGGTGTCACAATTTTGCTGATTACCCATGATATGCATTTGATGCTTGAATATACGCCGCATGCAATTGTTGTAAACGATGGACGGATTCTTTATGACGGTACGTCCGTCCATGCGCTGACGACTGAGGAAATCGCCAATGCGGCAAGCCTCAAAATCACATCGCTGTATGAGCTTGCGGGCATGTGCGGAATCAGGGATCGTCAGGCATTCGTCCAAAACTTCATTGATTTTGAAAGGAGGAATGCGCGATGAACACAAAGCTGTTTGACTATGTGGAGCGCCATAATTTTATTTATGACCTATCGGGCGTAACAAAATTTTTGTGCTTTATTTTGGCCAGCTGCGCCGTGATGTATTCGTATGATATTCGCGTGGTTGCTGCAGCCTTCCTGCTTTCACTCGTTTCCCTGAAAATATCGGGGATTACATTCAGCCAGATCAAGGTTATGGTTTACTATGTGACCGTCTTTATTTTATTGAATGCGGTGCTGACCTTTTTGTTCAGCCCGTTGTACGGTGTGGAAATATACGGCACGCGCCACGAAATTTTTACGGTTGCAGGACGTTATGTCATGACGCAGGAGCAGCTTCTTTATCAGACAACGAAGGTCATGAAATATTGCGCAGTCCTTCCCCTTGGGATCATTTTTCTGCTCGGGACGAATCCGAGCGAGATGGCTGCTTCGCTGAGCCGGATTGGCATTTCGTATAAGGCCACGTTTGCGCTTTCTTTGACGCTGCGTTATTTTCCGGACGTCATCCGCGATTACAACGATATTTCGCTCGCGCAGCAGTCGCGCGGTTTGGATATGTCTAAGAAAGAGAAACTCAGCATACGCATCAAAAATACGATGAATATCTGTGTGCCGCTTATTTTTTCAACGCTTGACCGGATTGAGCTGATCAGCAACACGATGGATCTGCGCGGTTTCGGCATGCAAAAAAAACGGACATGGTATTCGGAGAAGAAGCTGTATAAAAATGATTTTGCCGCATTGGCAGTCTGCGCGCTACTGCTGCTTGTGTCGGTCGGTTTCACTGTTTTCGTGAATAATTCGAGATTTTATAATCCATTTGTGAGGTAACGTGAAATAGCGTTGACTTGTTGATACAGGTATGCAATAATGAAAAAAAAGTTCTCGGAGGTAGAGGGTATGGAAACAAAAAAATTATTTTCATTCGGCACGAAAACAATTGTTGCAACGGCATTGGGAGCGGCTCTTTTTATGGTACTTAGCATGTTTGTGAAAGTACCCACAGGCATCCCGAATACGCAGATTCAGACAAGCTATGGCGTATGCGCTTTCTTCGGCGCTTTGTTCGGACCGATTGCGGGTGCGCTGAGCGCATTTATCGGGCATGCGCTCAGCGATGCGGCACAGTACGGTTCTCCGTGGTGGAGCTGGGTAATTGCCAGCGGCGTGTCGGGCTTTTTCTATGGGATCGCTTACCCGAGATTAAAGGTCGATGAGGGTATTTTTACCGGAAAGGATATTGCCGTATTTAACATCATTCAGGTTATCGGTAATGCCATCGCCTGGATCGTGGTCGCTCCGGTGCTTGACATCGTTATTTATGCCGAATCTGCTAATCTTGTATTTACGCAGGGTGTCGTAGCTGCAATCAGCAACGCCGTTTCTGTCGGAGTGATCGGAACGCTGCTGCTGCTTATTTATTCCAAGACGCGCAGCCAGAAGGGCAGCCTTTCCAAGGAAGATTAATAAAGAAAATTAAGAGGTAAAATCAACGGCGCACGGGAATGGAATTTTCTGTGCGCTGTTTTTCTGTATAGAAAGCAAGTACATTTTTATTATTTTGGAACATTCTAAATAAAATTCACCAAAACATAAAAAATAACACTTTTTTAGGCACACGAAATGTTATACTGATAATAAGGGGAAGTGTTTCATCTGGAGGAAATGCGGATATGGGACAAGATCCATGGACAGGGAATAAAGGAAAGAGGGTGCTGCTTTTGGCTGGTGCCTTATTGTTGTTTGGGGGTTGCGGGCGTTCGGCAGTGGAAAAGGAGCCGGTTTTGACGGCAGCTTTGTTGGGAGAGCGGGTGCGTCAGGCGCAGGCGATGGAGGAGTTTTCTCCCGCGTGGCAGCAGGATGTGGAGCCGGTGACGCTAAACTGGTATGTGAATTTTTCGTGGTATACGACGCCATGGGGGAAAAACCTTGTTTCAAAGACGATTACGGAGGAAACGGGTGTGAACGTCCGGTTTATCACGCCATCCGGCAACGAGACGGAAAAACTGAATTCGCTGATCGCCTCAAACACGCTGCCGGATCTGATCACGCTGGAATGGTCGGAACCGGCTGTCGGCGAAATGGTGGACAAGGGGCTGGTCTATGCGCTCGATGCGCTTGCGGACGATTACGACCTGTACTGGTATCAGGTCGCGGACGATATGACGGTAGACTGGTATACGCAGCCTGACGGACATCTTTATATGTATCCGAACAGTTCGCTTACGCCCAGAGATTTCAAGGAGCATGACAACATCGCAGCAAATCAGACCTTTCTTGTGAGAAAGGATATTTACGAAGCGATCGGAAGCCCCGACATGACGACGCCGGAGGGCTTTATCGCCGCGGTGGAAGCGGCGGCGGAGCAGTTTCCCAAAGTGGACCAAAAGCCTTTGATCCCGATCGGCGCACACGAATTTACCGGCTATGGCAATAAATC
This sequence comes from uncultured Lachnospiraceae bacterium, assembly GCA_964566545.1. Taxonomy (GTDB): domain Bacteria; phylum Bacillota; class Clostridia; order Lachnospirales; family Lachnospiraceae; genus JAEYFP01. Next base: position 12,957 of record CAZMIX010000018.1, on the reverse strand, counting down.
CTTTGACGAATTTCTCGCCGATTTTTTAGCGATTCCGTATGAAAAGGACGGAAAATATTACGACCGGTACATGGATGAAGAGTTGATCCGGTGGCTGAAAGTGTTCCGCGAGCTGTCCGAGGAAGGATATCTGAAGGAGGATATTTTTATCGACAAGCGCGCGCAGATGGAAGAAAAAATTGCCGAAGGGCGCTATTTCTGTATGCTGTACCAACGGACGGATCTGATGACGCAGGAAAAGATGCTGTATGAGAAAAATCCGGATTCCGTTTACATAGCGATCGACGGGCCGAAAAATTCAAACGGGGATGATCATACGCTTCCATGTACCGGGATTAACGGGTGGACGGTCACGCTCATTTCTAAAAACTGCGAGCACCCGGACCGGGCGATCGCGCTCTGCTCCTATTTGATGAGCCGGCACGGGCAGCAGACCATTTGGCTCGGCGTCGAGGGAGAGACATGGGACTACGTGGATGGCGTGGAAACGATGCATGCGGATGTGGAAACGCTTATGAACAAAAACCGCCCGGAGTTTGATTTGATTTACGGCGCGGATACGGCCTACTGGATGCTGATGGACAACGCGATGGCGCTCGATTGGGCGAAACCGCTTGCACAGCCGCTCGGACAGATGCAGCAGTGGACGTACCCCTATGTTATTTCTACCTCGCAGTACAATGTTTCCCTGCCGACCGGCAGCAAGGAGGCTCAGATGAAGCTGGATATTGATCGGGAATGGGGACAGGTGCTGCCAAAGCTGCTGCTTGCGGAAAGCGAGGTCGAGTTTGACCGGATACTCGAGGAATACAGAAACAAGCGCAGGAGTCTGGGGATCGATGCGGTGCTTGCAATGAGAACCGAGCTGATGAACGAGGCGAAGGAAAAGCTCGGAATACAGTGATACTAAAGCGGTAAAAATATGGCGGGGAAGGGAAAAGCGATGCGGAGAATAAAAAACTGGCTTCTTTCTTTAAAATTAAATCAAAAAATTTCTCTGCTCGTCGTAGGGGCATTATTTTTGCCGATTATATTTTTTATGCTGATCCTGTTTTCCAACATGAGAGCCACGTCGATGAACGAAACGAGCAAGACGGTGGAATATGAGCTGGCAAGGAGCGTACATACGATCGAGCAGAATGTGGAAATGTGCAGTCTGTCCACGCAGGTCATCCGCAACAGCCAGCTTTTGAATGGCTACCTGAAACGCTTTCACAGAAATCAGGAGATGGAAACGAAGGAACTGCTTTCCTTTTATAATACCGAAATTAAAAATATCGAAAAAATCGTCAATTCCAATCCTTATTTGTATCAGATCCGCATCTATGTCGATTCGGATACGATGAAGGAAATGATGCCGCTTTTATATGGCATGGAGCGAATGAAAACGCTGTCCTGGGCGCAGGAGGGGGAGCTTCAATCCGGCGTGTGGCATTTGGATTATAAGGACAACCTGTTTCCGCAGTACGTGCTGAACCAGACCGAGCACATCGTCTCGCTCGTCACAATTTTGTCCGATGCGGACAACGGCGATTATGCGGTGGCCGAGGTTGCGACGGCAATGGAGACGATGTTTCCGGATATTTATGAGTCCGATGCGGATCGGTGGATGTGCTTTATCGATGCGGACGGCGTCTTTTATTATGACGAAAGCAGGGAAGAGGAGTGGCTTTATGCGGGAAAAAAGATTTTTGCGGGCATGAGCCAAGAGGAGCTGACACAGGAAGGGCGCTATGAAAAGGTCGTATCGGCCGGCAAGAGCTATGTTGTGGGAGTCGAGCCGGTGAAGGTGCTGAATGGCTATTTGCTGAAGCTCGTGTCCTTAAAAGAGAAACAGCGCGAGGTCGCCGTTTACCGCAACCTGTTTTTGCTGATGCTCCTCGCGATTTTAAGCATTTTAATCGCCTTTTTCCATAGTATCGTCAACAAAATCTTAAGACAGTTTTATGATATTACAAGAGTCATGCATCAGGTGCAGCAGGGAGACATGGAGGTGCGCGTTTCAGACTGCAGGCAGGATGAAATCGGGACGCTCGGCAGGGATTTAAATGAGATGCTCGACCGCATCCAAAAGCTGATGGAGGACAATGTCAACCGGGAAATCCTCATAAAGGATTCCCAGATACGCGCCTTGCAGAATCAGATTAACGCCCATTTTATCTATAACGTTTTAGAATCCATCAAAATGATGGCGGAAATCGATGAGAAGTATGAAATATCCGACGCAGTGACGTCGCTCGGAAAACTGCTGCGCTATAGCATGCGCTGGAAATCGCAGACGGTTACGGTCGAGGAAGAAGTGGAATACATCAAGAATTATCTGGCGCTGATCAACCTGCGCTTTGATTATGAGATTTATCTTTCGATCAACATGCCCGAGACGATGTGGCGGCAGAAAATACCGAAAATGTCCCTGCAGCCGATCATTGAGAACGCGATCAACCATGGCGTGGAGGATATTGCGGAAAATACGAGCATTTACATGAAGGGCGTCATAGAAGGAAGCATGTGCATGATCAAAATTACCGATTCGGGAAAAGGAATGTCCAAAGAACAAACGGAAGCGCTGCGCAGTAAAATTAACGGCGGGCTGGATGTCTGCGGGGGCGAGGGCAACGGCATCGGTCTGAAAAATGTGCAGGACCGGATCCGGATCAGCTTCGGCAAGGCGTATGGGCTGGAAATTGCTTCCCAGGAGGGCTGCTATACACAGGTGATTGTCAAGATCCCATATGAGATAGAGGAGGGCTAAGATGGAAAGACTGATGATTGTAGAAGATGAAAAGCTGATCAGGCAGGGCATCCGGGCGATGGCGGAGCGAAGCGGCATTTCTGTCGGGGAGATCGTTGAATGCAGAAACGGTCTGGAAGCGCTTGCCTGTATCCAGCAAAAACCGGCGCAGGTCGTCATTACCGATATCAAAATGCCAAAAATGGACGGGATCACCCTTGTAAAGGAGCTGCAAAAGCTGCCGGACGTTCCAAAGATCGTCGTTGTGAGCGGCTATGATGATTTTTCGTACGCGGTAGAGCTGCTTAGGTGCGGTGCGCGGGAATATCTGTTGAAGCCGATCAAGCGGGGTGAGATTGCGGCGATCCTGAAACGGCTTGACAAGGAAATAGAGGAGGAGCAGCTTCAAAATAAGGAGAACGTCATGGCGGCGTATGAGCAGGTGCGGCATGTGCTGCTGAGCGATGATTTGGGAGACGAGGAGCTTAACATTATCCAGCATCAGGTGGAGGATTGTGTCGGCGATATGTCTTATGTGATCGTTTGTACGTCCTATTTCGTAAATAAAAAAATTATTTCGCAGGATGCGGCCTTTTTTCAAAATATCGGAGGTCACCACCTGCTGTTTTTAAGGCCGGAGGCCGTTGCAAAATTTTTGGAAGAGCATGTGCAGGAGGAATACGTCGGTATGAGTCACGCCGGTACGCAGCTTGTCCGGATCAAGGAGTTGTATGAGGAGGCGGTGAGAGAGCGGGAGAAAAAATTCTGCATGCAGAAGCGGGCGGAAAAGGACAGCAAACTGCCGGATATTTCCGAAACAGAGATCGAGCGGTTCATTCAGCTGACCGGTACGGCGCGGCTTGAGGATGCGGACCGGTACTTCGTGAGCCTGATCCAGAAAACGAAGCGCGGGGAGTATCGGCCGCAGCAGTTTTCGTCAGGCATGGAGCAGATCGCCAAAAGGCTGAAATCCACCTATGCGGGTATTATTTCCTCGGAAGGACTTTCGGTCGATATGCTTCAGAACGTTTATAATTACATGAATATCGACGAGTATTATGAGGCGTTCGGCAGAGTGATGGCCGTCATCAACCAGAGGATGAATCATGAATATGACGACTACAGAAACCGGTTAAAGATCGGGCAGGCTGTCTCTTACATCGGTCAAAATTATAACCGGGATATTAATATGGCGATGGTCTCCAATGAAATTTCGATGAACTATTCCGCTTTTTCCCTCGCCTTTAAAGAGGTGACGGGACAGAATTTTGTCAATTACCTGCGGGAAATCCGAATGCAAAAGGCAAAGCAGCTTCTGGATGAAACAGATAAGAAGGTGCTGGAAATCAGCACGCTCATCGGCTATGAGGACGAAAAGCATTTTATGAAATCCTTTAAGAGCATGTACGGCGTGACGCCTTCCGAATACCGGAAGAACATCCAGATGGGCAAAAAATAAAAATCCCACCAAAAACAAAAAACAGCACACTTTTTTTCGAAGGACGAACCCCTATAATCAAAAGCGTAAAGGGTGTTCGTTCTTTTTGCTGGGCGCACACCAAAACATATTCTAATTATGGAGGGTGAAACATGAAAAAGAAGAAAGTCCTCGCACTGATCCTTGCCGGCGCAATGTCGATGTCGATGTTATCCGGCTGCGGACAGAGTGCGGCGCCTGCGGCTACGGATGCTGCTGCAAAAACAGATGCGGAAGAAACAAAGGAGGCCGCAGAGCCGGCGGAGGAAGCACAGGAAGAAACCGCTTCGGAAGCAGGCTCCACGCCGAGAAATGAAACGCTGTATTTTGCGGGCCAGCAATGGGGAACGATTAATGACTGGAACCCGATGAGCGCAAATTCTAACAATGCGATGGGAATCAACCAGAACAACTATTCCCGTATCCTGATTTATGAAACGCTGTTCATGTATAACACGCTTGACGGCGAAATGTATCCCCTTCTTGCGACGGATTGGGCATGGAACGACGATATGACGGAAATGACGATCCATATGAACCCGGAAGCGAAGTGGGATGACGGCACACCCGTAACGGCACAGGATGTCGCTTATACCTTTGAATGCCATAAGAAATATGAATCCGCGAAGGGTGCGGACTACAGCGTGTACATCGATACGATCGAAGCGGCGGACGACGCGACTGTCGTTATCAAAGCCGTTTTGGATGATGCGGGCGCTCCGGCAAATCCGCTTAAGGTAAAGGAATACCTTCCTCACGTCTATGTCATGCAGAAGGCGTATCTGGAAAAGGTTGAGGAGAGAAACGGTTCCGACGCCGAGAAGGTAAAGCAGGATGTCATGGACGACCTCGTCGCATCCGGCCCTTACAAGCCTTATTACAACGACGACCAGAAAATCGTGCTGATCAGGGACGACAACTACTGGGGACAGGAGCTGTTCGGCGGACTTGCGGCTCCGAAGTATATCTCCCATGTGCTCTATGCGGATAATGCGGCGGGACAGGTTGCTCTGGCAGCAGGCGAGGTTGACGTATGCCAGCAGTTTATCACGGATGTTCAGAAGCTTTGGGAGGATGAAGGGCTTCCGATTTCCACTTATCTGGATGAGCCTCCTTATGGAATCTGTACGACGCTGCCTACGATCTGGTTCAATATGGAAGTGGAAGGATTGGATGATGTTAACGTACGTAAGGCAATCGCTTGGGCGGTCGATTACGATCAGGTCATCGCTTCCGCGATGTCCAACCAGTCGCCGAGCTTCAAGGATGTTCCCCGTTCCGTCATGAACCCTACGGACGGCGAGCAGGCGCTGCTTGACCGTGACGCATTGAAGGAATACCAGTTTGTCGGAAAGGATATCGAAGGCGCGAAAAAGCTTTTGGATGACGCGGGCATCGTCGATACGGACGGTGACGGCATCAGGGAATTAAACGGCAAGAAGCTATCCTACAAGGCCGAATGCCCGGAGGGCTGGTCGGATTGGCAGGCATCTCTTGAAATCGTCGCTGCGGCAGGAAAAGATATCGGCATTGAAATCGAAACCTATTTCCCGGACGCGAATACATTCTACGATGACATGACGACGTGCAAGTTTGAAATCGGCATGTTCTGGACGCCGGGCGCATCCGTATCCAATCCCTGGGGACGCTGCATGAACTTCTTCTCAAAGGACTATGCGGCGCTCGATGTCAACTGGTCCGGCAACTACGGCCATTACATCAACGACGAGGCGGATGAGATCTTAAAGAAAATCCCGCTTGAGACAGATCAGGCGAAGTTAAAGGAATATTACACGGAGCTGACAAAGATTTATTTGGAGGAAGTGCCTTCCTTTACAGTTATGTACAGGCCGGACCTCTTCCATACGGTGAACGAATCTGTCTGGACAGGATTCCCGCAGGCGGATGACGGAGAAAACATTCCGCCGTTATGCTGCACGGACGGTTACGGAATCAAGGCGCTCTACCATTTAGCGAATGTGGAGTAGGGTATTATCAATATGAAGAAATAACAGGTTAACAGCAGAACGGTCATGCTTCCCAGAATGATGCATGGCCGTTTTGCAAGAATCGGGAAAGGATGGTTTCATGAAGGGACTAAAAAAGTATTATGCGAACAAGCTTGTCTGGTATTTGATTACGTTTGTCATCGCCGTTATTCTGAATTTCCTTCTGCCGCGCATGATGCCGGGCGACCCGGTTTCGGCGATCGCGGCGCGGGCGGTGGCGGGCATGACTGATACGACGGCGATCCAGCGGGTGTATGAGGACTACATAGAGAAATTCGGCATCAATAAGCCGCTGATTACGCAGTTTTTTTCGTTTATCAAAAATGCGGTAAAGGGGGATTTCGGCGTTTCCTTCAGCCAATATCCGCGGGCTGTTTCCGACATTATCAGCTCCTGTGTCTGGTGGACGATCTGCCTGCAGCTTCCGGCCATCATCGTCGGCTGGGTGCTCGGCAACGTGCTCGGCGCGGTTGCCGTCTATTTAAAGGGTATGTTTGATAAGGCGATCCTGCCGTTCTTTTTATTTGTCAGCAATATTCCTGCTTTCGGCATGGCGGTCATCATGCTGTTCATTTTCGCCTTAAAGCTGGATTGGTTTCCGAACAGCGGCGGTTACGGCTTTGAGCTGATCCCGAATGCGAGCTGGACGTTCGTCAAATCGGTCATCCATCATTATCAGCTCCCGTTCTGGTCGATCGTGCTCATCACGGTAGGCGGGCAGGCGGTCGGCATGCGCTCGATGTCCATTTATGAGCTGAATGCGGATTATGTGAAGTACAGCCGCTTTTTAGGGATCAAAGACCGCAAAATCGTCGGCTATGTATTTCGCAATGCGATGCTGCCGCAGATCACAGGGCTGGCGATGTCGGTCGGAACGATGATCGGCGGCGCGCTCGTAGCGGAAATCGTATTCAGCTATCCGGGGCTTGGAACGACAATTCTCGCCGCGATCAAGGGAAGGGATTATCCGCTGATTTCGGCATGTACCCTGATCATCACCCTGATGGTGCTGGCGGCTAATTTATTCGTGGAAATCATCTACGGCATCATCGACCCAAGAATCAAGGCATCCCAACAGGAATAGGAGGCAGAACGGATGAAAAATCAAATAAAACAGGTGTTTTGCTCACCAAAATTCACGACGGGATTTTCTATTTTCATTTTTATCCTCGTATTGACGATCGTCTATCCGTTGATCGTGACGGACGGACCGCTTGAAATGATCGGACAGGGAAACTTTTTTAAGCCCGGGACCTATGTCAATATTGCGGAAACGACCGATACGGAAGGTTATACGCTGAATCTGGACAGCGTCGGCAGCCGTCTTGAGAGCAAACTTCCCGTCGAAGACCGTGCGGAAATGGCGGATTGGCTCGTACGGTTTGGCGGCGTCAGCGAAGCGCAAATCGACGTGACGGACGCGGAAGTGCTGATCGGACTTTGGGAGGAGCATTATTCCAAAGAGACGGATCAGCAAGGGCTGATTGCGGCTAAAAAGAAATATTTTGTCCGCCTCGATAAAAAAATAGCGGGCATTCTTAAGGATATCGATTTGCAGATTGCGTCGCAGGATCAGGAGACAGGGGAAATCGGCATCGCAAAGACGATCCCTTCCAATTCCTATGCAAATGTAAAGGATATCGCGACAAAGAGGACGTTTCTGCTCGGTACGGATAACTTCGGGAGGGATGTGCTGACCGAGCTTGTTTCCGCAATTGCGACGTCATTAAAAATCGGCCTGATCGCGGGCGCCGTGGCGACGTCCATCGGCCTTGCGCTGGGTCTGCTGGCGGGATATCTCGGCGGCATCGTAGATGACCTGATCATGTTTGTGACGAATTTATTTACGGTAATTCCGGGCTTCGTGCTGCTGATCCTCATTTCTTACAGCGTCGGGGAAAGCGCGCGGGGAGTCACGATGGTCGCATCGATCATCGGTCTGACCTCCTGGACATGGACGACGCGTTCGGTGCGCTCGCAGGTCATCTCGCTGCGCAACCGGGACCACGTGAACCTGTCCAAGCTTTCGGGACACAGCCTGCCCAGAATCATTTTTATGGATATTCTGCCGTATATCGCCTCGTATGTCGTGATGGCCTTTATTTTGCAAATCTCATCGGGCATTCTTGCGGAGGCGCAGCTGTCGATGCTGGGCTTAGGCCCCGCCACGACAAAGGTTTCGACGCTGGGGCTGATGATGAGCTGGGCGATGACCTACAGCGCGCATTTAAACGGCGCATGGTGGGCATATTTTCCCGTCATTCTCGCGATCACGCTGATATCGTTTTCACTGAATCTGATGAATACCGGGCTTGACCAGATATTCAATCCGCAGTTAAGAGAGTAGGAGGAGAGCAGGATGGGAAAAGGGATGCTGGAGGTTGACAACCTCAAAACCAAATATATTACCCGGTTCGGCGAGGACATCTATGCGGTGGACGGGGTATCGATGAAAATAGAAGAAGGAAAGTCATTAGGGATTGCGGGTGAGAGCGGCTGCGGCAAGTCCACGCTGGCGCTGTCCTTAATGGGATACTATTTTGCGCCGCTGTATTACCAGAGCGGTATGATTAAGGTCGACGGGAAAAACATCTCCGGCATGAGGCCGGACGAGGTGCGCAGAAAAATACTCGGTAATGAGATCGCCTATATTCCGCAGGCGGCGATGAACGCCCTGAACCCAACACAGAAGATTATCCGCTTTATCGAGGACGTCATTCATGCGCATGATCCGAAGGCGACGAAGAGCGAAATTTATGCGCTGGCAAAGGAGCGCTTTGAAATATTGGGGCTGCCGGAAAATGTGCTGCAAAAGCACGCCGTGGAGCTGTCCGGCGGAATGAAGCAGAGGACGGTCATCGCGATTTCGACGATCCTTTCGCCGAAGGTGCTGATCGCGGATGAGCCGTCTTCCGCGCTGGATGTGACCTCCCAAAAGATGGTGATCAAAATGCTGAAGGATCTGATGGAAAAAGGTTTTATTAAATCGATGATTTTTATTACACATGAGCTCCCGTTATTGTATAATGTAACAGATGATATCATGATCATGTACGCGGGGCAGATTGTGGAACGCGGGACGGCGAAGGAGATGGTATTCGACCCGCTGCACCCGTATTCCAAAGGGCTGATGGGCTCGATCCTCGTGCCGGAGGAAGGCACGAGAGACGTAAAGCTGGCTGCGATCCCCGGGACGCCTCCCAATTTAAAAAAACCGCCGAAGGGCTGCCGCTTTGCGGAACGCTGCAAATACGCACAGCCCGCCTGTATGCTGCATGGTATTGCGGAAACAGAATTTGGTGAAAACAGAATGTACCGCTGTTATTTGACAGAGGAGAAGCTGCGGGAGGTGTATGACAATGAGTGAACGGAATGCGCAGGGGAGCGGCAGGCAGTTTCAAAAAGTCTGCTTGAGCGGCAGCGGCGTGACAAAGATATTCGGCGTCGGCAATGCAAGGACGGTTGCCGTGGATCATGTGGATTTTAACTTTCATGAGGGCGAGATCATTTCGATCGTAGGAGAAAGCGGCTCGGGCAAAACGACATTGTCCAAAATGCTTCTCGGGCTGATAAACGTCACGGAGGGAGAAGTGTTTTTTGAGGAAAAGCCGCGGGATATCGGGACGCGGAAAAAGAAAAAGGAATACTGGAAAGGCATTCAGGCAATTTTCCAGGATCCGTTTTCCTCCTACAACATTTTTAACAGGATCGATTCCGTGCTGCTGGACTGTATCCACATGCGGGGCGGGAAAAAGCTGCCCTATGAAAAAAAGGTGGAGCTGATGACCCAGGCGTGCAGCTTTGTCAATCTCAAATTTGCGGAGCTGACGAATAAATATCCGTTTGAGCTGTCGGGAGGACAGATGCAGCGTTTGATGATCGCGCGTATTTTTCTTTTGAAGCCGCGCATCCTGCTCGCGGATGAGCCTACCTCGATGATCGACGCGTGCTCACGTGCGACGATTCTTGACATGCTGTTAAAGCTGCGCGACGAGAGTAATATGACCATTATTTTTATCACGCATGACATCGGGCTTGCCTACTATGTTTCCGATTCGGTTTACATTATGGAGCATGGAAAATTTGTGGAGTCAGGCCCTGCGGAGGAGGTTATTTTAACTCCCCGGGCGGATTATACAAAGCGCCTGATCAATGATGTGCCGAAGATCCATGAGGAATGGGATCTGTCTACGGTGGCATTATAAGTTATACTTCTGCCACTATAAAAACAAAAGGAGGATGCGGCATTGGAAAGAGAACAAATAAAAGCGCTGATTGCGGACATGACACTGGAGGAGAAGGCCGGGCTGTGTTCCGGAGATGATTTCTGGCATACAAAGGCGGTGGAGCGCCTTGGCATCCCCGACACGATGGTCAGCGACGGTCCTCACGGACTGAGAAAACAGGATTTGGAGGGCGATCACCTCGGCATCAACGAGAGCATCAAGGCGGTATGCTTCCCGACGGGCTGCGCGACGGCGGCTTCGTTTGACAGGGATCTGATTTATCAGATCGGCGAGCTGCTGGGCGAAGAATGCCAGGCGGAAAATGTCAGCGTTATTCTGGGACCGGCGGCAAATATCAAGCGTTCTCCGCTCTGCGGTCGTAACTTCGAATATTTTTCCGAGGATCCTTATGTTGCCACGGAAATGGCAAACTATCACATCAAGGGCGTGCAGAGCAAAAATGTCGGCACGAGCTTAAAGCATTTTGTCGCGAATAATCAGGAGCAGCGCAGAAATACGTCCAGCTCCGAGATCGACGAGCGAACCCTGCGGGAAATCTATCTGGCGGCGTTCGAGGGCGCTATTAAAGAGGCGAAGCCCTGGACGG
>CAZMIX010000018.1:0-1897 GCA_964566545.1 uncultured Lachnospiraceae bacterium | reverse complement strand
TTTGCTGAATGGTGAGCAGGTTTCCGAGAGCAGGCGGGTTCTGACGGAGCTTTTGCGGGATGAACTGGATTTTGACGGCTATGTCGTCAGCGACTGGGGCGCGGTGCGCGACCGTGTGAAGGGACTGAAAGCCGGACTCGATCTGGAAATGCCGTCCTCAAACGGAAGTAACGACGCCTGTATCATAGAGGCCGTAAAGAATGGAAGCCTTGAGGAAGCCGTGCTCGATACGGCGGTCGAGCGCATTTTGAACATCGTGTTTTGCTATACGGAAAACAGGAAGCCGGACACGAAGTGGGATAAGGAGGCGCATCATGAGTTCGCGAGGAAAGCGGCCGGCGAATGCATGGTCCTTTTGAAAAATGAAAATGTCCTTCCGCTTGGCAGGAACGAAAAGGTTGCCGTTATCGGTGCGTTTGCGGAAAATCCGCGCTATCAGGGCGGCGGCAGCTCCCATATCAATTCGACGAAATTTGAGTCGGCAATTTCGGTACTCTCCGGTAATCCCAATATCGTATACGCGAAAGGCTATGACGTGAAGGAGGACGCGCTTGACAAGGCGCTGTTCGAGGAAGCCGTCGCAGCGGCGAAAGCAGCGGACAAGGCCGTGATTTTTGCGGGGCTGCCGGATGAATATGAATCCGAGGGCTACGACAGAAAGCATATGCGCATGCCGGACTGCCAGAACGAGCTGATCGTGGCGGTCGCCGCGGTACAGCCGAATACGATCGTCGTGCTGCACAACGGCTCTCCGGTCGAGATGCCGTGGGCGGATCAGGTGCAGGGCATTTTAGAAGCTTATTTAGGCGGCCAGGCGATCGGCGGCGCGGTCGTTGACGTGCTGTACGGCGACGTCAATCCGAGCGGCAGACTTGCGGAGACATTTCCGCTACGCATGGAGGACAATCCGTCCTATTTATTCTACAGCGGCGATAGCAATGTCGTAGAATACAGAGAAGGCGTATTCGTGGGCTACCGCTATTACACTTCCAAGAAGATGCCGGTGCTGTTCCCATTCGGATACGGGCTTTCCTATACGGATTTTGCCTATTCCAATCTGCGGGTGGATAAGACGGATATGACCGATGCCGAGGAGCTGACCGTATCCGTCGATGTGACGAACACGGGAAGTCGTTTCGGAAAAGAGGTCGTCCAGCTTTATGTCGGCGATGTCAAAAGCACGGTGAAGCGTCCGGTCCGTGAGCTGAGAGGCTTTACGAAGCTTGCGCTTGAATCGGGAGAGACGAAGACGGCGACGTTCCTGCTCGGAAAACGCGCGTTTGCTTATTATAGCACACAGATTTTAGACTGGTATGTCGAGGACGGAGATTTTACGATAGAAATCGGCAGGAACGCCGCGTCAATTTTATGCAGCGCCACCGTGCGGGTGCGTTCCACGAGAAAGATCAAAAAGGGATATGACAATAACAGCACGATCGGAGATATTCTCGCGGATGAGGCCGCAGCCGAAATCATCAAGCCGCTCATGGAACGCTATGAACAGCACGATCTGATCAGCTCCTCCGATCATTCGGATGCCGCAAGCGAGGCGATCACGGAGCAAATGAACGAGGCGATGTACCGTGACATGCCGCTTCGCCAGATTTTGAGCTTCGGCAACGGCGTCAGCAGCCACGCGGAAATCAACGCGATTATCAAAAGGCTGAATGAACTGGATTAATTGCGGAGCGGCAGGAAGCTTACGGGGAAATAAGGCAGGGCAGGATGATTGTCCTGCCTGTTCTGCGATTTTTTTTAATTTGAGTTTTACTGAAATGGCATGTCTGCATGATTGATATTGCAAATCGGCGGATTTTGTATTACTATTTATATATGATGTAGGTGTCAAAAGATACTTTTGACACCTACTGATGCATGAATTGCTCCGTTGCTATGC
>CAZMIX010000017.1:14701-43417 GCA_964566545.1 uncultured Lachnospiraceae bacterium | reverse complement strand
CAATGGGTGAGTGCTAATTTTATAAATTGTTTATACTTGCACTCAACTATTCCTCTGCCGGGGAGTCAAATGCAACTTCGGCAAATTTAGTGAATACGCTTTTCGGCGGAATGGCGATTCCCCGCTTTTCATCGCCAAGCACAATGATCGTATCGCCCGGATGAATATCGAAAATATCCCGCGCCTCCTTTGGAATGACAAACTGTCCTTTTTCTCCGATTTTTACAGTCCATGCATATTTCCCTTTTCGTGCCTTCTTAACCATTGCAGTCCTCCTGTATGATTTGTATGATTTATGTAATCTTCATTTTATTTTGTTTGCACTCGAATGTCAATGTCTTTCCCAAAACAAAACTATGCTTCACCCACTCTCATGGTCAAATACTCCAGCAGCATAGCTTTTGTTCCGCGCACTGCGCATAAAATTTTTATTATATTAAGAAATTTAAAGGAATCCCCTATCTAATAAAAGTCCCATTCCTCTGATGCGGCGGATCTGGCAGCCTAATACATCATACGAGGAATGGGACTTTTATTTATTTTTTATCCTATCGATCTTTGGCAGAATTTTCTCAACAGAACGGATTCTCCGTCTTATAGAGCATTCCCTTCGGCTGGTTGAAGCCGATTTCATCGACATCTACGCCGATGTATTTGAATACCTCATAAAGAGCCTTTCCAAAGTGGCCGAACGCGACGGCGCCGTGATGAGGGTAGTTGCCTTCGATCAGCACGTGACGGTAGAAGCGTCCCATTTCAGGAATCGCAAATACGCCGATGCCGCCAAAAGATCTTGTTGCAACAGGAAGCACCTCGCCCTGCGCGATGTAAGCGCGAAGCTTGTTGTCAGCCGTGCTCTGCAGTCTGTAGAACGTGATGTCGCCCGGAACAATGTCGCCCTCAAGCGTACCCTGGGTTACTTCCTCCGGAAGATTTCTTGCCATGATCATCTGATACTTCATCGAGCAGGCCGCAAGCTTCTTGGAGTTCGTATTGCCGCAGTGGAAGCCCATGAACGTATCCTGATGCGTGTAATTGTAGGTTCCCTTAATCGACTCATTGTACATATCGGCGGGAACGGAGTTGTTGATGTCGAGCAGCGTAACGATGTCATCGCTGACACAGGTTCCGATATACTCGCTCAATGCGCCGTAAATATCCACTTCGCACGAAACAGGAATTCCACGGCCTGTCAAACGGCTGTTTACATAGCAAGGAACAAATCCAAACTGTGTCTGGAATGCCGGCCAGCATTTGCCTGCGATGGCAACATGCTTTCTGTAGCCCTTATGCGCTTCGATCCAGTCAAGCAGCGTGAGCTCATACTGAGCAAGTTTTGGAAGCACCTCCGGCTTCCTATTGCCCGTACCGAGCTCCGACTCCATATCCTTTACAACATCCGCGATACGGGGATCGCCTTCGTGCTTCTTAAATGCTTCGAATAAGTCAAGCTCTGAATTTTCTTCGATCTCAACACCGAGGTTGTATAATTGCTTGATCGGTGCATTACATGCGAGGAAGTTCAGTGGTCTCGGACCAAAGCTGATGATCTTTAAGTCGGAAAGGCCGACAATACCTTTTGCGATCGGTACGAATTCCCGGATCATGTCCGCACATTCCTCTGCCGTTCCTACCGGATACTCAGGGATATATGCCTTTACGTTGCGAAGCTTTAAGTTGTAGCTGGCATTCAGCATACCGCAGTAAGCGTCGCCGCGTCCGCCGACAAGGTCGTTCTGGGACTCTTCCGCCGCCGCAATGTACATAGCCGGGCCGTCAAAATGTTTTGCAAGCAGCGTCTCGGAGATTTCCGGCCCGAAGTTTCCAAGATAAACGCAAAGCGCGTTACAGCCTGCATTTTTGATGTCCTCAAGCGCCTGTACCATATGGATCTCGCTTTCCACGATACATACCGGACATTCATAAATATCTGCCGCGTCATATTTCTTTGTGTAAGCGGCAACGAGTGCCTTGCGTCTGTTGACAGACAGTTCTTCCGGGAAACAGTCACGGGAAACTGCCACGATACCAATTTTTACTTTTGGAATGTTATTCATTTTCTTATCCTCCTGAATTCATTTTATTCTATTTTGCAATTTCTTTGTTTTACTAATCAGAGTGTTTCCTAATCATAGGTCGCTTTCCACCGATCGAGCCCTGCTCAGACGTGCAGGTTTTCTCCGGTCAATCCGTTAAATGCGCCTGGAATTGCAGCATCCGGATGCCCAATCAGCCACTTGTTCCTTGCAAACAACAGCTTATCTTCCGGCGTATACTCCGTACCCTTTTCGAAATCCGTATTCGTACCCTTCGGCAAAACCACAACAACCTTAAAACGGTTGCCATTCACATTGCAGGGCGCATAGTGCAATGTCGTCGCATAGCATTCCACCGCTGTTCCTGCAGGAATCAGAAACGCCTCCATCTTAGACGTATCATACGTGAAATCATCCGATATGTCCTGCTGGCTGCCCCAAAGCATGATCGCATCCGTTACAGCAACATTGATTTCGGAATCCCTATGGTATTCCACCGCATTCAGCAATTCGTTATTGCCGTTACAAAATCCAATCTGAACCGGCATACCGCCATACAAGCTTTCCGCTACTGCCTTAGCCTCCGGACAAGCCTCCAGCTCTGCAACAGAAGGAACATAGATCACATCCTCCGGCAGCGGAGTGTCTCCCATCTTTTCGATGATGTTGCTGAAATCGATTCCTTTAATGACTTTGCCATACTTTCTAAAGGATGGGTCATTTACACTTAAAACCTTCATGATAAGAACTCCTTTCTACGGTTTGTTTAATGACTAAACTAACTATTCTTATGCTACCACTTGTTTCAAATACAGTCAAGTTGTTTATTTCTTTTTTTACAGGAAATTTTTATAATACGCTTTGTTTACTTGTTAAACTAAATAAGGTATACTAGTTACAGATAATCAAGGAATTTTTTACAAAGACAAAGGGGTATTTGACTATGATAACCGGCAGCAAAGAACTAATCAGGGATATCAACTCCCATCTAGTGCTCGAAACGATCCTAAATGAAGGCCCTATTTCCCGCGCGGCAATTTCCAATAAATTAGGTCTGACAAAGGCGACGATTTCTACTATTGTTGCTGATCTGCTCGAAAAGCAGCTTATTCGCGAAATCGGCAGTGTCGATACGTCCCTTGGACGTAAGCCGATTCTTCTTGAATTCTGTAAGGAGCACGGATATATTATTTCTGTCGATCTGGGTGTGAATATTATTACGGTTTTTACTTCCGATTTAAAAGGTAACAACTGCGGCCTGAGGCAATATGAAAACAGCCATTCGCGATACAATATTATCGACGGCGTCATCGAATTGATTTCACGGACAATCCGTAGCCTGCCTGCCACTCTGTTCGGCGTTGTCGGTATTTGCCTTGGTATTCACGGCGTGATCCATGAAAACCAGATTACCTTTACGCCTTATTATAACTACGAGCATCTTCCATTTGCAGAAAAACTGGAGAACTTTTTCCATATTCCCATTATGCTGGAAAATGAAGCAAATCTTTCTGTCATCGGAGAGAAATCCTTTTGCTATAACGTACCAAACATGGTCGGTATCAGCATTCATTCCGGCATCGGCATCGGCATCATTATCGACAATAAGCTTTATACCGGCTTTAACGGAAACGCAGGCGAATTCGGCCATTCAATTGTGGAAGCAAACGGACGCGATTGCCCGTGCGGCAACAAAGGCTGCCTCGAACAGTATGCCTCGGAACGCGCGATTCTGCACGATTACACACGGCTCAAAAAACTCTCCTCGACCGATATTGATACCTTCATCGCGGCTCATGCTGCCGGAGATCCGGATGCAATCACAATGACTGAACAGTTCATTAAATATATTTCTGTCGGTATAAATAACCTCATAAATATTTTCAACCCGGATGTGGTTGTCATCAACAGTTCCTTTACGATGTATATCCCCGATCTCATTACCAAGATTGAGGCGCAACTGAAAAACCGGATGAACAAGTATTGTACGCTCGTCCCATCCGGTCTTCAGGATATCTCTATTTTGCTCGGCGGCGTCTGCATCTGCATCAACCGCTTCCTCGGTGTTGATTATCTGGAACCGAACAGCACCTTCACCGTCGGGTAGAGTTTTTTAAACTGCTGATATTTCTCTTCATATTTGGCAACCAGCTCTGCCTCCGGCTCCACGGCTCCGACTACCTTAACAAGCTGTCCTGCCGCTTCCTCGACGGATGTGTATTCACCGCAGCCGACCGCGGCAAGAATTGCGCCGCCATAGCCGGGACCCTCCTCGGATTCAATGACCTCCACCGTAATGCCGAGCACGTTTGCCATAATCTTTTTCCAAAGTGAACTCTTTGCCCCGCCGCCGCAGATTTTCGTCTTTTCTATTTGAATGCCGAGTGCCTTCGCCACCTCAAAGGAGTCCCTGATACCAAATGCCACGCCCTCCAAAACAGCCTGTGTCATATCGGCTCTCGTCGTATCCATCGACATGCCGATAAACATCGCCCGCGCGTCCGGATTGTTATGCGGGGAACGCTCACCCATCAAATATGGCAGGAAAAATACGTTGTTCTCACCGAGCTTCGTGATTTCCTCCTGCTCCTTTCCATACTCCTTCGTGCCCACGATATCCTCCATCCACCACTTGTTGCAGGAAGCCGCGCTCAGCATACAGCCCATCAGATGGTAATGCCCGTCGGAATGCGCAAAGGCGTGCAGTGCATTATGGTCATCCACGCAGAAGTCCTTGCTCGAAATAAAGATCGTGCCGCTCGTACCGATGGAAATGTTGCACATGCCGTCACCGACCGTACCCGTGCCGACAGCCGCCGCCGCATTGTCTCCGGCGCCCGCAACGATTTTCACCTCTTCAGGAAGTCCCAGTTCCTTAGCAAGCTCCGGTTTGATCTTGCCGACGACATCGTAGCTTTCAAAAAGCTTCGCAAGCTGTTCCTCTCTGACCGAGCAGATCTCCATCATTTCCTTGGACCAGCATTTATTTTTTACATCGAGCAGCAGCATTCCCGAAGCGTCTGACATATCTGTACAGTGCACGCCCGAAAGCTTGTAAGCGATATAATCCTTCGGAAGCATGATCTTGTCAATCTTCGCAAAAAGTGCCGGCTCATTCTCCTTCATCCAAAGCAGCTTCGGTGCGGTAAAGCCCGCAAATGCGATATTAGCCGTATACTCAGAAAGTTTCTCTTTGCCGATCACCGTATTTAAATAATCCGTCTCCTTGCCGGTTCTTCCGTCATTCCAGAGAATTGCCGGGCGGATGACGTTGTCTTCCTGATCGAGCACGACAAGACCGTGCATCTGGCCTCCAAAGCTGATGCCCGCGATTTCATTTTTATCGCATTCGCTTGTAAGTTCCTTAAGTCCGATGAGCGTCTGCTCCCACCAGTCCTCCGGCTTCTGCTCAGACCAACCCGGATGCGGGAAGCTGATCGGATACTCCTTTGAAACAATTTTCCTGATGCCGCCGCAGCCGTCCATCAAAAGCATTTTGACCGCAGAGGTTCCTAAATCAATCCCTATATACAACATATGACTGCCTCCTTCACGTTCGCTGTGAATTTACTTAGTTCAGTAACTGAACTATATTTTTTTCAGCGTACTACATCGCGGGGCATTTGTCAATTACAACCGTAACAACAATTTTACGTTTGCCGATGATTTCACCCTCTTCATCCTTATTGCACAAAATTCCGTGAAACAGCGCATTTTCTACGAGCGACTGCAAAACATTTTTTTGCAAGGTACAAATATTTCGTCTCCTCCGCTATGAAAAATTGCCGCCCGGATACCGGATCACCGGAACCTGCAACTCCTTTACGAGCGCCAGCACATCCTTGCGATAGCCTTCCTCATCCGCCTCGGGATGCCCCGGTTCATAAATTCCCGAATAAATGCTCAGTAAATGATGAATGATTTCCTTGTTGAGGTTATTTTATAATTGTGGGAGGCATATCTCCATATTCTATTTTTTTTTTGGGGGGGAAAACGGGTGATAACAGTAATAGAAAAGGCAGTCCTTGTTTTGATAGGCTGCCCTTTGAAAGCTTCTTATATGACTGAAAAAGAATTATGCCCGCGCGATTTCTGCCAGACGTTCGATGATCGGCAGGTGCTGCGTGCACTGGCGCTCGCATTTGCCGCAGGCGATGCAGGTTTTGGACGCGTCGCGCGTAATGCCCCAATGCATCTCCAGACGCGACTGGATATCCTCTTCGCTGCCGCTTAACAACATCTGGTTGTAG
The DNA here is from genome assembly GCA_964566545.1 of uncultured Lachnospiraceae bacterium. Lineage (GTDB taxonomy): Bacteria > Bacillota > Clostridia > Lachnospirales > Lachnospiraceae > JAEYFP01. Next base: position 37,131 of record CAZMIX010000017.1, on the reverse strand, counting down.
CTGTCCATATATTTCGGAATCGGAATGTCCATCGGGCAGCCTTTACAATAGTCGCAGCCGGTACACAGGTTGTTCAGCGCGACGCCCCGATCTGCATAGCGAGCCGCAATTTCTGCCGCCGGGCTTTCCTCAAGGTTTTCGACCGCTTTTACCGCATCGTCTACATGCTGCCTTGTCGTACAGCCCGCGAGCGTGACCGTAATTTCTTTATGGGAGGCCACAAACCGGAGCGCTGCCTGCGGCACAGTCAGCTCCGTACCTTCCGTCAGATAGGAAAAGGCCTGCGGATTCAACGGGATCATGCCACCGCCAAGCGGATTCATGACAACAACTCCCATTCCCCTGTTATACGCCGCTTTAATGCCGCTCTGTCTGAAACGGTAATTCAATGCATTGTAGCCAATCAGCATCCCCTTGAATTTCCCTGTTTCAACGACCGTTTCGATATCGTTACCCTGCATATGGGAGGAAAATACGATATTCCTGATCAGACCCTCCGCCTGTGCATCCTCATAAAAACGGTAAAGCAGTTCCATATGCTTCTCCCACGACAAAAGATCCAGCATGCACCACATATGGTAAAAGTCGATATAGTCGGTCTGCAATCTTTGGAGCGAAAGATCCAGGCGTTTTTTAAACGCATCCTTCAAATCTCCGGCATTTTCACCGCCATAAGTACCGAGGTTCGCCTTCGAGGTCACATAAACCTTGCTGCGGTCCACTTGCGAAAGCGCGATCCCCGTCACAATTTCGCTCTTATCCTCACAGTAAAACGGCGCCGTATCCCAATAGTTGATCCCCTTTTCAAAAGCATATAACGGAATCTGTGCGCACTTTTCCAACCTTCCCGCCTTGATATCCTCCTCGTCATAGCGCATCGTACCAAGCCCAATCGCCGACACCTTCATCCCCGTGTTGCCATATTCCTTGTAATACATACTCTTCCTCCTTGTGCTTCTATTTTAATAAGCATTTTATTTTTCAGTTATTGTACTTATTGTATCATTTTATTTCGGTTTCAACAATTATCCAGCCCCTGATTATTTCATATGAATATTTTTTTGAGCTAACGGCAAAACAGCCCGGACATCCGGTAACCATCAGACGTCTGGGCTGTTTCTTCCCCCTGCTTTCATAAATTCTCTTTTAAAAACAAATTCTTTCGATAGAAATACCCTGCTTCACAAAGAGATGGAAACCTCCAGCGGCTTCACACCACATAGTTCGACGCTGACTTCATCCGGCTGACTGACACCGAGATAGAGCGTAAATGTATCGCTGTCCAGTATGTACTTTCCTTCCTCGTTTACGGCCAGAAGCGCCCTCGTCGGAATTTTTAGCGTGATTTCCTTTTCCTCGCCCGCCTTGAGCAACGTTCGCTTGAAGCCGCAAAGGCTATGGTTCTTCACAGCATACGGCGATTTCTGATCCTTAATATATGCCTCCACAACCTCTTCCGCATCATATTCCCCAACATTCCTGATTTTGACGGAAGCCTGAAAATGCGATTCATACAGTTTTTCGGGTGTATTTCTGATAAGTGCCACAAGCTGCTCCTTATCTGTCAGCCTCGCGTCCGACAGTTCCACCTTCGTGTAGGTCAGCCCATAGCCAAACGGATACTGCGCTTTTTCCGTGATATAGCGATAGGTTCTTCCTTTCATGCTGTAATCTTCAAATGCCGGCAGCTCGTCAAGCGAATCGTAGAACGTGACGGGCAGCTTGCCGGATGGCGACTTTTTGCCAAATAGGAGAGTTGCCGTAGCCTTTCCTCCCTCAGCCCCGGAATACCACGCCTGTAAAATAGCCTTAACGTTTGGATGATTTTTCGCAAACGACAGATCCAGTGCGCTCCCGGTCATGACGACCAGAATAATTGGGGTGCCGATTTCGGCTACCGCTTCAAGCAGCTTTCTCTGTGGGTCGGGCAGGTTCAGATCATCCTTGTCGCCCGATGCATAGTTGTTACCGGTATCGCCCTCTTCCCCCTCTAACGACTCATCCAAACCAAGGCAAAGCACAACCGCATCCGATCTTTTTGCCACAATAACCGCTTCCGAAATGCGGTCATCCGGCCAAGCCAAATGCTCTACGCGATCCTTAAACAAATGGCATCCCTCGGAATAAAAAACTCGCACCGAGTTTCCGACCTCCTCCTGAATCCCCTCCAAAATTGTACGATACCGCGACGACGTGCCATGGTAGTTGCCGATCAGCGCCTTACGACTGTTGGCATTTGGTCCGATCACGCCGATTGCGTGAATCTTTTCTTTAGTAAGTGGCAGGATCCCGTCATTTTTCAAAAGTACCATGCACTTTTCAGATACCTCGACCGCAAACCGCCTGTGTGCATCACTTTCCACTTCCTCATAGGAAATACTGTCATATTCACTGCCGTCAAACAGACCAAGCAGATATCTCGTCGTAAACAACCTGACGGCTGCCTCCGTAATCGTTTCCTCCTTGATAAGACCTTCCTGACAGGCCTTTATCACATACAAATAAATGTTGCCGCAATTAAGGTCACAGCCCTTATTCAACGCAAGTGCCGCCGACTCCACAGGTGTCTTAGTTACCATATGATGCTCATGAAAATCCTTGAGTGCCCAGCAGTCCGACACATAATAACCTTCAAAGCCCCAGTCCCCCCGAAGGATCTCATTCATCAGCAAATCATGCGCACAGCATGGCTGTCCGTTCGTACGGTTGTAAGCACCCATGACACCTTCCACCTGCGCTTCCTTTACGCATACCTCAAACGCGGGTAAATAGGTTTCATACAAATCCTTTAAACCAACCTCGGCGTTAAATTCATGGCGAACCGCTTCAGGACCTGAATGCACGGCGTAATGCTTAGCACAGGCCACCGTTTTCTTAAATTCCCCTTTTCCCTGCAACCCTTCCACAAATGCCACGCCAAGTCTGCCGGTCAGATACGGATCCTCACCGTATGTCTCATGTCCCCTTCCCCAACGCGGATCGCGGAAAATATTCACGTTTGGAGACCACATCGTAAGCCCTTTATAAATATCCCGATCGCCCTCCGCAGAATAGGCATTGTACATCGCTCTCGCCTCTGTCGCAACAACGTCGGCCACTTCTTTTAACAGCACCTCATCAAAGGAGGCCGCCATCCCGATCGCCTGCGGAAACATCGTCGCCGTGCCGGCTCTTGCCACGCCGTGCAGACCTTCATTCCACCAATTGTATGCCGGAACGCCAAGCCGTTCAATCGCGGGCGAATCATATTTTAACTGAGAAGCTTTTTCCTCTAATGTCATCCGCGATACAATTTCTTTCGCCTTTTTTCTGGCTTCTTCTCTCTTCATAAATTACCTCTCTATACTCCACCAATCACGCCGCATCCAGCACGATCGATCGGTTGCTCTGTCATCAGCCCTTTACGGCTCCCGCTGTCAAACCGTCGACGATCTGGTTACTGAATATACTGTAAACAATGATTGTCGGAATAATAGCAATGATGATCGCCGCAAACATCTGCACATAATTTGTATTGTATGGCCCTACAAATTTTGACAGGGATACCGGCAGCGTCTTTTTAAAATCGTCCGATATAAATACCATCGCAAGCAGCAGCTCATTCCAGTTAGCTACAAACGTCATTAGCCCCGTTACAAAAAGTCCTGTTTTGGAGAGCGGAAGCGCAATTTTTAGGAACACCTGATAAATAGAACAGCCGTCAATACAAGCCGCTTCAAACAATTCGGAGGGCATATTCTCGAAAAAGCCCGTCATGATGAAAACTGTGATTGGCAGAGAAAATGTCAGATAAGGCAGGATTAGCCCGACCAGATTGTTATACATGCCGAAGCTCGAAAAGGTTTTAAACAGCGGGATCAGCACACAGTGAACCGGCACCATCATACCGATCAAAAAATAGACCATGGCCACCTTTGATAGTTTCCAGCGCATCCTGCCAATGGCAAAAGAAGCCATAGATCCTATAATCATACTAAAAAACAGCGTCGTTACGCAAACAATGATCGAATTGAGCGTCGCGATACCGAGACGGCCTGCCGTCCATGCAAACGTATAGTTTTCCCACTGGATGGCCTCCGGAAGTCCAAATGGGGAAATAAATAATTCCACATCGTTCTTTACGGAAACCGACAGCATCCATACAAGCGGTGCCAAATAAACAAATACAAGCACCACTAAAAATGCATAAATCACTGTTTTTACAACTTGGTAGCTTACGCCTTTTCTCATTTTCAGGCACCTCCTTACATTTCGTAATTGTCAATCTTGACAAACCTATTTATGATAAACGTGACGAACAGGCATAATACCAGCAATACAACGCCGATCGCACTCGCGTATCCATATTTAAAATATTTAAAACCCTGCGAATAAAGATGTGTCGCCAAAACCTCCGTCTGGTGGTTCGGACCCGCCTCTGTCATATTGAAAATCAAGTCAAAAAACTTTAAGGAACCAATGCAATTGAGTGACATCGCCGTTGCAACCATCGGTCTGATCAGCGGCATCGTAACGTGCCAGAAGGCCTGAGGTTTTGTCGCTCCGTCAATATAAGACGCTTCATATAACGTCTTGCTGATCCCCGAAATCTGTGCCATATAAAGCATCATAGACTGACCCACATACTGCCATAGTGCCACAAAAGCAATCACCTTCATCGGAAGGTTAATATATCCGCTCACATCCATCAGCCAAAGCGGGCCTTCGATTCCGAACATTGCCAGAATCTGATTGATACCAAGCTTCGTACTGAAAATAAACATCCATAAAAGACCAAGCGCCGCCGAGGAAAGCACACATGGTAAATAATAAATATTTTTAAAAAAGTTTCTTCCTTTTTCAATATTTGTTAAAAGTGCCGCAAGCAGCAATCCGACAAACAATTGTGATAACGCGGAAAATATCATGAAGAAAATAGAGTTTTTCAAGGCGATTTTCATCGTATCATCAGATGTCAGCAGCTTGACATAATTTTTCAAACCGACAAACTCCGGTTTACTTAATGCATCATACTCACAAAGGGAATAATAGACCGACTGACAAATCGGAATAAACAAGATGAACGTAAATAAGAGAATCCCCGGTGCTACAAAAACACAGATTGCCTTTTTGTCACGCAATAATTTATCCATATGCCCCTCCAACTATAAAAAGTGCCTCTGACACCTTTTTATACATCATACGGGATCGGCACATTGTGCCAATCCCGCACGACACCTATCTCATGAATTACTTAGAATTCCTTTTACTTATTCCAAACATTTTCTTTATAGAAATCTTCAACGGTCTGCAAGCCCTGCTCTACCGTGCTGTTGCCAAGGTAAACAGAAACCATCGCATCATCAAATACAGCACCTGCTTCTACAGAAGCGAGGGACTCATTATAGAAGCCGAACGTACCCGTCGTCTTTGAGAAGATATCCATTACATAGCTTAACTGCTTCGGAGCTTTTTCATAATCTACATCCACTGCCGTAACAGGAATCTTTCCGCCGATCTCAGCCGTATATTTCTGAGCCGTTTCATCCGTAAAATATTTCATAAGAGCGATACAAGCTTCCGGATACTTTGTCTTAGAGCTCATAGCCAAGCTGTCTGTCTTTGCAATCATTCTGTTCGGGTCAGCGCCGCCGTCGATGCCAGGGAACTGGAATACGCCGCACTTCGATTCAAAGTCAGGGTTCGAGCCGTTTATCTGAGCGATCGCCCAAGAGCCTTGGATCAGCATCGCTGCTTCGCCGTTATAGAAGTTTGCCGTAGCAACATCATTCGTATCGCCTGCTGCCGTAGGCTGGAAATACTGAGACAATTCAACAACCTTATTAGCTGCGTTTACAAACGGAGCATCCAGCCAGCTTGCATTGCCTGCTGCGATAGCCTCAAGATCCGCACCTTCTCTGTCACAAAGATAGCCTGCGAGCATCGATAAGCACCAAGCCGTACCTGCACTGATCGTGATCGGCGTATGGCCTGCATCCTGCAGTTTCTGACATGCGTCTAACATCTCCGTATAATTCGTAGGCACCTTTGCGCCTGCTGCATCGAACATTTCCGCGTTGTAGAATACACAGGCTGCCGCAAGGTTGGTCGGCACCGCGTAAATCTTTCCGTCATACGTCTGCTTGTCGAATACGCCGCCGTTAAAGCTTCCGTACCAATCCGGATTGTCCGTCTTTAAGTAATCCGTCAAATCTGCCGTCACACCCGGCTCCACATAAGTCGTAAGGTTCGGTCCAGGGCTTACGATGAATACGTCCGGCGTCTGGTTCGAAGCAACGAGCGCATTCAGCTTTGTGTAATATTCCTCAAGATTCGTCGTAACAACATCACAGTGGTAAACGCCTTCATAATCCTTGTTGAATCTTTCAACAACATCTTTATAGCCGATTGAAATCAAATCCTCCGTCGCATTCAGATCATCCCAGAACATCCACGTGATATTCTGAACCTCTCCGCTTGCCGTCGTCTCTCCGCCTGCTGCCGCCGTGCTTGGCGTGCCGCCGCAGCCCACAAGAAGACTCAGTGTCATTGCCATACTAAGGCATACTGCTAAAACCTTTTTCAACTTCATAACCCATCCTCCTAATCAAAAATTTGAAAATATGTTTTTGGTATCCTTATCATAAATCAATTGTTGCACGTAATTCTATACAATAATTGCTTTTTGACTATCAATTATTGCTACTTTTTTCTACTTTTTTCAAAGAAGATATTTTCATGTTGTATAATTATAATAAATTAATTTTATCAATTTTGTGCATTTTGTACATTATTAAATTAGCTTATTGCAATTGTGTTGATTTTAATGTATATTTTTTCTATAGTTCTGTTGTTTTTTTGCTTTTAAAAATAGCACGAATTATTACACTACTTTATAATTTGAAACTCAAATTTGATAAGAAATATGTATTTTTCTGTATCCATTTTCTATTTTAACAGCTTTTGCTGGGAAACGAGGAGTTTAATGATCAAAATATTGAATGGCATTCACGAAACAGTCAGCTTTGAAGATGACTCCGCCCTAATGCTCTACGACAATACCGATTATGAGGAATATCCGACGCACTGGCACACACCTGTGGAAATCGTCATGCCGCTCGAAAACGGCTATCATATCGAATGCAATGACATCCATTTTCATCTGCGGGTCGGCGATATCATCCTGATTGCGCCGGGTGTCCTGCACCGGCTTTATGCCGAACGCGGGAGACGCATCATCTTTCAGGCCGATATGAATATGTTGAATTCCTTTAAGGAATTTGAGTCATTTTTCTCCTTTATGCAGCCCGCAGCCATTATCACGCCGGAGGATTTTCCGACGATTCACGACGAGGCCGTACACATTATGATGGAAATTAAAAATGAATATTTCAGCAACGCGCCCCTAAGGGAGGCGGCAGTCTGTTCCAAGCTTTTACAGATCCTCGTCATGGTGAGCCGCCTATACACAGCGCTTCCCGACAAATTTACCGATATCAAGCCGAACAAACAGCAGGAATATATTGAGAAGTTTATCTCCGTATGTGACTATATCAACCAGCACTGCACGGAAGATCTGACGCTGGATGAGGTGGCAAGCATGGCCGGTTTTTCTAAATATCATTTCAGCCGACTCTTTAAAGAGTTTACAAACGTGTCTTTTTATAAGTATTTGAACGGCAGAAGGATCGCCTATGCCGAAAAACTGCTGCTCGATCCTGAAATTAACGTGATGGAAGCAGCAGTTCGTTCCGGTTATAACAGCATTTCCGCCTTCATGCGCATGTTCAAGATCATTAAGAACTGCACACCGACGGAGTTCAGAAATATGTATAAATCATAATCTTTTTGTCTCTCCCGCCTTGACTGATGTCAGACCCGCGTCCGTTTGCAGATAGACTTCGACTGCAGTCGGATTATAGACGATGTCTGCGCCGACCGTCAGGACAAGGGAACGGTATGCAGTGATATAGTCCTTAATCTCGATGTTTGTCGCGTACCAGACATCTTCGTGACCGCTGATTTCCCTGCAAAACTGTTCCATCCTATCCCACGTCTGCTCCCGTTCAAATTCAAAGCTGTGTCCCCATACGTAAAACAGTAATAAATTTCTATAGGGCAACGGATGAAGGAAATCTTCCACAAATAAAAGTGCCTTATCATGATGGCAGGTCGGGTTCCAGTGCATGAAATCCGTCGGAATATGGTATTCCCCCGTATCCTCTACCGTCCGCGCATATTCGATCCCAAGCCGTGCTGCCGCTTCGATCGTCTCTTCTGAAAATTCTCCAAAGGGATAAGAAAATCCGCGAACCGGGCGACCCGCACAGTTTTCCAGCATCCGCCTGTCTTCCCAAATCTCCGACACAATCTGGTCTTTGGTGAGCTGGGAAAAGTAAGGATGCGTTACGCTGTGGCACGCAATTTCGTGACCCTCAAACAGCTCCTCAATTTCATCGGGAAGCAGAAATTCATCGGTCTCTTTTGCGGTTCCGAGCGTTCCCGAATTCAGATGAAACGTCGCCCGCAGACCATATCTATCCAGTAAATCCACAAGGCGGCGGTCATAGATCTGCCCGTCATCATAACTCAATGTAAATGCTTTTTTCTTTCCGCCCGGAAAGCAGACTTGTAAACCCATCGTATTGTTCCTCCGCTTCTTATTCGTTCAAACACTTTTCAATCGCTTCTATTACCGTTTCGAGCACTTTAATCCTCGCATAATATTTGTCATTTCCTTCAACAATAATCCAAGGCGCATAGACCGTAGACGTGCGGATCAGCATTTCATCGACAGCCTGCTCATACAACTCCCATTTTTTCCGGTTCCGCCAATCCTCCTCCGTGATTTTCCATGCCTTGTCCGGCGCTTTTTGGCGCTCCGTAAAGCGGCGTTCCTGCTCTTCCTTATCGATCTGCATCCAGAATTTCAAAACAATCGTCCCATGACCGGCAAGCTGCCGCTCCATGTCATTTATTTCCTGATAGGCACGCTCCCAATCCTCTGCCGCACAAAAGCCTTCTATCCGCTCTACCATGACCCTGCCGTACCACGTCCTGTCAAAGATCGCGATATGACCGTCCTTGGGTATCTTCGTCCAGAATCTCCATAAATAATGATGTACCTTTTCAATATCATTTGGTGCTGCCGTCGGATTGACCGTATAGCCGCGCGGGTCAAGTGCTTCGGTCAGCCGTTTGATCGCGCCGCCCTTACCGCCCGCATCCCAGCCTTCGAAAGCGAGGACAACCGGAATCCGCTTCAAATACAGCTCATTGTGCAGCTTTGACAGCTTCTGCTGCAGCTCCTCCAGTTTTTCTTTATACTCCTCCTGCGTCAGCGACTTTGTCAAATCCGCGTTTTTCAGCGTGCTCGTAAGATAAGCGCCATCCGAAAATTTCCCGTCCACGGCCGGTTCCTGCGCATTTGCAAGCTCCTTGAGCTTATCCTGAAAGCGCTGCTCCACCACGGACATGACCTTGATGACCGCGTATCGCTCCTGCTCAGCCTCCACGATCGTCCACGGCGCATAATCCGTATCCGTCTTTTGCAGCATCATTTCATGCAGCTTCAAAAATTTTTTATAATGCCTGCTCCGGTCCAAATCTCCCTTCGATACGCGCCAGCTCGTTTCCTCATTCGCGAGCAGCTTCCCAAAACGCTCTCTTTGCTCCTCTTCCGATATATATAAAAAGAATTTAATGATCAGCACGCCGTCGTCTGCCAGCAGCTTTTCAAAGGATTTAATTTCTTCGTACGACTCCTCTAAATCCCTCTTGCGCGTCAGCTTGTCATAGCGGTCGATCAGCACCTTCCGGTACCAACTCCTGTCATAAATCGCAATCCTCCCTTTTTCCGGCGTCTTCGTCCAAAACCGCCACAAAAACGGGTGCATCTGCTCCTCCTCGGTTTCCTTCCCTGTCGCAAACACCTCAAAGCCCCGCGGATCAAGCGGCATGATGAGCCGGTTGATGACGGTTCCTTTTCCCGAGCCGCCCAGTCCCTCCATCACGATCATGACCGGCACCCTCTTATCCTTCAGCTCCCTTTGCAGCTTTGCAAGCGAGGCTTCCAGCTCTTCTTTTCTCTGCTTATATTCTTCCTTTTCCAGTTTCTTTGATAAATCAACCTTCTCCAGCATCGTCTTCACCCTCTTTCTTTTGTTGATAAGTCCATTTAGGTGCACTCAAAAACCTGCTATCATTATTATAGCAGGTTTTCCAATTTTTTAATACGAATTTTATTACCGCAGCCTTCTGCCTTAGCCTTCGCGTTTACCCGACTCATATCATCCATACAGGAATATACCAGTTCCTTTCGTCAACGGGCAGAATATCCTTTGCCATGCAAATAACATTGCCAATTCCTCATAAACAATCGGCTTTGAGGTATGTGCGGCAGCCACCGTCATAAAATTGTAGAATTGCATTTCGTCTGCGACCTGCGCCAAATCACGAATATCTCTTTGCAGGCAGGTATCTATATAAGAACGATAGAAAGTTTCACAATCCATCTCCTCATTCGCATACAGTTCCGGCATGGAGCCTTTGAAAACTCTTCCGTAAATCTCATTCAACCCTTGCTCCTTTACTACATTCAGGCGCTCTGGATCTGTTGTAAAGGGCTCGCTCGCATAGCCATGGATTTCTACATCCGACAATCCAAGAAGGCTGATAATACCCACTCGTCCGGCAAGACTCTCTCTTACGTCCTTCATAAGTCGAAACACCTGTGAACCGGTAATCCAAAAATCGCCCTTGCGTTTGGAAGCATCCACGGCAAGTCAGTCGTGAAGAGCGCATTTTAGCTTTTTGCTCTGAACCGAAAACGTGCGAAGAAATTCAGGCCCTTGTCGGAATCAGAAGTACATCAGGGCTTAAGTTTTATTAAATAGCGTCCCGAAGCGCCCGGATCGCGTAATCATATGCCTTTGCCTGCCTTTTGATATGAACGGCAAACGCATCGTTCTGGAAGCGTTCCTCCAGACTGTTTAAAAAACTTTCATTTGACGCCTGCTCCTCTTCAAAATATTGCAGGGCATCGCCCAATTCCTTAAAGCTCACCGATTTAGCCATCAATATCCCACCTTTCCATAAAAATTGCCGGTGCAAAAAGTGTCTCCGATACTTTTTAGCACCGATCACATGCCTTCTCCTTGAATCAGCAAGTGGTTTATGATATGATTATAATGTCATTTACAAAAATACAAAAGCGATTATTATGCCATTTCATAGTATTATCGTGCCATGGAGGGGATTTTATGCATACCCGCAAGCTTCCGCTGTCCAATGATTTGCAGGAATTGACTTCTCACGGAACGACCGCATTCCCGATCGCGTTCTATTTTTATCACATGTCCGATTTTTTTAACGCGCGCGTGCCATGGCATTGGCATGAGGAGCTGGAATTTTTACGTGCGGAGGAATTCCCGCTGATCTGCACCGCAAACAGACGGCAGTATTACCTGAATCCCGGCGAAGCCGTGCTGTTCAACCGGAATATTCTGCACTCGATCGCTGCGGCAGACGGGCAGTTCGGCGCCGAGACCGCCATCGTCTTTCATCCGAAAATCATTTATGGTTATTCGGACAGCATTTTAGAAACAAAATATGTGGAGCCTTTTCTTTCCTGCCGCGAGCTGGACTGTACCGTCTTTCGCCCAAGCGTTCCATGGCAGAAGCGGATCCTGTCCATGTTCGATGAGACTTTTTGCCTGCAAAAACGAAGGGAGGAAGGGTTTGAAATAAAAATTTTCTGCCTGTTGAACGAAATATGGACACTGCTCTACGAAAACTGCAAAGATGTGATCCAAAAAAATACGAAACTGTTTTGTCCGGAAAGCGACCGCACGAAGCTGCTGCTTTCCTACATTCACGACAACTACCAGAAACCGCTCGCCGTCGATGTGCTCGCCTCATATGCCCACATCAGCAAACGGGAGTGCTTCCGATGCTTTAAAAACGGGCTTGGCATCACGCCAAACAGCTATCTCGTCCAGTACCGTATCCGCATTGCCTTAAAGCTTTTAACCGAAACCTCAAAAAGCATCGCAGAAATCGGCTACGAAACCGGATTTCAGGACACGAGCTATTTTTGTAAAACATTCAAGGAAATCATGGGCTGCACTCCAAAGAAATACCGGGACGCCCCTGACTTTGGCCTGGTTTCGCAGGCCGGCTTCTGATTTTTTTATTGGGTAAACCGGCAAAAGCATGGTATACTGTCAAAACAAGAGCCGGATACACGGTTAACTTATATAACCCGGACGATAAATCGGAACGTATAGAGGGAGGTTACTTATGCAAGTCTTTCTAAGAGAAACAGAGTATATTGATTATAAAGACGAAATGATACAACGGAAAGTAAAGGAATTGTTTTTCGATGATATGGAAGATGCCCAAAAGGTAAAAGCGGCGTATGAGTTTGTTAGAGATGAGATTCCGCATTCTTTCGATTGCAATGCCACAGTTATTACGGTAAAAGCTTCTGATGTATTAAACTATGGAACGGGGATTTGTCATGCCAAGTCAAATCTTCTCGCAGCATTACTCCGTTCGCAAAATATTCCTGCCGGATTTTGCTTTGAACACCTAACTCTTGCGGATGATGATTCTATCGGGTATTGTGTCCATGCCTACAATGCTGTTTATTTGAACGATCATTGGATTAAGCTGGATGCAAGAGGAAATAAGGCGGGAGTGGACGCTCGTTTTTCATTAGGAAATCCGGTTCTTGCCTATCCGCCAAGAGCGGAATATGATGAATATTTTTTCAAAGGAATTTACGCGAATCCTCATAAAGACACGATGCGTATGCTTAAAGCGGCAAACTCATTACAGGATATTCTTGATCATATTCCTGAATATGTTACGGACGAACCGGATATTGCAGAAATATAAAAGTACAATGTCAAAAAACATCGTATTTATCTTTCAAGAAAAAAGCAGGGAAAACTATGCAAACTTATTCGATTTTATCAGAAAATGGGGAATCTCTTTTGGAGGCACTGCGAAAGCAGGGCGTTCAGGTAAGCGCCTCCTGCAACGGGCGCGGCACATGCGGCAAATGCCGCGTGCAAATCACGAAGGGACAGACAAACACCAGCGGAGCGGACAGGCAGTTCTTTTCCGGGGCAGAGCTTGCCGACGGGTGGCGCCTTGCCTGTACCGCCCGTCCGACAGGCGTCTGCGCCGTTTCCGTTCCTGATACGGATCAAAAGAAGGATACCATTCTCACCGCTTACGAGGCACCGGTAAATTCTATCGATAACAATTCCCTATTTGCCGCAATCGACCTCGGGACGACTACGATCGCGGCGCAGCTGATCAAAGGAAGCCATGTGCTTTCGATCGCTTCCTGTCTAAACTCCCAGTGCAGCTATGGAGCCGACGTCATTTCCAGAAGCGAGGTTTCCCAAAAAGGAGACGGGGAAGCGCTGAAAAACGCCGTTCGGGACGATATTCGCGGGCTGCTGAACGAGCTTTTTGCCGCCGCAGACGAACGCATCGAACGCATTCTTATTTCCGCAAACACGACGATGGTACACCTTTTTATGGGATATCCGTGCGACGGCCTCACGAGCTTTCCTTTCACGCCCATCACGCTTAAAGAGCAGACAGGCGAAATCGCGGGCATTCCGTTTACGATCCTTCCCGGAATTTCCACCTATGTCGGCGGCGATATCGTGTCCGGCCTGTTTTCGTGCGGTTTTCACAAAAACGAAGAAGTCTGTCTGTTCGTGGACCTCGGAACAAACGGGGAAATGGCGATCGGCAGCCAAAACCGGATCTTATGTACTTCTGCCGCCGCCGGACCCGCCTTTGAGGGAACGAAGCTCAGCATGGCCACCGACGTCGTAAAGGCAATGGCAGAGCTGCTTGAGAAGGGCATTATGGACGAAACGGGACTTTTGGTGGATGCCTATTTTGACGACGGCTACCCTTATGACGTAAACGGCATGCAAATTCTCATCACTCAAAAAGACATCCGCAATTTTCAAATGGCGAAATCGGCCATCCGCGCGGGCATTACACTGCTCATTCAAAATTATGAGATCGACGTCACAGATATCCACACGCTCTATCTGGCCGGAGGCATGGGGCACAGCCTGGATGTCGAGGCGGCCGCAAGGCTCGGCCTGCTGCCCGCACAGCTTACAAAAAAAGCAGTCTCCGTCGGAAACTGCTCTTTAAAAGGAGCCATCATATATGGGCAAGCCGGTTGCCCGAAGGCAGAGCTTGACCGGATCATCGCGCTTTCAACAGAAATGATTCTTAGCAACGAACCGGATTTTGAACGGCTTTATTTTAGCGGCATGATGTTTTAGCCGCAACAGACGGCTGCCTCCTGCCTTAATATTTTTCCTTGAAATAATCGACAAGGCGGCTTAAGGCATGGGTCAGCACCTTGGCCTCCTCCTCATTTACTTCTTCTAAAATGTGGGAAATCATATCGTTATGAAACTTCTCATGATGCCGGTATGCTTTTTTTCCTCTTTCCGTGAGGCTGACCAAGACAACGCGCTTGTCCTTATCGCTTCTCTTGCGCCCGACATAGCCCTTTTCATACAGGGAATCGATCGCTTTTGTCAGCGTTCCCATCGTAACAGACATCAGCCTTGCGATCTGCGACATTTTCTTGGAATCCTCAAGTCCGATCGCCTCGATCACGTGCATATCATTATAGGTGATATCCTTAAATTCCTCCGTAATCAGCTTCTTTTCCTCGATTTCCATAATGTCCTTAAAAAGCTCCACAAGCAAGCTATTCAATGTCTTCTCCGTAATCATCCCATCACCCTTTTATCTCTACCATGTCAGGACACAGGCTCCCCACGTAAGTCCCGCGCCAAATCCGGCAAGCACGATTGTATCTCCTTTTTTCAGTTTACCATCTTGATTAATTTTATCAAGCAAAATCGGCACACTGGCTGCCGAAATATTCCCGCATTCCTGCAAGTATGTGGGGAATTTCTCCATTGGCTGCTTTAAGCGCTTTGCGACAGCCTCAATAATCCGGTAATTTGCCTGATGCAGCACGAACAGCTTCACATCCTCCGCCTTAAGATCCACCTTTTTAAGTGCCTCTTCAATACAGGCCGGCACCGTTTTGACCGCAAACTTATAGACCTCCTGTCCATTCATCTGCACATAGGAAAGGGGAAATTCTTCCTGTCTTTGAGGCAGAAACGGATTGTCCGGCGCCCTTCCCTTGCAGGAAAGCACCATTCCCTTTGCTCCGTCTGAGCCCTGCGCAATGCTCCGAATTCCCTGTTCCTCCGCTTTCAGCACCGCAGCGCCCGCGCCGTCACCAAATAAAACGCAGGTCGAGCGGTCATTCCAATCCATAATTTTAGAAAGCGTCTCCGCGCCAAGAACCAGCGCGTTTTTGTACAGCCCTGATTTCAGATAAGCATGAGCCGTGTTAAGCGCAAATAAAAATCCCGAGCAGGCCGCCCCAATATCAAAGGCAACGGCGTTAACCGCGCCAAGCTCCCGCTGCACCTCTCCGGAAAGATACGGAAACAAATAATCCGGTGTGACTGTCGCCGCAATGATCAGCTGCAGCTCCTGCGGCAAAACGCCCGCCTCTTCCATCGCCTCTTTTGCCGCATGGACAGCCATGCCGGTCGTTGTTTCCTCTACCGCGAGATGCCGTGCCTCGATCCCGGTCCGGCTTTTGATCCATTCATCCGACGTATCCATATATCTGCTCAAATCGTCGTTTGTTACACGAAGCTTTGGAAGGCAGCTCCCTGTTCCGCATATTCTTCCTGTCATCCCATCCTCCATCAGTTAAAATTTTCGAAACCTTTTATATCGTTCATCGGCATAATCCTTGTTTTCCTCACAAGCGCTCCGGTTGAGGTATTCCTTTAGGTTTCGCTTTAAAAACATTGCAATGGAAGGCAGCGTCACCGCATCCGCGCCGCCGTATTCCGGTATCATTTTGTCTATAATCTGCAGGCGCTTTAAGTCCTCGGCTGTCAACCTCATAACCTCCGCAGCCTCCGCAGCTCTATCGGCTTCCTTCCACAAAATGGAGGCAAAGCCTTCCGGAGAAAGAATCGAATACGTTGCATTCTCCATCATCCACACTTGATTGCCAACCGCAAGCGCCAGCGCGCCGCCGCTGCCGCCCTCTCCGATCATTACGCAGATGACGGGTACCTTTAAGGCTGACATTTCATAAAGATTGCGGGCAATCGCTTCTCCCTGCCCCGTTTCCTCCGCTTCCTTTCCGCAGAAAGCGCCGGACGTATTCACAAAGGTAATGACCGGATGATGGAATTTCTCTGCCAGCTTCATCAGGCGCAGCGCCTTCCGGTAGCCTTCCGGCGAACACATGCCATAATTGCGCCGCTTGCATTCCGCGATGTCCTTTCCCTTCTGGATACCGATCACCGTCACGGGCTGTCCGTCCAGATAAGCAGCTCCGCCGATCACAGCCGGATCGTCCCTGTAATACCGATCCCCATGCAGTTCAAAGAAGTCATCAAACATCAACTCTATATAATCCGAAGCGGACGGTCTGTCGATCCTTCGTGCGGCCTTTACCCGTTCCCACGCGCTTTTGCTCGCCGCTTTTGCCTCTCTTTCCCGCGCCCTTTCATCCGGTTCTGTGTGATCCGCCTTTCCCGGCAAAAAGGCTCGGAAGCTTGTAATATTGTGATAAAATTTAACAAGGCGATACAAGGTATCCTTCAAATCTTTGCGCTCCACAACCGCATCCACGAAACCGTGTTCCAATTGGAACTCCGCGCTTTGGAAGCCTTCCGGCAGCTTTTCCCCGATCGTCTTTTCAATCACGCGCGGCCCCGCAAAACCGATCAGAGCCTCCGGCTCTGCAAGAATGATATCACCAAGCATCGCAAAACTAGCCGTCACACCGCCTGTCGTCGGGTCGGTGAGTATCGGTATATACAAAAGTCCAGCATCGCTGTGCCGTTTGATCGCCGCCGCTGTCTTCTCCATCTGCATCAGCGAAAGAATGCCTTCCTGCATTCTGGCTCCGCCTGAGCAGCAGAAAAGAATGACCGGCAGACGAAGCTCTGTCGCCTGCTCGACCGCCCTTGTAATTTTTTCACCGTAGACGCTTCCCATGCTTCCCATTAAAAAGCGGGCATCACAAACGCCAAGTACAACCGGCTCGCCCTGAATTCTGGCATAGCCTACCGTCACACCTTCCATTTGTCCGGTCTTTTCGCGCATTTCCTTCAGTTTTTCCAGATAACCCGGAAATTCCAGCGGGTTTTTCTGTTCAATATCCGCAAACCATTCCTCAAATGTATCCGCATCCGCAATCATTTTGATCCGATTATTCGTCCGCACCCTAAAATGATAACCGCACTTTTTGCATACATATTTATTTGTGACTGTTTCCTGTTTGGACAAAGAGGTTTTGCAAGATTTACATACAAGCCTATCGTCATCAGTTCCAAGCTCCGCCCTCATTGTTTGTTCCTGCAAACCATTTTGAGGCGCGCTGTCAATGCTCTCCTCTGTGGCGGATTCTCCCACCGCCGTCAGGCTTCTCAACGTATAATATTTCTTTCTGCTCCGCTTTACAGCCCACATAGTATTCTCCTCTTTTATAGACGGATCCGGCACTCACTCAAACTCCGATCGCAAACATAAGCTCCGCGCTTACTGCGAGTTTACCATCCACCTTTGCCGTCCCGCGTCCGATTCCGATCGGCCCCTTCACCTTTATGATTTCCATTTCCAACAGGAGTACATCCCCGGGAACTACTTTTTTCTTAAATTTCGCGGTCTGAATCCCTGCAAAATAAGCGGTCTTTCCTCTCATTTCCTCAAGGGAGAGCATCGCCACCGCACCGGCCTGCGCCATCGCTTCTATGATCAGCACACCCGGCATCACCGGCTCTTTCGGAAAATGTCCCGCAAAATAAGGCTCGTTATAGCTTACGCATTTTTTTGCGATGACCCGCTTTCCGGCTTCCAGCTCTTCCACCGTATCCAGCAGCAAAAACGGCTGCCTGTGCGGGATAATTTCCATAATCTGTTCCGTATTCAGCGTCATCTTTTGCCCTCCTCATAGCTTGACAAAAGCAGCGAAGCATTGTGTCCGCCGAATCCAAGCGAATTGGAAAGGGCGTGCTTGATCTTGCCCTCATAGGCTTCCCTACAATAATCCAGATCCATTTCCTCATCCGGCGTCGTATAACCCGCCGTCGCATGAATATAACCTTCCTCGAGCTCCTTGACACATGTTACAAATTCAATGGCTCCTGCAGCTCCGAGCAGATGCCCGATCATGGACTTCGTCGAATTGATGCGCATCTGATAAGCATGTTCGCCGAAAGCCAGCTTGATTGCGCGCGTTTCAAACAAATCATTGTGGTGCGTAGCCGTTCCATGCGCATTGATGTAAAAGACCTCATCCGGCTTAACACCTGCGTCTTCCATCGCATTCTGCATTGCACGTGCCGCACCCTGTCCGTCCTCCGCCGGAGAAGTGATGTGGTAAGCGTCGGAGGAACAGCCATAACCCGTCAATTCTGCGTAAATTCTTGCTCCCCGCTTCTTTGCGTGTTCCAATTCCTCTAATACAACGATTGCGGCGCCCTCGCCCATTACAAAGCCGCTTCTGTTTTTATCAAATGGCAGAGAACAGCGCGCAGGATCTGATTCTGCGGACAGCGCCGTCAGAGCGGTAAAGCCCGCAATACCGACCGGTGTCACGCTGCTCTCGGTTCCGCCTGCAAGCATGACATCCGCATCCCCGTACTGAATCGTGCGGAACGCCTCTCCAATGCAGTTTGTTCCTGCCGCACAAGCCGTCACAACATTAATGCTTTTTCCTTTTAGTCCGTGTGCGATCGAAACATTCCCGGCCGCCATATTTGATATCATCAGCGGGATCAGCAGCGGATTGAGCTTATTAGGACCCTTCTCAATCAGCTTTTCATGTTCCCGTTCCATCGCCTGCAGGCTACCGATTCCCGAACCGATCGCGCAGCCCGAACGGTAGGCGTCCTCTTTTTCCATTTCAAGCGCCGCATCCAAAACTGCTTCCCTTGCTGCCGCTACGGCGTATTGACTGAAAAGTTCCATCCGCTTCGCCGATTTAAAATCCATATAATTTTTCGCGTCAAAGCCTTTTACCTCCGCGACCAAACGGCATTTATAGTCTGTTGCGTCAAAATGCGTTATCACGTCAAAGCCCAGCCTTTTTTCTTTGACCGAAGTCCAGAATTCCCCTACGCTTAAACCGATCGGGGTAATCGCACCAAGCCCTGTCACTACGACTCTCCGTTTCATAGAAACCTCCTTCTGTGCCGGATGCCGGCATATTAATTCTCTATTAACTAAATTGCCATCCCGCCGTCCACACTCAGCACCTGTCCGGTGATATACGATGCCTGCTCAGAAACTAAAAACAACACGACATTTGCAATATCCATCACACTTCCCGTCCTGCCAAGCGGTATTTGCGACAGCGTCCGCTCCTTTACCGCATCGGACAGACACGCGGTCATCTCCGTATCAATGTAGCCGGGGGCTACGGCGTTGACGTTGATTCCTCTTGCAGCCAACTCCCGCGCTGCGCTCTTAGTCAATCCGATGATGCCCGCCTTGGATGCGCTGTAATTTGCCTGACCTGCATTCCCAAGCACACCAGACACAGAAGAAATATTGACGATCTTTCCGCTGCGCTGCTTGATAAAATACCGGGAGGCATGGCGGATCGTATGGAACGCCCCTTTTAAATTTGTCGCGAGCACCCGGTCAAATTCCTCCTCTGACATTTTCATCAAAAGATTATCCTTCGTAATCCCTGCATTGTTCACAAGAATATCCAGCCTGCCCTGCTCTTCCACGATCTGTTTCAGCATCCGTTCTACCGCTTCAAAATCTGCAACGTCACACTGAATACTTTGCGCACTGCCGCCCGCCTCTTTAATTTCCGTTACCGCTTCTTCCGCCTGCTCCTTAGAACCGCAATAATTTACATAAACATGAGCGCCCGCTCCCGCAAGTGTCTTTGCGATCTGCCTGCCGATACCCCTGCCTGCGCCCGTTACGAGCGCGATTTTACCTGTTAACATAGCTCTCCAAATCCTCCGGTTTTTCAATATGAAATACCAATGCCTCTTTGTCAATTTTTTTCATAAAACCGCTCAGGGTTTTTCCAGGGCCAATTTCTACAAACTCCGTCACACCCTCGGCAAGCAGTCGCTCCATGCTCTGCTGCCAGCGCACCGGCGAAAAAACTTGACGCATTAAAAGTCCGCGCACCGTGGCCGCATCTGTCACAAGCTCTGCAGTCACATTTGACACGTAAGGAATCTCAATTTTATGAATCCCAGTCACAGCAAGCTCTTCCGAAAGCCTTCCTCCCGCGCCTTCCAGCATTTTGGAATGAAACGGACCGCTCACATTTAACGGGATAACTCTCTTTGCTCCTTCTTCCTCAAGCCGCTTAGAAGCTGCCCTCACTGCCCTTTCTTCGCCTGTGATGACAATCTGACCCGGGCAGTTGTAATTTGCCACCGAAACGAGTCCCGGCGTTTCATTACAAATCTCTTCAATTTTTTCTGCCTCCATGCCAAGCACCGCCGACATCGCACCACCCGTCGGAACCGCCTCCTGCATAAAAATACCGCGTCTTCTCACAAGTCGGAACGCATCATTTAAATTAAGTACCTTGGAAGCAATAAGCGCTCCATATTCTCCAAGGCTTAGACCCGCCGTATAATCCGGCCGAAGTCCTTTTTCCTCCATTGCCTTCAAAATGGCAGCCTCAACTGTCAAAATGGCAATCTGTGTATATTCCGTAATATGTAGTTGTTCGTTTTCCGTAAAACAAAGCTCCTCAACGGAAAGTCCTATCGTTTTAGACGCGAGCGCAAAGACCTCCCTGCACACCGCAAAGCTGTCATAGAACGCCTTTCCCATCCCGATATATTGTGTTCCCTGTCCGGGAAACAGATAACCGATTTTTTCCATGGCTCCTCCTTAACACTTTAGCAGCGCTTCTGCTTCGCTTATGATTTCCCGGATAATTTCCCGGCATGTTTTCTCTTCCTTGATAAGTCCGGCTATCTGTCCGGCCATCAGGCTTCCGTTTTTTATATCACCATCGATGACCGCCTTTTTCAGCGAACCCAGTGTCAGCCGTTCCAACTCTTCAAACGGCACACCCTCCTGCTCCATGCGCAAATATACCTTTGTCATCTGGTTGCGCAGCACACGAATCGGATGACCCGTACTCCTTCCGGTCACCTCGGAATCGATGTCCTTTGCCTTACAGATCCGTTCCTTAAAGTTCGGGTGTGCGATAGATTCCGCAGCCGTCACAAATCGTGTACCCATCTGCACTGCCTGCGCACCGAGCATAAACGCCGCCGCAAGACCTCTGCCGTCCGCGATCCCACCTGCCGCAATGACCGGGATTTTCACCGCATCTACTACCTGCGGCACAAGTGTCATCGTCGTGGCCGCGCCGATATGCCCGCCGGACTCCGTCCCTTCCGCAACAACAGCATCCGCTCCGGCCTTTTCCATCAGCCTCGCCATTGCGACGCTTGCAACAACCGGAATGACCCGGATACCGGCTTCCTTCCAAATCGGAAGAAGTCTTGCGGGATTGCCCGCTCCCGTCGTCACGACGGGCACACCCTCCTCAATGACGATTTTTGCCACCTCGTCTGCATTTGGGTTTATCAGCATGACATTGACGCCAAAAGGCTTTTTTGTTATCTCTTTTACCTTTCGGATTTCTTCCCGTACTACTTCGGGCGGCGCGCTCGCCGCGCCGATCAGACCAAGACCGCCCGCCTCAGATACGGCAGCCGCCAGCCGGTGCTCGGCTACCCACGCCATACCACCCTGAATGATCGGTTCTTCGATTCCCAACAGCTCCGTAATTCTCGTCTTCATCGTTTTGCCTATTCCTCCACACCGTGTTCCTTTAAGTAACGGATAATATCCCCAACAGTCAAAATTTGCTCCAGATCCTCGGGCGGTATTTCTATTCCAAACTCTTCCTCCATCGCCATCACGAGTTCAAAAAGGTCTAAGGAATCCGCTCCCAAATCCTCTTTGAAGGACGTTGCCTCCGTAATTTCCGCTTCCGCATTCAACTGCTCTTTTACGATTTCTTTCAATTTCTCCAGCATATTCCGTCTCCTTTTACTTTTTCGACTTTTTACTTTTATTTTTTGTCGCATTTTGTTTGAATTTCAAACTATTTGACACTCAAACTATTTGACAATCAAAATATTATCTCCCATTTGCACTTTTGTCAAGTAAAATGAAAGCGGCATTCGAAAGATATCATTTCCAAATGCCTTTTTATCTGCTTTTTTAATGTTACCAAAGCATCATGATTTATTCGTGCAAATGAACAGTCGTTTATAGAAAATTAATTTATAAAAGCCCGTAAAATACCGCCGTTTTTTATAAGGAAATTGATGGAGTGTAAA
>CAZMIX010000017.1:0-14601 GCA_964566545.1 uncultured Lachnospiraceae bacterium | reverse complement strand
ATGGAGTGTAAATTGTGCAAATTCCTAAAGAAGAAATAAAAAATAATATTTTAAAGGTTGCCAGGGATGAGTTCTTAAAAAACGGTTTCGAAAAGGCATCCGTGCGGATCATTACAGCGAATGCAAAAACTTCAAAAAGTAATATATATAATTACTTCAAAGACAAAGACGCCTTATTTTGTGCTGTTGTGGAACCGACTATTCTGGAAATGCAGGAAGGGTTAAGGCAATTACAAAGCCGGAACAAATATGCAAACACTTACAATATCGATGCACAAAAAGATGCTATTTACAATTTTATAAAGTTTGCGTTTAGTCATAGCGAAGATATCAAACTTCTTTTCTTATATTCTTCCGGTTCCTCTTTGCAGGGTTACAAAAATCATTTGATTGATTTAGTTGCGGATGTATTGGAAAATTGGGTCAGACAGCTTGCACCCGACAAAAACTTATCGAGACTTTTTTTACGCTCTGTTGCCGGATTTTATATCGGTGTCATTGAGCAGCTTATAGTCGAAGGAAAAACCAAAGAACAAGCAGCCGGCCACTTTGATGAATTTTTAAAGTTTATTTACGGCGGCTGGAAAAGTACACTGGAACAATAATAGCTATATGGAGGCAGGAAACAAAAATGAACGCTGACACAGAAAATCTTAACTACGGAAATTGGGTTTCAACAGAATTGATAAGAAAGGTCGTTATCGTTTTTCTTTTATTTACGATATCAGATGTAATACTGTGGATAGGGCAGCCTGGCTGGTTGCCGATTAAAATGACACTTGTCCTGTTAACGGTTCTGGTTTTTATATGTGTAATATATTTTTGTACGGCGAGGTATCTTTTTTCGTCTAAAGGCGGAAATGTTCAAAACAAGATTCTTGAACTTCTTATGGCGCAAATTAATTGGAATGGTTGCGGAAAAGCTTTGGATATCGGATGCGGAAGTGCGGCTTTGACAATTAAACTGGCAAAAAAATATGCAAATGCGCAAATCACCGGGGTCGATTACTGGGGTGGGTCATGGGGTTACTCAAAGAAACGATGTGAAGAAAACAGCCGTATAGAAGGCGTTTCTTCAAGAACTGATTTTATCAGGGCGAGCGCCTCTAAACTTCCCTTTGACGATAACTCCTTCGATTTAGTGGTCAGCAATTTAACTTTTCATGAAGTAAAAGATAGCGATAACAAATATAACGTTATAGAAGAAGCCTTACGAGTAGTAAAAAAGGGGGGACATTTTGTATTTCAGGATTTGTTTTTGTTACATACCTGTTATCCGGATATAAATGATTTAATTGTACTCTTAAAAAAATCAGGTGTAGATGACGTTCACTTCATCGATACGAGTAAATCGGATTTTATCCCCCGCGTTTTAAAGCTTCCTTTTATGGTAGGTACAATGGGGATGTTATATGGAACAAAATAGAGCAGGCTTGCCGCCTGCTCCGGAAAGGGTACCGCTACTTCTTCAAATACTTACTAATCGAACGCTGGAAAATTTTTAAGGTGCTGTCCACATTTTTATCGTCCTCGAATATCTTGCCGATTTCCCCGTCCGCAAGCGCCATCGCTTCGCTGTACTTTTGGAACTTCGGAGCGACGGTTCCTTCCTCGATCACCCGGCTCAAAAGGCCGTTGTCGATGATTTTCTCGCCCTCCTCCATGTCCTGGCGGACCATCGATTCCGCTTCGTCGGACTCGGTCACGCTTTTGATCACGGACGCTCCCTGGGAGTACTTGAAAATATCCATCTGAATGCTCTCGCTGTAAGTCAGCAGCTTTAAAAATTCCCATGCGAGCTTCTCGTGCTCCGTTCTGGAATTGATCCCCATCAGCAGCGTGTTGATTTCGGAAGTGTTTCCGCCCTTCGGTCCCGCCGGCATCGTGATACAGTCCCATTGAAACGTCGTATATTTTTTGATTTTATAGGGGTAGGTCTTATAGGTCCGGTAATCGGAAAACTGCAGCGGCATAAAAGCGACATGACCGCCGTCAAAATCATCCTGCGTCACCTTTTGTCCCTGATTCAGCTCATTGATCTTTTTCCAGTACTTGATCGATTCAATGACCGCGTCGTCTGTAAAGAATGCTTCTTTTCCGTCCGCGTCAAAAAGGGAGGCCCCGTTCGAATACACAGCGTCCTTCCACGAATAATTGTAGCTTCCAAACTGGTCGTACAGCCCGTCGCCGTCGGCATCCTTTGTCACCTCCTTGCAAAGAGCGTAAAAATCCTCCCAGGTCCAGTCCTCGTCCGGAACAGCATAACCGCTCTTATTAAGAAGAGTCTTGTTCACAAACATCAGGCTGGGTACCGTCTCATACGGAAGCGCGTACTGATGCCCCAAATATCTCCCCGTATGCAGCGTGCTCGCATAATAACGGCTCTCATCGAATTCCTCATCCTCGCTCATCAGGCCATCCAGATCCTTCATGATGCCGATGGAAGAAAACTGGTTGAAATCATTCGTCAGCACCATAAAAACATCGGGCGTCTCTCCTTTTAAAACCTTTTGTGAAAGCCATTCCGAATATTCATCCTTGATGATCCCGCTCGAATAATGCACGGTGACGCCCGGATGCTCCTGCTCGAACAGCGCGATCGCCTCATCGATGATGGCATAGCTGTTCGCATTTGCCACATCCCAGTTGCTGCCGGCAAACATCCCGAATTCCAGCACGATCGCCGGTTCTTTCATTTTTCCGTATATGCCCAGTCCCGCCGCTGCCGCCAAAATGGCCAGCACGGCAATACCCTTCTGCCATTTACTCATCGTCCTTCTCCAGATTCATCTTACTGACACCCGTCTGCACAGCCCAAATAGCGAGCTGCGTCCGATCCCTCAGCTTCAGCTTGCCCAAAATCGTGCTCAAATGATTGCGCACCGTCCCTTCCGAAAGCTTCAGCGCGTCGGCGATCTCTTTATTGGATGCGCCATACTCGACCTGCTCGATCACACGCCACTCCGCGCGGGTGATTTCCTCAACTCCCTTTGAACCGACCTGAATCGAATAATCCGCCTTCGCCATCTGCGAAAACAGCTTCACGACCTTCGCCGCAATATCCGGATTGATCATCGCAAGTCCATTGTATACGGTAAAAATGGCACTCACCAGCTCGTCCATCGAAACGCCCTTGAGCAAATAGCCGCTCGCGCCGTATTTCAGCGCGTTGTAGACATACTCGTCATCATCAAACGTCGTTAAAATAATGATTTTGATCTGCGGATAATTTTCCTTAATAATTTTTGTGCACTGCACACCGTCCATTTTCGGCATTCTGACGTCCATCAAAATGACGTCGGGGCGGTTCTTTCGGATGCTTTTGATGACCTCCTGCCCGTTGGCGACCGCATCCGTCACCTCAAGCCCTTCCCTGCTGTTGAGCACGACCTGCAAACCCTGTCTGATCAGCTCCTGATCGTCCGCTATCAATACTTTAATCATATTCTTCCCCCCATCTGATCGGAATCCTCGCTTCTACCTTGAATCCGTCGCTCCCGTCAAAGGAAATCGTCCCATCCAGCATTTTGATCCGCTCCTGCATATGCTTCGTTCCAAAGCCCTTCTTGATCTCCATGCAGCCCGTGCCGTTATCCTTAATCACAATAATCAGCTCCGAACATACCTCCTTCATCGTCACCCAGATTTCAGACGCATTTCCATGACGGATCGAATTCGTGATGCTCTCCTGGATCACCCGGTAGATCGCATTTTCTTCGTCCTCATCATATTTCAGTCTGGATACCGAGGCATCCAGATAAATTTTTGTCTGCGTCAGGGAATTGATGTCGGTAATCATTTTTGTGACGGCATATTCCAGACTCAGCCGTTCTATCGAGTCAGGGCGCAGCTCATTAACCGAGCGCCGGACATCTTGAATGCCCTCTCTGGCGACATCGGAAATGACCTCGAGCTGCCGCTTCGTATCCTCGGGCGACTTGAGCACCGTCTCGATACAGCCGTCCAGACCCGCCGAAATGCCCGTCAGCAGATGGCCGAGCGTATCGTGGATCTCTCTTGCCAAGCGGTTGCGCTCCTTTGTCTCGCCCATCTTTTCCGTGATCATCGCATAATCCTGCAATTGAGTATTCGCCTTCTGGAGATTCTCGTTTGCCTCGGACAGCTTATCATACAGCATGTTTACCTCGTGGATCGTGCCGCGCTGTCCCTGAATGACGCAAACGCTATAAATGATAAACGAGGCGATGTTCATCGAAATCATCACGTTATAGATGCTGAGCAGATACTGCTGCACCGCGGACTCGTAATAATTCATATAAGAATAGACGGAAAAAAGCCTCCAGCTAAGGGAAATCAGCTCATAATCCGCCACGAGAAAGCTGCCGATCGCCAGAAACATCAGGACAAACTTCCCTTTTTCATCCTTTGCATAGGTGACGATATCCGCAAATATCAGCAGAATAATGCCGTTGTAATTAAAGTTAAGCAAATATACGATGAGTATCCCGATGATCATATCGCAGATAAAGGTCGCGAACAGGATCCTGTTATTCGTATTTCCCCTGATTTCACGGATGCTGAAAGAAACCGCAAGACTGATCAAAAGCAGCACACAATATAATACGAGATGCCCCGGATTAGACGGGAGCGCATTCACACCGTCCAAAAAATCCCGCGCGATAAACTGTACGCATAGTTTCTTTGTCGTGACCGAAATCAGCAGGGAGACAAAGAGCACCGCCGCGATATTGATAAACAGCATCGCAAACTTTACAACTATTATTTTCTGTGAATAAGTATTTTCGTTCTGCATCACTGCCACCCGTTAATATCATACTGTTCCAGATTTTCTTTTGTAATGAGCGTCACAGGGATTACGATATTTTTTTCTATCGTCTCGCCGTTTAAATATCCGTATGCCTTCTCGGCGACCGTCCGTCCGATCTGCTTCGGGGACTGTGCGCTCGTGGCCTCCATATAGCCCTGCCTGATCATCGTCTTCGCGTCCGGCGAACCGTCCACGCCATATATTTTCACGTTTTTTTCCATATGGTTCGCCTGCAGGGCCGCAAGCGCGCCGAGTGCCGACGGGTCGTTTCCGCCCATGACAACGTCAAATTCGATATCCTTTTCCAGAAATTCGTTCATAACGTCCATAGACACCTCCAGCTCTCCCATCCCCTGTTCCTCGTAGACGACCTTATATTCGGGATGCCCCGCTATCGTATCCTTAAAGCCCTGGATCCTGCTGACGATCGAGCCGGTGCTTTCATCGGAAAGTACGACGATTTTCGCCGCGCGCATTTTTTTCATCAAATCCGTGGCGCACTGTACGCCCGCGTTATAATTATCCGAAGCGATCATGGAAACGGTGTATTCCTGATCGTAGACCGGCGTATCCATGACAAATACGGGAACACCCGCCTCATGGCACGCGAGCAGCGCCGGCTTTACCGTTTTCCAGTCGACGGTATTTAAAAAAATGGCCGAAACTCCGTCCTCGATCATTTCCTCGATTTCCTCGTTCTGCTTCTGCTGATCCTTCGCCGGATCGCGCGTGATCAGAATATCGCCGTTTGACTCGACGACCTCCTTGATGCTGTTATTCAATATTTCAAAATAGGGATTGTTCATCTGCATGTAAGTCGCGCCAAAAATGCGCGGCTCATGATTTTCCTGTGTCCCTATGGCCGGATCTGAAAATTCCGGGTCCTCCTTCCAGCCGCAGCCCGCCTGCAAAAAGAGCAGCAGCGCCATAAAAATCGGCTGTGATGCCCTGACAAATTTTTTGAGGCGCCCTCTTCCTGTTCCCTTTCCCATGATTCTCCCTTTCATTTCCGTCGATAATCGGACGGCATTTTCCTCCTCGCAGGCACGCTTTTCCATATACCTACAATAAGGAAAACAAATACCCGCTCTTGATATTTGTTTTCCTCTTTTCTATTATAATATGACTTTCGCAAATTGAAAACTTAATTTTGGTTTGCCTTCTTGCTTCTCACATAATCGATAAATACTGCCAGCAGGATGACCGTACCCTTTACAACGTATTGCCAGAACGAATTGACGTTCAACAGGTTCAGGCCGTTGTTCATGATTCCGATGATCAGGCCGCCGATAATTGTACCGCCGATTTTGCCGGAGCCGCCGGCCATACTCGTACCGCCGACCACAACTGCGGCGATCGCATCCATCTCCGCGCCGTCACCCGCCGTCGGCTGTCCCGAATACATACGGGATGCCAGAACGACGCCCGCCAGACCCGCCATCAGACCGGAAAACGCATGTACGAAGAATTTCACATTTGCGACCTTGATTCCCGAAAATCTGGCCGCCTGGGCGTTTCCGCCGACCGCGTAAATATGCCGTCCCATTTTTGTCTTATTCATGATCAGCGCTGTGACGAGCAGCACGATTACGAGCAGGACGACCGGTGTCGGCACCGAGCCGAGATAGCCGGCTCCCAAAAACTGCCATTCCTTTGTGACAACGCGCACGGGCGAACCACCCGTATAAACATAGGCAAAGCCCTTCGCAATATTCATTGTGGCGAGCGTTACGATGAACGCCGGTATTGTCGTCTTGGAAATCACAAGACCATTACACATCCCGACAATGAGGCCGACCAGCACGCCGATTACGATCGCAGCGCCCAGAGGCATATTGTATCTTGACACGCAGCCCGCCGAAATACAGCCGGACAGGGCGATGATGGAGCCGACGGAAAGGTCGATCCCGCCGAGAATGATGACCATCGTCATGCCGCATGCCAGAAACAGGTTGGATGAAATCTGGCGCAAGACGTTAAATACGTTCTTTTGTGTTAAAAACGAGTCCTTTGTAATAGGGTTTACCGATAAAAATACACACAGCACTACCATCGCAATGATAATACCTAAATTTTCCTTTAACCAGCCGAGGGCGCCTTTCTGCAAGCCTGCAAGGAATGCGCCTTTTTTTGCTTCTTCCTGATTCATTTTGTTTCCTCCTCACATCCGTTTCGCAAACTTATCTGGCCGCCAGCTTCATAATCGCTTCCTGGCTCACCTCGTCATGATTTAAGCAGCCCGTGATTCTGCCGTCATTCATTACATAAACTCTGTCACTCATGTTAATGATTTCCGGAAGCTCCGAAGAAATCATAATGATGGATATTCCTTCCTTTACAAGCTGGTTCATAATCGCATAGATTTCGGATTTTGCTCCGACATCCACGCCTCTCGTCGGTTCATCCAAAATCAGCAGCCTCGGATTCGCCGCCAGCCATCTGCCGATCATCACCTTCTGCTGGTTGCCGCCGGACAGATTTCCGATTTTCTGTTCCTGCGAAGGCGTTTTTGTCGACATAATATCGATATATTTCTGGGTAATTTCCGCTTCTTTTTGCTGATTTACAAAAATGCCCCTGATAAATTCGGCAAGCACCTCGATCGTGGAGTTGTACCGCACGCTTTGTACGAGATAAAGCCCTTCTTCCTTGCGATTTTCCGGCACAAGGCTGATTCCATGCTTTAACGCCTCCACGGGAGATTTGATTTCCGCCTTTTTTCCTTCTATATAAATAGTTCCCGTCGCATTCGGGGTCAGACCGAAGATACATTTCATCACTTCGCTTCTTCCCGCGCCTACCAGTCCCGCGAAGCCTACGATTTCACCCTTTCGTACTTCAAAGCTGGCGCCTTTGGCCATATTGCCGTCCGCAATTTCCTCACATTTTAAGAAAATCTCGCCCGGCTTCTGATAATCTCTCGTATAATAGTTGTTCAGCTCCCTGCCCACCATCATCGCGATCAGCTTATCTTTTGTCGTCTCCTTTACAACCTCGGTTCCGACGCACATACCGTCCCGCATGACGGTCACCCGGTCACAGATCTCTTCCAGCTCGCTCATTTTATGGGAAATATAAATGATGCCTACGCCTTTTTTTGTCAGCGTGCGCATCGTCTCAAACAGGAAACTCACTTCTTTATCCGATATGGAGGACGTCGGCTCATCCATAACAAGTATTTGGGAGTGGAAGGAAATCGCCTTTACGATCTCCACCATCTGCTGCTGCGCGATCGTCAGTTTTCCGACAAGCGTCGCCGCGTCGATGTGCATATCGTAGGTATCTAACAGCTCCTGCGCCTCCCGGTTCATTCTTTTGTGATTTACAAGCTGGTATTTTCCCTGCTCTCTTCCGAGAAAAATGTTTTCGGCAACGGTCATATGCGGCACCAACACAAGCTCCTGATGGATAATGGATATCCCGTTTTCCTGAGCGGCCTTGACGCTGTCGATCAACACCTTTTTTCCATGGATAAAAATTTCTCCTTCGTTTGCCGTATAAATGCCGCCAAGCACCTTGATCAGCGTGGATTTTCCCGCGCCGTTCTCTCCGAGAAGAGCGTGCACCTCGCCTTTTTTCAGTTGAAAATCGACGGCCTGCAGCGCGTTGACACCGGGAAATGTTTTATGGACATTTTTCATTTCTAATAAAATATTCTCGCTCAAGCTATCACCTGCTCATTCTTTCTGATCGGACCCTTGTTCCTATCCGGCTGCCGCAATATCTGCCGGAGACGGTCTGCTCCGCCTCCGGCCTGATATTTGCGCATATAGCTAATTCAATCTGTTTCTATTTTCTATTATTGCCATCCATCCGTTCCGTAATCAGCTACGTTGTCAGCAGTGATCAAGAAAGTTTCTACCGGATATCTGTCATCCACGGACTCTCCTGCCATTACTTTATACATAATCTCTACAGATTTTTCTGCGATGCCGATCGGGGACTGTGCGCCGGTACCTTCGATCAGGGATTCGCCGGAAGCGAGTTCCGCTTTGATATCAGGAGAACCGTCTACGCCGTAGATCTTGCAATCCGTAATGCCTGCTGCGTTGGCTGCCGCAAGCGCGCCGAGCGCTGTCGGATCATTTCCGCCGAAAATCGCTACGACATCACCGTGTGCCTGTAATAAATCTTCCGCAATACCCATCGCCTGCTCCAGATTTCCCTTTGCATCCTGCTGTGCAACGATGTTAAAGCCGTGTCCTTCAATTGCTTCCAGGAAGCCGTTCGTTCTGTCCACTACGGAGTTCATCGTAGGAGAATCCAGCACGATGATATCGCCGCCGTCCGGACATTTTGCTACAAGATCCTCACCACATACCTTGCCTGCGTTGTAGTTATCGGAACCGGCATAAGAGGTCACATAGGACAGATCTGCTACTTCTGTGTCAAAGTTGATGATCGGAATGCCCGCTTCCTTGAGCATATCCAGAGCGGGAAGAATACCTTCCGCTTCTGCCGGATTCAAGAAGATCGCATCGATCCCCTGTGTAATCATATCCTCGATCTGTGTGATCTGAAGGGAAACATCGTTTGCAGGGTCGGTAGAAATGAGCGTATCTCCGTTTGCTTCTACCTTATCCCTGATCGTCTTTTCCAAAATAACAAAGAACGGGTTGGTTCCATCCATACATGTATAGCCGAAGGTATAGCCGCCTTCCGGTCTTTCTCCTACGGTCGCTTCTGCCTGCTCTACTGCTTCCTCTGCGCTTTCCTCTGCCGGAGCCGCCGTTTCCTCTGCCGCTTCTGCCGGAGCCGCCTCACTTGTAGCTGCCGGTGCGCTTCCGCATCCTGCTAAAAGGGCTGCCATCATGCTTACACATAAGATTGCACTTAAAATTTTTTTCTTCACTTCTTTTTCCTCCCTAAAAATTAGAATTGATTGTTGGTTGCAATATCATTGTAGCCGAAGGATTTCCTGCGCACATCTACCGATTGTAAGAAAAAAGACATTACAAATGTAATGTCCCTTTTTCAAAATGCTAACATTTAGCATAGTAGTTTCTATACAATTGTCCTGCTTTTTATCTTAAAAACAGACGAACCAGCCTTTCATTTGCTTTTGTATACGGCTGATATCGCATCGGCAGATCAAGCCATGTTTTTTTATCGACAATACTCCTGTAATGGGAAAAGGTCCGAAAGCCTGCCTGCCCGTGGTAAGCTCCCATGCCGCTCTCACCTACGCCGCCAAAGCCCATTTCGCACGTCGCCAGATGAATGATCGTATCGTTGACGCAGCCGCCTCCAAAGCCGCACGAATCAAATACCTTTTTGACTGTCTTTTTATTTTCGGAAAACAAATACAGCGCGAGCGGATGCGCATGTGCATTCACGGTTGCAATTACCTCGTCGATATTTTGAAACGTCAAAACCGGCAGAACGGGACCGAAAATTTCCTCCTGCATGACGGCGTCCTCCCATGTAACGGACGTCATCACGGTCGGCTCGATCTTAAGCATTTCTTCGTCAAACCTTCCTCCATATACGGTTTTTTCAGGATCGATCAGACTCAGGATACGGTCGAAGTGCTTGCGGTTGATGATTTTTCCGTAATTGCCGTTTGTGAGCGGAGCTTCGCCGTACTGCCGGATGATTTCCTTTTTAATCGCCTCCGTCAATTCTTCCAGCAGCTCCTCCCTGCAATACACATGATCGGGCGCGACGCACGTCTGTCCGCAGTTCAAATACTTGCCGAAAACGATGCGCCGTGCGGCCAAGTCAATATTTGCCGTCTCGTCGACAATGCACGGACTTTTTCCGCCAAGCTCCAGCGTGACTGGCGTCAGATGTTCCGCCGCCCTGCGCATTACCTCGCGG
Source organism: uncultured Lachnospiraceae bacterium (assembly GCA_964566545.1). GTDB lineage: Bacteria > Bacillota > Clostridia > Lachnospirales > Lachnospiraceae > JAEYFP01. The sequence goes on along the minus strand of CAZMIX010000017.1, from coordinate 3,992 downwards.
CCGACCGACTGGCTTCCCGTAAAAAACAGATAATCAAATTTCTGCTGAAGCAGACACGTATTTTCCGCTCTTCCGCCTTCGATGACCGCCGCATACTTCCTCGGAAAGCATTCTCCGATCAGGGAAGCGATCACGGCACTCGTTGCCTGCGAGTAGGCGCTTGGCTTTAAAACAGCCGTATTGCCCGCGGCAAGCGCATCAATGAGCGGGCCGATCGTCAGCAGAAACGGATAGTTCCATGGACTGATGATCAGCACGGTCCCGTAAGGCGCAGGCGACGTATAGCTTCTTGCGGCAAACTGCGCAAGCGGTGTTTGCACGGTTTTTTCCTTTGCAAACCGTGCCGTGTGCGCGATCATATAGGAAAGCTCACTCAGCGCAAGCCCCACCTCGCACATATGGCTTTCAAACTCACTTTTTCCGAGATCCGCCTTAAGCGCTTCATAGATTTCAGCCTGTTTTTTGATGATGGCAGCCTTTAACCGTTTGAGCGCGACGATTCGAAACGCGACCTCCCGCGTTCGCCCGCCCATAAAAAATGCTCGCTGGGCTTCGATGATTTCCTTGATCTCTTTTTCCTTTTTTAGCGATTCGTCCATAATCATGCCCCTGTCCTTTCACTGTCCAAACACGCGAGGAACCGTTCGCCGTACCTCGCAAATTTATTTTCCCCGACGCCGGTTACTTCCAGCATTTCTTCTTTGCTTGAGGGCCGCTTTGCGCACATGTCCACCAGGGTCTTATCCGAAAAAATAATATAAGGCGGCACCTTTTCTTCTCTCGCGATCGTAAGGCGCAGCTCCCGCAGCTTTTCAAACAGAGAATATCCGCCCGTATCGAGCACATCCGTCTTTTTGCTCCTTCTGCGCGGGGAAGCCTCCGTTTCCGACATCGCAGACTTTTTCGGCACCTTGATTTCCACACTCCGGTTTCCCTCAAAAATATCCTTTGCGTCCGGCTGCAGCTTTAACAGCGCGTATTTGTCCTTCGTCTGAAAAAGAACTCCGTCCAAAATCAGTTGTCCGATAATTTGCTTGAGCCTGCCCTCGCCGCACGATTTCAGACTGCCGTAGCTGCTTAACGTCTGAACGCCGTATTCCCGCAGCTTCGCGGTATTGCTTCCAATCAAAATTCCGGCAATGACGTTGACGCCGTAGCGCTGTCTGCATTCCAGCAGGCACGTTATGATCTGACTTGCCTCCTTCGTAACATCCTGCCGCTCAAACTCCTGCCGGCAGTTCGAGCAGTTCCCGCAAGAGCCCGCCGCTTTTTCACCGAAATATTGCAGAATGTATTCGCGCAGACACTCCGTGCCCGTGCAGTAGGCCGTCATTGTCCGCAGACGTTCTTCGTCCCGCTCACGGGCCGCATTCAAATCCTCTATATCCGCTTCCGCATTCTGTTCCTTGCTTTCAAGCAAAAAGCGGTTAATCATTACATCCTGCGGCGAATAGAACAGAATACATTCTCCCGGCGCGCCGTCCCTGCCCGCGCGTCCTGCCTCCTGATAATAGTTTTCCAAACTTTGCGGCATATTATAATGGAGAACATAACGGACATTCGATTTGTCGATGCCCATTCCGAATGCGTTTGTCGCCACGACGACAGGCATCTGGTCGTAAATGAAATCCTCCTGATTGCGCATGCGTTCCTCGCTGCCAAGCCCCGCATGATACCGCACGGCGGGGATCCCCTCGCGCAGCAGCAGCTCATAAACCGCCTCCACGTTTTTTCTCGTCGCACAATAAATGATGCCGCTTTCCCTGCTATGGTCCTTTACATAGGTAAGCACCGCCGCGTCCTTTTTCTTCGGGCGCTCCACCGCGAAATACAGATTTTTTCTGTCAAAGCCCGTCACGAGCAGCGCCGGTCTTTTCAGTCCAAGCACACAGACGATGTCCTCCCTGACTGTCTGCGTCGCCGTCGCCGTAAACGCGCTGATGACCGGACGCTGCGGAAGCTCCCTAATGAATTCCACGATTTTTAAATAGCTTGGACGGAAGTCCTGGCCCCATTGCGAAATACAGTGCGCCTCGTCGACCGTGAGCATCGAAATCCTGACACTTTTCGCAAAGCGCAGAAAAGACGCCGTCTCCAAACGCTCCGGCGCCACATAAATAATCTGATACTGTCCCCGCTCCGCCAACTTGAGCGCCTTTAAAATCTGGCCCTCCGACAGGGAGCTGTTGATAAACGCCGCATGCACACCCGCCTCGTTCAGCGCCTGCACCTGATCCTTCATCAAGGAAATCAGCGGCGACACAACAAGCGTAATCCCCGGAAGCAGCAGCGCCGGAATCTGATAGCAGAGCGATTTCCCCGCACCCGTCGGCATGATGCCGAGCACGTCGCGCCCCGCAAGAATGCTGTCGATCATGCATTCCTGTCCCTCGCGAAAGGAATCGTATCCAAATTGTTTTTTGAGAACCTCATATTTTGCCGATTGTTGATTTGCCTGAATCATGCTGTTTACTCCGAAGATAGATTTGTTTTATTTCATCATACTGCCTGTACATTTTCTGCACCCCGTTTTCCAATAGGTAATAATGCGCGATATATGGAATGAGCAAAACGAGCAGCGCTGTAAATAACACGAGCAGCCCGATTGAAAATTGAAAAAGAAGCACAAAAAACGTCGCAAATGCCAGCACCCCAAAAGTCAGCGTCACCAACAAATGAATGTACCTCTCATGCATAAAAAATCCAATCTGAACCAAATGCTCTCGAGCCAGCTCCTCATAATCTCTTCCCTGCTCTTCCTCCGCCAGAATGCGGTCAATTTCATTCAGATAGGTAGTTAGTCGGTGTTTCATTTTCTCGCTTCCTCTAATATTTTCAGAATTTCTTCCCCATACTTCTCTACTTTCACATTGCCAAACCCTGGAACTGTCAATAGATCTTCCCGGTTCATCGGATTTTTCTCAATTAAATCATTCATCTGCGCATCACTAAAAATATAGTATGGCTTTATGCCTTCACTCCGGCTCTGCGTAAGGCGGAATTCCTTCAGCCGGATGGCAAGCGCTTCCGGAAAAGTAATCCCCTGTTCCGAAACCTCCTCTTTTCCTTCTACAGCATCTGTGTTTGCAGATGTTTCCAGTTCCTCCGTTATGATTTCCGGCTCTTTCACGCCATCAGCCTCCAAAACCAATTCCTCATATTTTCTCGCATAATCTGATCGTTCCGGTTGATCGTTTTTCAAATAAAATTGGGCTAAATCCAGCATTTCATCCGCATTCATGGAGTAGTCTTTTACTTCTTCATCCTTTTTCTTTAAATAGGAGATCAATTGATCGGCGCGGATTACCTGATCTTTTATTTCTTTTTTCGCATATTTGGCGTTTAAATAGGTCTTGGAATTCGCCAAAACTACAACGGACTTGTAAAGTTCTTCAAAACTCTTTTCAAATAGCATCTTTGTAAAAAAATTATTTTTGCTTTCTTTTCTAATCTTTTTTAACACTTGTAAATGCCGTTGGTTTTGCGTAATCGGAGAATAAATTCCTTCCTTGATATGTTTTCCAAATAATTCATAGGAACGGACAAAAGCACCTGAGCTGTCAATTTCGATATTTCCAATCATATTTTTACACTCAATTACATAGATACGCTTTCTCGTTATTACCAAATAATCAATCTGCGCGGCAAACTCATCAATCTCAAAATAGAGATCATGCAAGATATACATATCCATGCCGCTGTGTTTTAATTCAAAAGCAATATCGCTTTCCCCTGCAGCTCCATATTTTGTAAGTTTTAACTGCTTTTCGATTTTTTTCTTTGCTTCGCCGCTCGCTTTCTCCAGCAAAATCTGCATTTTTTCAATAAACTCTGTCGAATCGCTCGTCTCTTTCAAAAATACCGGGCCGATTTTCTTCGTAAATAATCCCATTCTCATCTCCTAAGCTGCTTGTATTTTATCTATCACTTTTCCAACATTTTTCTTTATTATAATATGAATTTGGGAAAAATAATAGATGATTTGGAGATTA
>CAZMIX010000016.1:0-43971 GCA_964566545.1 uncultured Lachnospiraceae bacterium | reverse complement strand
ATAAAAGCCATATGAGTTTCTCATATGGCTTAGTATTTGTTGATTCTTATATTTTATACAATGTAAAACTCAGGCTTCCGCTTCCTTCATTTCCTCACGGATCGTTCTGGACGCCGCTTCTTCTTTGACAAATTCAATAAATGCATCCAACTCCTTTTGTCCCTCATCGCCCAGAAAACGGCTTCTGACTGCGATCACGCCGGCTTCCTCTTCCTTCTGTCCAAGAATCAGCATGTAAGGAATACGCTCCAGTCTCGCTTCGCGGATCTTGTATCCAATCTTTTCCGTCCTCGTATCGATCTCCGCACGGATGCCGCTTTCCTTTAACTTTTTAAGCACCGATTCCGAATAATCAAAATATTTATCGGAAATCGGAAGCACTTTCACCTGTACGGGAGCAAGCCATGTCGGGAACTTGCCTGCAAAATGCTCTGTCAAGATGCCAATAAAACGCTCCACGGAGCCAAAAGCAACACGATGAATCATGATCGGGCGGTGCTTTTCGCCGTCCGCGCCGACATATTCGGCATCAAAGCGCTGCGGCATCTGGAAATCGAGCTGTATCGTGCCGCACTGCCAAGTACGTCCAATCGAATCCTCCAAATGGAAGTCGATCTTCGGGCCATAGAATGCGCCGTCACCCTCATTAATCACATAAGGCAGCTGCAGTTCCTCCAACGCATTTTTTAGGCCGGCCGTAGCCGCTTCCCATTCCTCATCACTTCCCATGGAATCTTCAGGTCTCGTGGAAAGCTCAACATGATATTTGAATCCAAACAGATTATAAACCTCATCGATCAGCCTTACAACACCTTTAATTTCATCAGTCATCTGATCCGGCGTCATAAAAATATGTGCATCATCCTGATGGAAACAGCGTACGCGCATCAAACCGTGCAACGCGCCTGATTTCTCATGCCGATGCACAAGACCAATTTCGCCCATGCGAATCGGCAGATCGCGGTAAGAATGTGGGATTGACTTATAAACGAGCAGACCGCCGGGACAATTCATCGGCTTGATACAAAAATCTTCCTCATCAACAACGGTTGTATACATGTTATCCTTATAATGATCCCAATGCCCGGAGGTCAACCAAAGCTGCTTATTGAGCATAATCGGCGTGGAAATCTCCACATAACCCTCTCTCGTATGGACTTCCCGCCAATACTCGATCAGCGCATTTTTCAGCACCATTCCCTTCGGCAAAAAGAACGGAAATCCCGGACCCTCGTCAGCCATCATAAAAAGGCCCAATTCTTTGCCTATTTTTCTATGATCACGCTTCTTCGCTTCCTCCATCCGCGTAATATATTCCTCCAAATCCGCAGATTTTGGATAGGAAGTACCGTAAATTCTCGTCAGCATTTTATTTTTCTCATTGCCACGCCAGTAAGCGCCGGCTACTTTAAGCAGCTTGAACGCCTTTACAGGCTTTGTTGTCATTAAGTGGGGACCGGCACATAAATCCGTAAAATCACCCTGCTTGTAAAAGCTGATAATAGCGTCCTCCGGCAAATCCTGAATCAACTCGACCTTATACGGCTCCTCTTTTTCCTTCATAAAATCAATGGCTTCTTTTCTCGAAAGCGTGAAGCGCTCGATCGAAAGATTTTCTTTTACAATCTTTTTCATTTCCATTTCGACCTTCTCAAAATCATCGGAGGTAATGGGAGTCTCGCTATCGATATCATAGTAAAAGCCGTCATCAATTGACGGTCCAATTGCAAGCTTCGCCTCCGGATAAAGACGTTTAATCGCCTGCGCCATAATATGAGAAGACGTATGGCGAAACGCATCCATGCCGCCCTTGTCATTAAAAGTTAATATATTCAACTCGCAGTCCTTATCCACAATCTTGCGCAGGTCGACCCTTTCCCCGTCAACTTCACCGGCACACGCATTCCTTGCGAGCCCCTCACTGATATCATTCGCGATTTCCAGCACGCTCATTGCCTGTGCATATTCCTTACTGGAACCGTCTTTTAATGTAATTTTCATAACGTTGTCCTCTTTCCCTAGTGCTTTTTTCCACAGCAATCATGGCGCTTTTTGTCCTTCTTGACTGCTCCTGCCGAATCACGCTCACTTGCGCTGTTATTTTTGTTTAAGATCAATCTATGTCGGCTGCTCCCGCCTGTCGTGGAGTGGGAAAAATTTTTCCCTGAGCCAAAACCAAATGCATTATTGCTCCACAGCGTAATCGTAATCCCATGCGTGAGCGGAGCTAACAGCAGACCGATTGCCACACCTGCCGCCGCACATATACCTCCCAAAATCCAAATTCGCTTGTCATCAAAAAAATCTCCCATCGTTATCGCCTCCTATTCCTTCCTGATTATGCGAAAAATCCCTTACATCTGATTCAATGTAAGGGCTTCTCTCCCGTTTATGCTCTTACGCCGCAGCACTTCTTATACTTTTTGCCACTGCCGCACGGACACGGATCATTGCGTCCGATTTTATCACCCTTTACAATCGTGGTGGAGCTTTTCTGCTCCTTATAAAACTGCTTTAATGTCTCTTCGTCGTAAATCTTGCTCCATTCTTCAAGATCATAGAGCCAGTCTGCTTGCGCTGCCACCATATTTTTATACAGGCGCTCCTTGTCAAAAGCGAGACTGACCTCCGTATCGGACTCCATCTCCTCAATCGGATTCGGCTCGATCAGGCTGTCGTTGATGCCATCCAAAAAACCGGTCATCGTCATCAAATCCACTTTATATTTTTTCGCAAGCGCTTTTACCGTATCCTTCACCGGTTCATCCGGCTTTTTTAAAAGCTTCTTGTAAATTTCCTTTTCCTTTTCAAAATAATCCGCCCATAATTTCTGAAGATCACCTTTATTAGCCGTCGATGAATATGCCATTCCCCGCCATTTTTCCAATAGTGCCATCTCACAACTCTCCTCTTTGCCGTTTGCCCTTTTTCTTTTACCTATTTGCCGGCAGATGTTCCCGTCCGGCTTTCTTTCAATAACCTATAGTATACAAGCATCGCGGCAACTTTGCAACTTTTTTTCATTTGGTATTTGAAACTGTTCCAAATCCATTAGGAACTGTCTGGAGCCATACACAACAGCCTTATTTCCCCAAGCTCTGAAAGCAGCTCCTCGTAAAGCGGGAAGAGTCCCTCCGTTTTTTTCTGCGCAGAGGCTCCACAATCTCACAAATATTGTCCACTTTCCCGACATTAAGATCTTTTTAATATGGCTTTCTATCCAATCTCTGCGTGGCGCCATTTTTCTTCGCAAGCCTGCTCCACATGATCCGGCTGACCGGCATCATCATTTTAAATAGGCGAGCCGTTTTTTCATTGAAACGCTCCGGTGCCGCAAAGATCGTAACCGCCTCCTTTTCAAAGCACCGCTCTTTGGCAAACCGCTTTCCCCAGTTTGCAAAGGCATCGCCCGTCCGCGTCTTGGACTTCTGTCCCATCGCATAGGCGACTCCATATAGCCCGCCCTTAAGCAGCGTGCCGCCATACCGGCAACCGAGCCGAGCCGGAAGCTGTTCCAGATATTTTTCGCAGACTCTGAGCTGCAGTGCTTCCGGAAAGCCGGACTGCACGATAAAGGAAAGCTGCTTTTTTTCGAAAGCGCCCTCCAGCGCCCTCCAGTCTTCAATATACTCTAAGAATTCCATCAGCAGGCCGGGAATACAGTCCACATAGAGCGGCAGGACAAACAGCACCTGTTCGCTCTGCGCGAATGTCTCTTTATGAAGCTTCCAGTCTCCCCTGTCGCGCAGATGATAAATCGAAGCGCCGTTTTGATGGTCCGCGGTAAATCCGATTCGAAATGCCTCTGCAATAAACGCCGAAGCACTTTTCTCCCTTACTTGCGGCGAACAGCTAAATATTGTTAATTGCATTGATCAGCACCTGCCTTTCCGTATAGTGATGTGCGCCAAGGGAAATACCGGTTAAATTTTTTGCAACACAACCCAGCCACTCACTTAGAAAACTGCTGTTTTCCTCTCCCGCATAGACGAGAGCCAGTCTTGGTAACTTCTCATACCGGGGCACGTGCCTGCACTCCCCGTCCCTGATTTCCAGATAAGGCGTCGCAAGCGGAATAATCCGGTCGATCATATTTTTCAGCTTATAAGACACAAATCCAAGCTTTGACTCTGATAAACAGATCAGCACATCCGTATTTAAAATCTCCTTAAGTACCAATTCAAAATCATCCCGCACCACACATTTGCCCGGCGTTTTCAGCCAGCAGAACGTGCAGCCCTTACAACCCTCAATGTGATAATCTTCTTCATACATCACAGCGGTCTCGATGCCGACGCCGGCCAGCTCCCGCAAAAACCCGGGTGTTTGTGCGTCTTTTCTCGGTAATGTGGATAATACCAAACACTTCACAATCGTTTCCTCCCTTATTTACCAACTAGGCGGGGGCTTCCCATATCACAACTGCCTCATCCCGCATTTTCTTTACCATACAGGATGAGGCGGTTCTTTTCAATAGATTTCTGGGCATTCATGACAATTGTCATGCAAGATTGTGACAATCAAAATTATATGATCAGAAGCAGCGTTTTTCTCCCTGCTGCTTTTTACAGTTCTCTACAATCTTTCCGCTTTCGCACTGATAGCACACTTCATTGGACAGCATTTCTCCTGTGAAAAACTCGTTGAGGTTTTGAATCGTCGTTTCCGCAATATTTTTTAACGCCTCTGACGTCAGAAATGCCTGATGGGACGTCACAAGTACGTTCGGTTTTGACAGCAGCAGGGCAAGCACATCGTCATGAATGACGCTCTGCGACCAGTCTTCATAAAAATAACCGGCCTCTTCTTCATATACATCCAATCCCGCGCCACTCACCGTCCCGTCATTTAACGCCTCAAGCAGTACATTGCTTGCAATTAGGGCGCCTCTGGATGTGTTAATAATATAGACTCCCTTTTTCATTTTAGCAAATGCATCCTCATCGAGAATATGCCGCGTCTGCTCCGTCAGCGGACAATGCAGGGAAATGATATCGCTCTCCTTAAGCAGCGTTTCCATATCGACATAATCGATGCCGCTGTCCTTGGCCGGAAATACATCATAGGCGATGACACGCATACCAAAGCCTCTGCAAAGATCAATGAACACTCTGCCGATTTTGCCTGTCCCGATAATGCCTGCTGTCTTCCCATGCAAATCCATACCGGTCAGTCCCGACAGCGTAAAGTTAAAATCGCGCGTGCGGTTATAGGCTTTGTGAATTTTCCGATTCAGCGTCAAAAGCAGTGCCATCGCATGTTCGGCGACCGCATACGGAGAATAGGCCGGCACACGCAGCACATGCAGCTTGCCATAGGCCTCTTTAAAGTCCACGTTACTGTAGCCGGCGCAGCGCATGACAAGCACTTTGACTCCAAGTTCACAAAGCATATGGATGACAGCGGCGTTCACGTCGTCGTTGACAAACGCGCAGACCGCCTCACAGCCCTTTGCCAGCACCGCGCTGCGCTCCTCGAGCCTACTGTCAAAATAAATCAGTTCATAATCCCGGTTCGCCCTGTCAAAGGATTCCTTGTCATAAGGCTTTGTATCAAAAAATGCGACCTTTTTCATTCCGTTTTCCTCCTGCTTTTATTATTTAGAAATAATGCGGTTAATATTCTTAATCACAATCGAAATCGTTCCGTCCGGATTTGTTAAAAATTCCACATTGTCATTATGGTTATATTGATCCATGGGAATATTGATCTCAATTCCCGTATCGGTCTTTAAAAACTGAGTTTGGAATTTCTTCACAGTCGCTTCGCTCTGCGGCCGAACCTCCTCCTCAATCAGATTGAACTTTTCAAGCTTTTCCTCGAATTCCTCTTTGATTGTGGGATATTCCTCATATATTTTTTCGCTGACCGAAGCGGGATTTAAAACACCCTGCTCCGCGATCTCGTTTTGAATGATGCTCTTTGCCTTCATCTGCATCTCAATCTCGTCGTCAAAATATTTTTTGTTAATCTGCTCGACTGCGCGCGTTACGATGCCCATTTTTGTCTTTTGCGACATTCTAGCTCGGCAGTTCAAATACAGCTCAGAAAGATAATTGACCTTCTCTCCGTTAATCTCATATTTTTTCTCGACAATTTGGATCGAATAGTCCTCTAAATCGATGAGCATAGCCTCAGACAGCCTGGAAGATGCCTGCGGCAGCGTTGCGCACTGGCGGATAATGTCGTTATAATTGGAGCCGTCCTCCGCGTTGGCTGTCATATGGATGAAGCTCGTCTTATAATTGAGTTTTAAAAGCGCCAGAAAAATCCTGCCCTCATACTGATAAGTCGCCACAAGCAGGTCGGCTGACGGAATATCCGGATTTTGCCGCATAATTTCATACAGCCGGTTTGCGAACTCACAGCTTACAGGAATCATCGTTTCCTCCGTAAACTGCCTGACAAGCTCCAGCATTTCGGAGCCTTCCTCGGCAAATACGCAGCTTTTCAGATCGTCACCCGATGCGATTTTATAAATATGCCCGCGGATCAGATCGTTGATTTCCTCATTGCGCTCAAGCAGATATTCGGACAATACCGGCATACCGACCGATGTCTCTAAAATATGTACAATTGCATTTCTAATTATAATTTCATCCTTTTGCATGTAATCCTTTTCTCCTGTCAAATACCGTACTTTAATATTGGCGGATCTTATCCTGCGCATCATCCGTCGATTTATCGATCGCCCTGATCACGACATGGTAGCCGATCGTTTCGTTGACCTGCACCCTAAGCCGGTCGCCCGTCTTATGCCCGAGCAGAGCCTTTCCAAGCGGAGACTCAATGCTGATCAGTCCCTTTAAGGAATTGCTGCGCACCGTCGTCACAATTTTGTACTGCGCCTCCTGCTTTTCCTCTTCAAAATAGACCGTAACCGTATTATTGATGCCGGCCTCATCCACATTAGATTTCTCGGAAATAACAACTGCGGAGCGAATCATCCTTTCCAAATACCGGATACGGCTCTCGTTCTTGTTTTTCTCCCGTTTTGCCGCATGGTATTCGAAATTCTCGCTTAAATCCCCATGCGCCCGCGCCTCTTTTACCGATTCTAAAAGCTGCGGCCGAAGCGTCAGCTTCCTGTATTCGATCTCCTCCTCCATCTTTTTGACGTCAGATTGTGTCAACTTATCATACATTCTTCATTCAGCCTTTCTAAACGGCCGCACCGGATGCGGCCGCATTTATGTCATTTATTTTATCATACAGCGGACATTTTTAAAAGTACCGCTCCGATATTTTTAAGGAACACCTCATCATGCTCCACGACCAGCAGAGTCGGCCGCAGCCGCTTCACAAGCTCTTCTAATTGCATCCGTGAAAAAATATCGATGTAATTGAGCGGCTCATCCCAGATATATAAATGCGCGGGCGTGCATAAACTTCTGGCGAGCAGCACCTTTTTCTTCTGTCCTTCGCTGTAATCCTCCATGCGCTTTTCAAACTGCGCCCGCTCAAAATCCAGCTTGCGCAAAACAGCCTTGAACAGGCTCTCTCCGATGCCGCTTTCCCTGATGAACTCCCGCAGGCCGCCGTTTAGGAACGACGCGTCCTGCGGCACATAGGAAATCACAAGCCCCGCCGCCACCTCAAGTACGCCGCGCGTTTCGATCTTGGCACCCATGAGCCGCTTTAAAATGCTCGACTTCCCGCAGCCGTTTTTCCCGCAAAACGCCAGAATAGTACCGTTTCTCACTTCAAAATCGACCGGCAGAAATAATTCTTTTGAGCCATATAAAAGCACAAGCTCCTTCGCCCTGACCGGCACCTTCCTGTGGAATTTCAGTGCCTCCAGTTTGAGTTGCTCCGTTTCCTCAATATCCTTTAACAGCCCCTCCTTTTCGTCGATCGCCTCATTCTGTCGACGCTCCATATTCTTTCTTCTCTGCTGCATCCGCCTGCTCTTTTCTCCAATATAAGCACGCGTGCCGATATCCCGATCCTCCTTCATCGGATTAAAGCCGATTTTCGTCTGCTCCACCTGATCCGCCCACTGTGCCGTGCGCCTCACCGACTCCTGGAGCGTTTTAATTTCCCGCTTAAGCTTTTCGTTTTCGTTCTGCTCAAACGCATCCCGACGCTTTTTATTTTCCCACCACGAGCTGAAATTCCCCTGCTGGATCTCAACGCTTTCCCTATTAAAGGCAAGCACATGGTCAATGCAGCCGTCGAGAAAAGCGCGGTCATGGGAGACAAGAATAAACCCCTTCTTTTTATTCAAATAGTTCATAACGAGCTTCCTCGTCTCCATATCGAGGTGATTCGTCGGCTCGTCAATCAAAAGAAAATGGTTATCTTTTGAAAATAGGAGCGCAAGCATGACCTTCGTCTGTTCCCCGTTGCTTAACGTGTCAAAGCTCCTGTACAGACACTGCGCATCACAATCCATCAAACTCATTTCCCTGCAAACCTTCCAAAGCTCATAATCCGGCTCTAACCCCTCCACTACGTCGATCGTCAGCTTCTTTTTTTCCTCTTCCCCTAATTCATATGGAAAATAATCGAATACTGCTGCGGAAGAAATAGAGCCGCCGTATTCATACTTCCCAAGCAAAAGCCTTAAAAATGTCGTCTTTCCTTTTCCGTTTCTGCCGATGAAGCCGAGCTTCCAATCGGTGTCGAGCTGAAAGGAAATCCCCTCAAATACATTGTCCGGGCTGCCCTCATATCCAAATGTCAAATTTGTCACCGTAATCTGTGCCATAAATTAATCTCCTTTTCTGTATATCAAAAAGGATACAGAAAGAACTTCCTTCCTGCATCCTTGAATTATTCTATCAAGCCGCCGTATCAAACCGGCGGTCATCTATCATTTCTGTTAAGGGGAAGACTTTCTCGCATACCGCACCGTAAACAAACAGCTCTGCCCGGATGCTCTCCGCGCACGTACCTGTCTCAAACGCTGCTCAAATTACTTTAATTGCAAGAAATTATCTTCATCTTTTCACCCCTGACTTTTTATACAGCCGCATAATACCCACGACTATCTGTCACTTAATTTATCAAAAATCTTTCCGCCTGTCAAGATGAGCTTCCCAACTAGCGCACACCGTCCGAAATTTTTTCCATGGACAAACACATGATGATGACACCGAGTACGGCGAGCAGCACGGCAACAAACATCATCTCAGACACGCCGTAAGCGTCCAGCATCCAACCGCCGATGATACTCGCAAACATACCCCCGAGCGTCATCGCCGCCGTAACCATTGATTGTCCTTTAAACATATCCGCACTGCCAAACAGCCGACTGACATAATAGACAGATGCCGGAATAAACAGCGCATAGGCTCCAATTTGGAATACTTGCGCAAAATAAATCATCGCGACAGACTTCGCCAAAAATAAAAATAAATACTTTAATATAAAAAACACGCCTGAAATCCGAAGCAATGTTTGACAGCGAATCTTTTTAACGATTCTTGTAAAAAAAATCATTGCCGGAAGCTCCAATACCGCCGCAATCGAGCAGGCAATTCCCGTGTGTGAGCTGTCACCGCCGACAACCGATACGACCTGAATTAAATAATTGCTCGTAATCATATGCGTATAAAACAGGAGCATGACGCCGACCAAAAAGATAGAAAAGCGTTTATTTGCGAACAGAAATTGCATAAGTCCTTGCGGTTGTTCGCTCTTTTGTTTCTTTACAGAATGTTTTTCCTTTTGAAAATCCGCCGCCTGACCTCCGCCTTTTCCCGCAAGAATACCGACGCTGAAAAATAATCCGATCAATAAGAGGATCGTCGCAATAGGCACCACCGTATACGAATAGGTCCTAATCAGGATACCGACAACCGTCGAAACAACTGCATACGAGAGCGAGCCGCAAGACCGGCAAAGTCCGAAGTTGACCGCAATTCCCTGTTCCTCAAGCTGTACGGACATCGAGTTAATAAACGGCTGCAGCGCCATGATCGAAATCATGCCAACCGCCATCATTGCCGTCAAAAGCGCGGAAGCCGCCGCAAGAAAAAGCAGAACAACAGCTGCAGCCGCCATCAAAAATGAAAAGCCCCAGATTATCAGCTTTAACGTCAACTTTTTATTTTTATCAGCCGCGCTCGCGATCAGCGGCTGCAGCACAACTACAACAATATTGGCAAATGCGATGACATACCCGATTTCAGAATTCGAATAGCCCTTTTCCAACATGCCGATGACCGCAAAACCCATTATCGCGCAAAGTGTAGCCCAATAAAACGCCTGAACCGCCGCGTATTTGATTGTGTATTGATTCATTTTTTAATATCCTCTCACTTTATCAGCAGTAACAGCAGCGTGCCCATCACGATGAACAGCAGCCCCGCAAACAATTTTTTAGTCAGCTTCTCTTTTAAAAACAGATAGGAAAATGCCACAGTCAAAACAATGCTCAACTTGTCGATCGGAACGACGACGCTCGCCGGTCCGGTCTGCAGCGCCTTAAAATAGCAGAGCCACGAGCCGCCTGTCGCGATACCCGACAAACAGATGAACAGCAGACTTTTTCGGTCGAGTGTCCTGACAGAGGACTGCTTTTTTGTCGCAAATACAACAACCCATGCCATGATCAGAACAATGATCGTACGGATCGCCGTGCCGAGATTGGAGTCGATGCCTTGCATGCCGATTTTAGCAAGGATCGAAGTCAGGCTCGCAAAAACCGCCGATGCACAGGCGTAAAGAAGCCAGCGGACATCAGCATTCACATTATCGTCCTGCGTCGGCTTTTTAGCAATCACTAAATACGTTCCCACAGCAATCAACAGCATGCAGATGCCTTTTAGCCAAGTAATAGGCTCCCCTAAAAACAATGCCGCAAGCAGCATCGTCAGAACCGTACTCGACTTGTCTATCGGCGTCACCCGGTTAACATCGCCCAGATACAGCGCCTTGAAATAACAGAGCCAGGAAGCGCCTGTCGCCAGACCGGACAGAATCAGGAACAACAGAGTCCCTTTTTCAAGCTCCCAAAGTCCTCCCTGCGCGCCGGTCAAAAATACAAGCAACCAGGAAAAAAGCAGCACGACGACCGTACGGATCGCCGTCACCACATTGGAATCCGTATCCCGAATGCCTATTTTCGCCAGTATTGCAGTCATTCCTGCAAAAAAAGCCGAACCAAACGCAAGTAATATCCACACGAAGCTTCGCCTCCTTTACACTGTCACTCAATGCCCTGAGCGTTCCCAGAAAGCAGCATATCCCATTCGGTCATCAGAATCAAAAGCTCCTCTTCCCTATGGTCGATCGAATCCTGTAGCTCCTGCAGCTTCACATAATCGCTCACAAGGGCCGGATCGTGGAGTTCGTCCTTTTGATTTTGGACTTCTTCCTCAATGGCCGCAAGCCGTTCCTCTATCTTTTTAATTTTCCTCTCCAGACGCGCTTGTTCCTTGCCCGCCTGATAGGATTGCATCCCCGGTTTTTCTGTTTCTCTCGCATCCTCTGTCTTTACCGCTTTTTCCAAAGAAAGGTTGGCAGGCTGTATCTTTACAGCAGCAGCATCCTCTGAATTGCTCTGTTCCTGCTCTTCCATATACTGTTCGTAGCCAAACGAATAGAGCTTCGCGCTGTCCGGCTCTAAAACGAGCAGCGTATCGGAAACCTGTTTGATAAAATAGCGGTCGTGCGATACAAAGATCACCGTTCCGTCAAAATCACGCAGCATCGATTCTAACGTTTCTTTGCCGACAATGTCCATGTGGTTCGTCGGCTCATCTAAAATCAGCACATTCGGCCTTCTCTTAAAAATCTTCGCAAGTGCAAGCCGCACTCTCTCCCCACCCGAAAGCATCTTTACCGTCTTGAATACGTCGTCCTGCATAAATAAAAAGGCCCCGAGGCAGTTGCGCACTTCCGTCTGTGTCAGCGTCGGAAACTCGTCCCAAAACTCATCGATCACAGTTTTTTCGCTCGAATACTGCACCATCTGCTGGTCAAAATAGCCGATTTCCACATTCGCGCCGTAGGAATAGGCTCCGCTTAACGCCGGAAGGACACCGACGAGCGTTTTTAAAAGTGTCGATTTTCCAAGTCCGTTGCCGCCGATGATGCCGAGCCGCTGCCCGCGCTTCAATTCAAACGATACCTCCGAAAGCATCCTGTCATAGCCGATTTGAAGCTCTCTGACGGAAAGCACGTCCTTTCCCGTCTCCCTGGCCGGCTCGAAGCTCGCATGAAACGAGCGCGTATCGTACCGGTCCGGCGCTTCGATGATTTCCATATGCTCGATCTGCTTTAGCTTCGAGCGCGTCATCGCAACCTTGGTCGGCTTATTTTTAAAGCGTTCGACGATCGCATTCAAACGCTCGATTTCCTTCTGCTGCGCGAGATAATCCTTTATCTGTTTTTCATAATTTTCGCGCTTGCGCTTCATAAAATCTGTATAATTACCAGAATAGCGTTTGACGGTGGCATATTCGATCTCGTAGACAGTATCGACAATTTTATCGAGAAACATCCGGTCATGGGATACGATGACGATGGCACGGTTATAATTTTTTAAATATCCCTCAAGCCATTCGATCGCCGTAATATCCAGATGGTTTGTCGGCTCATCCAGCAAAAGGATGTCGGGTCTCGAAAGCAGCAGCTTGATAAAAGCCAGCTTCGTCCGCTGACCGCCGGAAAATTCGTTTAAGCGCTTTTGCTTGTCCGACAGTTCAAAGCCGAAACTCCGCAGCATCGTGTCATATTCTTTTTCATAATAGTAGCCGCCGATATCCAAAAAACGCTCCTGCAGCTTCGTGTATTCGGCGACGAGCTGTTCGTCCGCGCTGTTTTGCATCAAAACGACTAGCTCCTCCAAGCGCCGCTGCATCGAAATCACCTTTTCAAATACTTTTCTGATTTCCGCATCGAGCGTCAGCGTCTCGTCCTCAAAAGTGATCTGCTTCAAGTAGCCGATAGACGGGTTCCCCGCCTTCGCGACAGACATCGTTTCCTCGTCTCCTCTTGAAAGCTCGATCTCCCCTGATATCAGCTTTAACAGTGTCGTCTTGCCGCAGCCGTTCCTGCCGACTACTGCAATTTTTTCCTTCGTATTTTTAACTTCAAAATTCACATGTTCCAATATTGTAGTGGCCGCAAACGCTACCCTGCCATTACATATCTGATATAACATAATTCACCTCTGGATGGTTTTCTTTCATTGATTATATCATCGTCCACCCGTTACAGCAATGCAATTAGGATGCCTGCGAGGATAACGGTGGCACACAGCGCTTTCTGCCGGATGTTCTTTTCTTTGTATACCAGCTTTCCAAGCAGGATTGTCACAAAGCAGGACGACTGTTTGATCAGCGTCATGATTGTCAGCTTGCTTTCCGGATAGCTGTTTGCAACAAACAGGGCACGGTCGCCGATGATAAACATCACGCTTAAAATCAGGATCCAGTAATTTTTCTTAAGCACCTGCCAATTTATCCGCTGACGCTTGAGCAGCATAAATCCGCCATAGAGCAGAACCAAAAACAGCATATACCAAAACTGAAGCTGCGCACTTGTCACATCCTTCATAATAATTTTATCCAAAAGTCCGGAAACGGCATTCATCAGGCAGGAAAGCATAGAAAAAACAATATATTTGGTCTTGACCTCTTCCTTTTCCGCTTTCTTCCCCTGCGTCAGACGCAGCATGAAAAGTCCCGCCAGCACGAGCGGCAGCCCGATCATCTGGAATACGGTCAGCTTCTCGCCAAGCACCGTAGTTCCAAGGACGGTCGCAAACAGCACCCTGCTTAAATCCAGCACGCCGTAAAAGCTGACTGGCATCTCCCTGATCGCCATAAAGCTGAACATCCATGCTAAGAATATA
This sequence comes from uncultured Lachnospiraceae bacterium, assembly GCA_964566545.1. Taxonomy (GTDB): domain Bacteria; phylum Bacillota; class Clostridia; order Lachnospirales; family Lachnospiraceae; genus JAEYFP01. Next base: position 30,164 of record CAZMIX010000016.1, on the reverse strand, counting down.
ATAAATGATTTCAAAAAAATCTGCGGCAGCATCCCCGTATCTACAGTCAGCGCTTTTCCTGTTTCCGGTATCAAAAATAAAAAGCCCGTCAGCGTATAGAAAAACAGCACCTCCATCACGCTGCTTCGCTCCAAGCATTTCTTTTTTACAATTTCCCGCGCACCCTTTAACAGCCCATACACGAGCACCAACAGCATCCACATTGCTTCAATCCCCTTTATCACAGCTCACAATGCACTATTCTATCATGAATCCCCGGCATGTGCTATAGGGAACTTATTTATTTTATTTCATTAATGAACTCTTCCACATCCATAACCGTATACCCTGCTTTGATCAGCACTTTTGCGAATAAGCCGCGTCCCGGCTTGAGCTTCCCGGAAAACGTGCCGTCATAGATTTGATTGACGCCGCAGGTGGGACTGCGGGATTGTAAAATGACAAGTTCGACGTCCAAATCCCTGATCCTCTTAAGTGCCTTTTGAATCCCTGCGCGATAAACAGCATCAACATTGTTGCCGTGCGCGTCGATAACCATTCCGTCTACCAACTCGGCGCAGGGCCGCGGAGCGGGTAGGTCCGCCAATATTTCCGGACATAGCTTTATGATTTTCTTATCCTTTAAAAACGCGGCGATTTCCGGATTATAATTATTTCCCCCATTGTATTTACAATTATCACCCATAATACACGAGCTGACGACTACGTACTTTTGCATTTTTGTACCCCTTCTTTATGAATCTTCTACTCCATCTCCCTGATCGCCTTCCTAAGCGAAAGGATGAAGGACGGGGAAACAGAAAGCTCGTCCACGCCCATGCCGACAAAGGTCTCGGTCAGCTCCGGATCCGCGCCCAGCTCACCGCAGATGCCTACCCAAACGCCTCCCGCATGGCCATTTTCAATTGTCATTTGAATCATCCTGAGCACTGCCGGGTGATGCAGGTCACAAAACCGATCGAGCTTCGGATTCTGCCGGTCAATCGCAAGCGTATACTGTGTCAGGTCGTTTGTCCCGATGCTGAAGAAATCTACTTCCTGCGCAAGCTCGCGGCTGATCATAACGGCTGCCGGCGTTTCGATCAGCGCACCGATCTCCACGTCCCTAAACGGGATACCTTCTTCCGCCAGTTCCTTCTTCACCGTATTCAGAATCTGTTTGATCTCCGAAATTTCCTCTACGGAAATGATCATCGGGAACATGATGGAAATACTGCCGTAGGCGCTGGCGCGAAGCAGCGCACGAAGCTGTGTTTTAAAAATCTCCTGTTTCGTTAAGCAAATACGGATAGCGCGATAACCAAGCGCCGGATTTTCCTCCGGCTCCAGTTCAAAATAATCCACCTTCTTATCCGCGCCGATGTCCATCGTACGCACGGTGACCTTTTTGCCCGCCATCGTTTCGACCACTGTCTTATATGCCTGAAACTGCTCGTTTTCTGTCGGGTAATGGTCTGATTCCAAATACAGGAATTCACTTCTAAACAGCCCGATGCCCTCCGCGTCGTTCATCAGCACACCCGCCGCATCCGACACGCTTCCGATGTTCGCATATAGATGAACCTCCTTGCCGCTTTTCGTGACAGTTTTCAGCCCCTTCATTTCCTTTAGCAGCTCCGCTTTTTCTTTTTCCTGTGCGAGCACTTGCTTTGCCGCTTCGAGCCGCTCCGCATCCGGCTCGATGATCACAAGACCCTGATAGCCGTCAACGATCGCTATTTTCCCGTTCCATTCTTTTTTGACCGGAACGCCGATCACAGCGGGGATATTCATCGCTCTCGTCAAAATTGCCGTATGGGAATTGTAGGAGCCATGCTCCGTCACAAATCCCAAAAGCATTGATTTGTCCATCTGCACCGTTTCGCTCGGCACCAGATCATCCGCCGCGACAATAACCGGCTCCGTCATTTCGCCCATCTCATTCTCATTGCCGGTCAAAATGCGCACAAGACGCTCGGAAATATCCTTCACATCCTCCGCTCTGGCCTTCATGTAATCGTCATCCATCCCCGCAAACATTGCAGAAAAATTATCGCCGGTGGCCGCCGCCGCGTAAGCCGCATTTACCTTTTGCCGCATAATCATATTTTTGATAGATTCACAGTAATCCTCGTCCTCCAGCATCATCTGATGCACTTCGAAAATCGCCGCTCCGGACTCTCCGACTTCCTTCAATGCCTTTTCATAAAGAGCCCCAAGCTGCTGAAGCGCTTTTTCCTTCGCTTCCTCAAAATGCTCTATCTGCGCTTCGATATCCTCAGTTCGTTCCCGCTTCAAAAGCGCATTTCCTTTTTCATAGAAAAAGATCTTTCCTACCGCAAGCTTGCGATAAATTGTTTTCCCCTCATACACTTCCATCATTAGACACCTCCCGTCTGCAATACCATAAAAAATTACAGATTCTCACGGAAAAACCGTTCCATCGCTTCACAGGCGTTATCCTCATCCGGTTCTTCTGCTGTCACGATAACTTACGAGCCCTTTTTCACCGTGATTTTACTTTCATACTTTATTCATTTTCTATGATAAGCAAACATTTAAATGTGATTATATGATTGATTATATTGTCTTCCATGCTTTTTGTCATTTATTTTTTCAGATATCCTATCAAAATCTCTACACCCCCCCACATCTGTGATATAATGCGGATAGGGCAGAGTCAGGCAAACAATCCGGCGAATGGCCGTGCTTGCACGGACAGGCGGATTGTTTGTATGACGAGCGAAGCAAACGAGAAAACCGAACTCACGGAGGAATCAATATGAAAATCAGGCATCTCACAAAAGCAGACGGAACGGCGGCGATGAAGCTATCCTCCCTCTGCTTTGATTACCCCTATGATACGAACGGCAAAACAGACGAGGAATATTTCGAATATTTGGTGAACAATCCGCAGGAGAAGCTGCATGTGCATCCCGAATATGAGATCGGCGCGTTTACGGACGACGGCGAGCTGATGGCCGCTACAGCCTCCATTCCATTCACATTCTATTTTGATGGCAGCACCTATAGTGGAAACGGCATCGGAAACGTCTCCACCTATCCGCAGCATAGACGAAAGGGTGCCATTCGCGCTATTTTTATGGAAATTTTAAAAGAATCCTACGAAAGCGGACAAACCTTTTCCTATTTATATCCGTTCAGCGAGGCTTTCTACAGCACGTTTGGCTACCGGCGTGCGGATAACTCCATTCGCTATTCCTATTCTTTGCATGTACTCCCCGACTACCGTTTTAAGGGCAGTTTTTCGATTAAACAGGGAGGCTGCGTACCGGAGGACTATAAAACCGCTTATTTTTCTTTTGCAGAAAAATTTAATATGATGATCAAGCGGGATGACTTGGATTGGAAAAATCTCACGGACGCGAAAGGCTCTGAAAATAATAACTATGCCTATCTTTACCGGGATGAGGATGGCATTCCGCGTGGTTATCTCGTGTTTAAAAAGATAGAACGGACAATGCGGTGCAGAGAACTCGTTTTTGACAGCCTTACGACGCTAAAGGCATTGTTTTCCTTTGCAAGAAGCTTTCGTGCAGATTATGACTATATCTGTTTCCACGCACCCTCCTGCCTGAATCTTACCTGCTTCTGTCCTGACTTCGTTCCTCATAACTCTTCAAGGGAACTTGCCAATAACGGCATGGTTCGCGTCATTAACATAGAACACGCGCTATCAGGTGCACACTACTTACTAGACGGTTCTGTACGGATTGCTGTGGCCGATTCCTGTCTTACCGGAAACAACGCACTTTTTACCGTTTCTATTAAAAACGGACGCGCTTCTTCTATAGAAAAAGAGCTGTTACCGCAAAACGATGATTTGACTGGAGCTGACTGCGATATTGCAATGCCCGTTTCCGTTTTTTCGGCTGCAATCACAGGACATTACCTCGTTAGGGACTTTGATTTTATGGAGGAGGTCACCTATGATAAATCCAAGATTTCCATGCTCGAAGGCGTCTTTTATAAAAAGGACAGCTTTATTAACAACTATTTTTGACAAATAAGCGAGAGATGTGTAAAATATAATTTGTCGTTAAAAAAAGAATCTAAAATCCAATGGAAAGGAATCAAAATAAATGGAAAAAATACTGTTATTTTACCCGCCCGGATTCATGTTTCAGCGCGGAGAGGATCGCTGTCAGCAGAATATCGATGAAGGCTCCGCACAAGCGATGCGTGCCTGCAACGATTTGGGTTACGCGGCTGCTATTTTGCTGGAAAAGGGATATGATGTCATGCTTCGCGACTACCAGACGCAGCGCGATACGCTCGATGTTCTTTATCATGACATGGATAGCTATCAGCCGGATTTGATCATGATGAGCATCACGAATACGACCATTTTTGATGATTTGAAGCTAATCAACGAACTGAAAAAACGATATCAGCCTGTTGTCGTATTGAAAGGTGCACTTTTTTATGCGCCGGAGCAGGCGATGCTTGACTTACTCGACTTATCCTCTGTCGATTACATGATCGGCGGCGAGGTGGACTTTGCGATCGGTGGAATTGCCGATTACGCGCTGCGCCATCAAGGAGATATCGCCTCCGTTCTTTCTATTTTATATAAGGATGAAAGCGGTGTCTTAACGCAGACCGCTTTCCATACATGGGGCGACAATCTGGATGTACAGCCGTTTCCTGCAAGACAGCTCATGAACAATCAGCTCTATACGCGTCCCGACACGAACGAACCGATGGCTACGATACAAACGGCCAGGGGCTGTCCGTCGAGCTGCGTCTTCTGCCTGACACCTGAGATTTCCGGCAAATGTGTCCGTTTCAGAAGCCCGCAAAATGTCATGGATGAGTTGACGGAATGTTATGAGGTTCATGGTATTCGCAACTTTTTCTTTAAGGCGGATACATTTACGATCAATGCGGAATGGGTGAAGGAGATGTGTAATTTGATCATCAATTCCCCATTATACGGTAAAATCCAGTTTACTGCCAATTCCAGAGTCAATCCGCTCAAGAAGGAGACACTTGAGTTGATGAAAAAAGCAGGCTGTTTCCTCGTCGCTTTTGGCTTTGAATCCGGTTCTGATGAAATATTAAAAAAGATACGCAAGGGTGCGACTGTCACACAGAACCTGCAGGCCGCCAAATGGTGCCACGAGGTCGGGCTTCCATTCTGGGGCTTCTTTGTCATTGGCTTTCCATGGGAAGATAAATCACATATCATGGAAACAAAAAAATTGATTATGCAGGCGAAACCGGATTTCATCGAAATCACGATCGCGCTTCCGTTCTACGGAACACCTTTATATGAAACATGCAAAGAAAATAATCTGCTTGCAGAATCCGTGCTTGGCAGCGATTTTTTCCACTCAAGCATGAAAGGAACCATGCATCTAAGTGTTGATGAACTGATGAAGCTTCGCAGGAATATCTTGCTTTCCTTTTATCTTCGTCCCAGCTACATCATCAAAAAGATGGGACAAAGCATCGCTCATCCCAGCATTTTTATCAACTACTGCAAATACGGCATCAAGCTTGTTGTAAATCTTTTTAAGCATTAGGCATATTAAAAGTATAGTAAACCTGCGGGCGATTTTTATTAAAATTTATTTTGAATACGCTCCAAAGATTTTCTCAATTGCGGCGGGAATGTTCGGACCATATTTTCCTGTTGTTATTCCGCTTATTGCATCCTCTTTGGACATGCCCATGTAGCTATAGCTGAGAAAGCATGGAAAGCCCGCGTAGCGATCTGTCCCATAGGGAAGTCCCATGCTGAGAACAGCTGTGACGGACTGCTTCCCTACCGCCGCTATCAAGTCGGCGGCCGATTGCGGCGCGGTGTTCATCCAGTGGGAAGCTTCATTCTTTGTGGACGCATACATCTCACTTCCGAGTATGATATAGTCGGCCTTTTTAATCTTCTCCTGCGCCGCAGCATCAGGCTCGGGGTTTTTTGTATAAGAAACAAACTCTATATGAAACTCTCCGAGCAGTCCTTCCGCGCGTAGCCGGTTAATTGCGTATTCTATGCTGTAAAGCTCGCTTTCATAAGGCATTAAAACGAGCACGGTATCCTCCTTTTTGGGCTGAAACGGCGTATAGCTGCCGGCAGATACAAGCTGTACTGCTTCCCTCGCAATCGTCCGTTCCATTTCCCGATGCGTTTTGGAGCCTACAATGCTTAACGCCTGTGAAACACGCTCTTTCACAGGTGTTTCATATTGTGCGGTATCCAGAATGCCGTATTTTTGTTTTAGCAGCAGCACTCTGCCCGCTGCTTCATCGATCCGTTCTATAGAAAGCGTTCCGTTCTCTACTGCATTTTCGATCGCCGCATAAATTGCCGTCAGTTTTTTGCAATCTTTTTCTTCACGCATCGTCGTCGGGTTGCACATCAGGTCGGCTCCCGCATTCAGCGCCATGATAATTGCCTCACTCTCCCCGAAATGATCGGAAATTGCCTGCATATCGAGTGCGTCCGTCACCACGACACCATCATAGCCAATCTCTTCGCGCAGAACGCCCGTAATAATTTTATGGGAAAGCGTGGCCGGCAGATAAACCGGCTCCCCGTCAAGCTTTGAATTCACCTGTGTGTCATCCAATTCAGGATACTGGATATGAGCTGTCATGACCATGCCGATGCCGTTATCGACTGCCTCCGCAAACGGAATTTTTTCACAAGCTTCCCATTCCTCCCGCGTCTTTTCCACGATCGCAAGACCCGTATGCGTGTCGGTAGATGTATTTCCGTGTCCCGGAAAATGCTTGACACAGGCAATCACACCCGTGCTTTTCAGCCCATCGCTCATACGGCTCACCATTGCCGCCACCTTCTCAGGATCATCTCCGAACGAACGCAGATTAATAATTGGATTATCCGGATTGTCATTAACATCCGCATCCGGAGCAAAATCACAATTGATACCAATCGCCGCCAACTCAGCGCCGATAACACCTCCGTTTTCATAGGCATATTCCGGATTTCCTGTCGCACCGATCGCCATATTCCCGGGCATACACGTACCCTGTCCCAAACGTGTGACCGATCCGCCTTCCTGGTCCGCTCCGATCAGCAACGGCAGATTGCCGGAGGAAATTGCCGCCCCCTGCATCGCATAAACAAGCTCTGTGGCTTTTTTTGTATCCTTTAAATTTTCTCCAAACAAAATAATATTTCCGAGGTGATAGTCACCGACAATTGCGGCAACCTCGTCATTCATTTCCTCTAAATCGGATACCTCCGATGCATCTGCCGTTTCCCATTTACGAAAATCCACGAGCAGAAGCTGCCCGATTTTTTCTTCTAAAGATAGATCGGCGACCATCTGTTTGATATTCGCCGACATTTGTTCTTCCGTATTTTCTTCTTTGATGCCGCCTGTCCTTATGCCATTTGACGCTGCACCTTCCGTTTCCTGCTCCCTGCCCTTTGCGCCCTCGCCAAGGTCGGCACCCGCACAGCCGCATAGCCCTCCAAAAAGTAATATCGTCGCCAGCACTATGCACATGCCCCGGTTTAATTTTGTTACATAAGAAACTGATAAAGATTTCATGCACAATAAAAATAGCTGTCGCCTCACCGCTGTTCTCCCCTTTTACGGATACGGCCTTCCTTCGCCGTTTCCCTGATGAATTTCCTGTTGGTTATCAAATATCGTTTCCAAAGCCGCTTTGGATCCTGCGTCAGCCGATACAACCATTCAAGGCTCCGCCTCTGCATCCATTTCGGCGCCCGCTTTACTGTACCCGCGTGAAAATCAAAGCCCGCACCGACACCAAGCATAACCCCAGAGAGCTGCCCCTCGTGTTCTGCCATCCATTTTTCCTGTTTGGGCGCTCCAAGACCAATCCAAATCAAATCGGGCTTTGCATCATTGATCAGCGAAATCACCTGCTCATTTTCCTCTTTTGTTAATTCTCGAAATGGCGGCGCGTACATACCCGTAATCTGAAGGTCGGGATATTGCGTCTTTAACTTTTCCTCAAGCTGTCGAAGTGTCGCTTCTGTCGCTCCGTAAAAAAAATGGCGCAGACCGTTTCCTGCAGCTCCCCTAAAAAACATCTGCTTCATCAAATCTGGTCCCGCGACTCGTCCTGCCTGCGGAAAACCCCTTTTTCTGCTCACAACGGAAAGCGGCTTCCCATCGGGAAGTACAAATGCCGCCTCTCGCTGAACCCGCATATACTCTGCATCTTCAAACGCCATCACGGTCGTGTGGACATTTCCGACACAGACATACCGCCCGCGCAACTCGTCAATATAATTTTCCAGATAGTCCGTCACCTGTTCCATCGTAGTGACGGAAACGGGAACACCCAGCAATTCGCATACGGGAAACGGCCGTTCCTTCATTTTCTCATTGCCTTCCATAAATGCCCCTTTGCCCTATTTTGCTCCCTTGCCAAACAGCACAACGCCGATCGTCTGTAACAATATTTTGATATCCAGACGCAGGGACCAGTTCTCAATATATTCCAAATCCAGTTTGACAACCTCATCAAAGTTGTTGACCCTATTTCTGCCGCTTACCTGCCACATGCCGGTCAGCCCCGGCGTGATGCTGAGCCTTCTGCGGTAATGAATGTTATACTGCTCGAATTCATCCACGGTGGGTGGTCTCGTTCCGACAAGGCTCATATCGCCCTTCAAAATGTTATAAAACTGCGGAAGCTCGTCAATGCTCGTCCTGCGGATAAATTTACCCACTTTCGTAATACGTGGATCGTCCTCTATTTTAAACATCAGACCCTGCATTTCATTTTTCTGTTCGAGTTCTTTTTTTCGTTTCTCCGCATCAACATACATTGAACGAAATTTCCATATTTTAAAGCGTCGCCCATTCTTGCCTATCCGAATTTGGGAAAAGAACACCGGCCCCTTTGATTCGATTTTAATTGCAAGCGCCACAAATGGCATCAGCACCGCTGTGATAAATAATCCGGCAACACTGCCGGCAATATCAACGCAGCGCTTTAACAGCATCCGCCGGTAGTCCAGATATTGCAGGGAAAACGTCATGACTGCATAGCCCGCAAAATTGCCCGCCGTCTTTCCTTCCAGATTCAGCTCCGGTATTTCCACATTGTAATGGCAAGTTACGCCCATCGTCTCAAAGCCCTGAATAATCTCCTTTACCGTTTCAATCGGTACACCCGGAAGATAAAGAAACACTTCATCGAGTGTAAGCTGCCTTGCGACCTCAAATAAATTCTCCCCATCCGCAACGACGGGAATGCCTTCGATCCTTTTGGATCCTCCCGTTTTAAGCGGCTCATCCACGAGCACAATTGAGTTGATCGCATAATTCCATGCTTTCTGTGCAAGTATTTTCTTCACAAGCTTATCGGCATATTTACTCTGCGTGACGACCATAACCTTGTCACTGCTCGCGCTATTCCGGTAATATTCCAACATATATTTTTTGAATAAAAGATGAAGAAGATACGTGACAACAATATTGAGCACGGCAAAATAGCCAAATACAAGCCGAGAAAACGTTTCTCCCAGCTTAATCAAAAACACGATGGTACTAATCGCAAGCAGAAGCACAGCATTATATTTTATAATCGCAATCAGCTCTACAAGCATTCCCCGATCAAAAAAACCTCTGTTCCACTCGGTCATCATGCTATATAGCAGCGCGATAATAAGTATATAAGCGCCGACCGAATAATGGATCTGTGAATAACCGCCGGTCAGCCCCCGAAAGCGTAGCCAAAGAGCTCCTGCGTAAGAAATCAGGATGCCCAGCATATCGATCAATATGAGTGAATACGTCTCAAGCAGACGGCTTTTTTTGCTGATTCGCTGCATGGAAAAGTTCCTTTCGGAGTGAGGTTGGTTTTACTTCTTTGGGTGTAAGCGGCGCGGCTTTGCTTCGCTCGCTGCGTCGGGAGTGGAAGCCACAAGGTTAGGGGGTGTTGGGGCGCGCAGTGCACCTCGACTCGCTTTACGAGCCTCGGTCACGGGCTTCGCCCTGGACAAGAATACAAGGACAGTTTGCCTTATGTGCAAGCACAACGGACAAACTGTCCTTGTATTCTTGTGCACTGCTCATTGCCTACGTGCAGTATATCACATATAAAAAATATCGGCTACCGAATTCTACCGTTCATCGCAGACTTGGAAAATATAAAATTTCAAATAATAGGATTCCTCTGCAGACCAGAGAATCGGGTGATCTGGGGATTGGGTTCTGTATTCGATCTGGCGCAGGCGTTTGTGGGCGCTTCGCGCCGCCTGGCGGATCGTCTCCGTAAACAGCTCGTAGGTCATAAAATGCGAACAGGAGCAGGTCGCCAGAAAGCCGCCGTCCTTCACGAGCTTCATCGCGCGCAGATTGATTTCCCGGTAGCCTTTTGCCGCATTTTTGATGGAACTGCGGGATTTTGCAAATGCGGGTGGATCTAAAATAACAATGTCAAACTGCTCTTTCTTTTCTTCCAATGCGGGAAGCAGCTTAAACACATCCTCGCACAAAAAAGAAACGCGGTCTGAAAACCCATTGAGCGCAGCGTTTTTTTAGCCTGCTTGATCGCAAGCTCGGAGGCATCGACACCGATCACCTCTTTTGCGCCGCCTTTTGCCGCATTCAGCGCAAACGATCCTGTATGGGTAAAGCAGTCCAACACTCTTGCCCCCGTACAAAGCCTCTGAATCGCGAGACGATTGTATTTTTGATCCAAAAAGAAGCCTGTCTTTTGGCCATCTTTCACATCTACCATATAGTTTACGCCATTTTCAACGATTGCAACGTCTGTATCAAATTTCGGCGACAAAAAACCTTTTATACGCTCCATCCCCTCATTCTCGCGCACCTTCGCGTCGCTCCGCTCATAAACGCCGCGGATCTGAATCCCGTCCTCTTTTAGCAAGTCCTGCAAAAGCCTGATGATCTGCGGCTTCAATCGGTCGATGCCAAGCGCGAGCGATTCCACGACAAGCACATCTTTGAATTTATCAATGACGATGCCGGGCAGAAAGTCCGCCTCCCCAAAAATCAAACGGCAGCTTGCGGTATCGATCGTCTTTTTCCGGTATTCCCACGCCGCGCGGAGCCTCTCTTTCAGAAACGCTTCGTCCACCTGCTGATCACTATTTCGTGTCATCATGCGAATGCGGATTTTGGAGGCGCTATTAATAAACCCTTTCCCCATCGGATATCCATCGAAATCATGGACAAGAACCATATCTCCGTCCGCAAAGCTTCCCGCTATAGAAGCAATTTCATTATCAAAGATCCACATGCCGCCCGCCTTGAGCAGACGCCCTTCTCCCTTTTTTAAGGTCACAACTGCTTCGCTCATTCTGTTTTCCTTTTCTTCCTTTTATAAAGTAGTTAAATAAAGTTTGTCCTAAGTGAATTTATCACTATCCGATAACTCCCGGCGTCACCATGTCGCTCCACATATGATAGCGCTGTGAATAGAGACTCGACTCGTTAAAATAATGGTAAGGTTTAAGAGGCTGCTTAAGCTCCTCGATCTGATCCTGTTCGCCCTCCAAATAAGAAATCAGTACGCGCCTCGTATATTCGAGCCGCTTCGTGAGGCCGCCAAGACGCAGGCACTGTACCTCGAAGCCAAATGATTTGTTATCAGTCATCCACTGCTTTTCGAATACATTAAAAAACCGCTCCAGATTTTTTAAAACCGACGGAATCGCCTCTTCCGCAAGCGCAAGCAGCGCCTCCCTGTCATTTTCTTCATAAGCGCTTCGCAATCGGATGCCGAGCACGGCCTTTTCCTTGAGCACCTCGCACAGACAAAGCTGTGTTTCAAACAAATAACCGAACCGCTCATGTGCTGTCAGAGGTGTGAGTTTTTCAATCACCTTTTTATAATGCCCGCTCAGATTGTCCTCCTGCGCCGCAAGCGAATCAAAAATCCCGATCAGCGGGTCGTTAAACAGCAGGAATTTGGAAGAATTGTTATGCTCCTCGCTGTTCTCATTAAAGAGATTGCTGTCATCGATTTTTAAAAAGTCTTCGAAGGGAAGTCCTGTCAGAACCGCAAACTTTTCACATTCCGTATCGGCGCAGTCCGCATCCGCGGCATACACATATTCCGCGTTCATGTACAGCGCAGGCAGAAGAGAAAAGCTGCTCGCCTCCGCGCCGTTATCGCCCCAGCACGTGATGACGTTGCGTTTGATGCCAGCCTCCCGAAGCGCCTTTGTCGCCGCAAGACCCGTCTTTAAGCTGTAACGGTTGTGCGGCGTAAAACCGGTAAACCGCCAAGCGGTGCCGGCAAACGAAACCTCCTTCGCAATTTTTTGATGTTTTTTAAGCATTTGCGCGTAATGCTTCGCATCCGTCGAAAAATAATCCCAATAAGCGAGCGTCAAGCCGTCCGGGATATCCGGCATCGAAACCGGCTCTTTATCGTTTACATAATATTCCCCCGCATACGCCAGCCGGAAAAACATATCGCTCCACATCTCCGGCTCCAGGCCATGTTTTTTACAAATTTCCATCACGCGTCCCAGATGGTTTAAAATCACCTCTTCCCGGTTGTGATAGCCGTTTTTCTGCAAATACTTTCCAAGCCCGACCATATAAGCCTCGTCCATGCCGATGTTGACTTTTCTGCTCGCAAACGCCTCCGATACCGTCTTGAGCAGACGTTCGATGAACGCATAGGTCTTCTCTTCCCCACACAGCAAAATATCATCCACATCGATGATTTCCTGATATTCCTCATAGCGCGTGATCTGGTTCAAGTGCGCGAGCGTCTGCACATAGCCCCGCAGCTCAATGCCAAAGCGCGCCGCGTAAGCATCCAGCTCCTTTAGCTCCTCAAGCGTCATCGCGCCGCGCATATAACCAAAATACGGCTCGCCCTCAATCTCGATCGTATCCTCCATATAAAAGCCGACAAACGTATAGCCCATCAGCGCCGCGTAACAAAGAAACCGTTTCACCGCATCGGGGCGCATCACGGCATTTCTCGATAAATCGAGCATGATGCCGAATTCTTCAATGCTTCTGGCCTCACTTTTTTTATAGGCGCACTGTCCCTGCTGCTCCATCGAGGCAATCGTAAGCAGCGCGCGGGAAAAATCGGTCAGCTCATGGAAATAAACCTTCACACCCTCTAAGGTGCGCTCGATCCGGTACCCCGCCGCCGCCATTTTTTCCGCCGTCAAAACAAGCTCATCCACTCTTTCCCTGACAGAAAGAAAAGAATTGAGTTCTCCTGCGACAAACTGTAATTCCTTTACACAACCGGTCGTATTCAGCTTCATGTTTGTCATCTCCGTTCATTTTTCCATTTTATCAAAAATACGGCTGCTTTTCAACAAGCAAGAAGCATCCCAATCTCCTGTTTTTCCAAATGCTTTCCGAATTAATTGATAAATGCGGATTATCCTCTTGAAACTTTACGCATTGCATATTATAATGAAAACATAAAAGGAGCAACCGCCCACAAAGTGGTTAGCCTCGTAAAAGTATCAAATGCCTACCTTGCACGGCTAAGTACAAAGGTAGGCATTTTTATTTTCGCTTGTTTTTCCTATCTATGTAGGCAAGCAATGCAATCAGGAAAGATCCTCCTAAGAATAATATACTCATAGTCTGGTATAAATCCATCCGCACCACCTCCCCTCTCTCAAGTTCGGGAGGCTACCACCTTGTACACGATTACTCCGTTTCAAAATCGTAACATACCTTCTTTTCCTCTACAACCCATAGATCTAAGTTTCTATCATTTTCTACACCCCGTCAAATCAATTTATCTATTTGCATACATTTTACATTTTTTATTGTCTATTATGCATATTTTTGCGTATATCCATTAAAATATTCCATGACTGAATCTTTCGATTTTATACAATATAAACAAATCCCGCAATTTTTATGGATCTTTGGCGATTCTAAATAACGGACGTTATTATTTATTAAACGGATAAGCATAGATTGATATTGATTAATCTTTTTTTTTGATACATAATAAAGTATATATTTATATAAAAGGGGGACAAGCGAAATGCCTCAATCTGATACGCTTCAAAAAATTATACTCAATATGGAAACTGTGATTGTCGGTAAAAGAAATGTGATTGAACTCGCTCTTATCACTTTGCTTTCCAATGGACATCTCCTTTTAGAGGATGTTCCGGGTGTGGGCAAAACCACGTTGGCCAAGTCTTTGGCACAGTCTGTCAAATGCAGCTTCGCAAGGATCCAGTTTACTCCGGATACCCTACCGAGCGATGTTACAGGCATGACAGTCTACAACATGCAGACAGGGGAATTTAGGTACTCTGCAGGAGTCGTAATGAACGATATTCTCCTTGCCGATGAAATCAACCGTACTTCGCCGAAAACACAGGCCAGCCTGCTGGAAGCCATGGCGGAACATCAAATAACGGTGGACGGCACCACTTATTCTTTGCCTGAGCTCTTTATGGTAATTGCCACCCAGAATCCAATCGAGCAGCTCGGTACTTACCGTCTGCCCGAAGCGCAGATGGATCGTTTTATGATGAAAATTTCTATGGGATATCCGGAAAAGACCAAAGAAGAAACGGATATCGTTCGCCGCATCATGGACGGGGAACCACTCAAAAAACTACTCCCTGTTACTTCGAAGGAAGATATTATTTACATAAAAGAAGAAATCCAAAAAGTGACCGTGCATGAAGATATCATATCCTATGCTGTTGAAATCGCCCGCCATACGCGCCAAAGCCGTTATCTGACGTTAGGAGCGAGTCCGAGATCTGCCATTGCGCTGACGTGTGCCGCCAGAAGCCGTGCCTATCTTTTAGGGCGTTCCTATGCCACACCGGAGGATATTACTGTTCTTGCGCAACCGGTACTCATGCACCGTCTCATACTTTCCTCCGAAGCGAGATTGGAAGGGAAAAAGGAAAAAGATATTTTACAGGAAGCACTTCATCAAACAAAGGTACCTATTTTATGAGAAAAATAATATATATTATTTCCTTAATCGGTTCGGCTGTTTTGGTCAGCTTCCGTGGAGGAAATATTCCTTATTTGCTGTTTTATTTTGCATTGCTGGTTCCTGTCCTCGCACTGACGTATTCTATATACGTATATCTCCGTTTTAGAATTGTACAAGAAGTTCCCCGGAACGTCGTAAAAGCGAAAGAAGTTCCTTACCGTCTTATTCTTGCAAACGAAGACTTCATTCCTTTTACCAATATAACCCTGCATTATTTCTCCGATATGGTGACCATAAAGGAATGCAATGACGTACGCAATCTATACCTCCTGCCCCACCAGGTATTCCATGTGGATACTAAAATGTACTGCAAATACAGAGGTACTTATGAGGTAGGCGTAAAAAGTGTTTCCGTGACAGATTTTTTAGGCCTTTTTACAATTACCTATCCTATGATGGCGCAAGTGCGCCTGACTGCCATGCCGCGTATTCTGCCTTTGGAACTTCTTAAAACAGAGCTTCAGAAAAAAGATCCTAAAAATACTCTTTTTTATCTCTCCAGACTCCAGGAACTTCCTGATTACGAACTGCGCCCCTATCGTCCGGGAGACCAGCATAAGTATATCCATTGGAAGAACTCTGCCAAAAGCGGTGAACTTCTGGTTCGAAAACAAATGCCGGAAGAATTGTTTGAAACGGTAATCATTGCCGACCTATTTCCTATTCCGGGAGGTACGGAAATCCGTATGCAGACGGAAGATACTATTATTGAAGCCGTTATCGCTTTTGTGCATGATTATTATATGAAACAAATTCCTGTTCGCGTCGTATATATGGAAGATAACGATAACCTCAAAGAGCTCCTTATAAACGCCCGAACGGGTTTTGAACGTTTCTATGAAGCTTGTGCTTCTTTGATGTTTAACGCTTCCCTGCCTTTAGAAAAAGTGTGGGAACAATATACCTCGCGGACAGCACATTCTTATACTGCTATTCTTATCACCTCCGCCGTTTCGGATCGCTTGATGAATTATATGGAAGAAAACCGCAGGGTCGGCAACGAAATCGTATTGATTAATACCGGGGAACTATCTTTATGAAAAAAATAACCGCTGAAATAATTGAAAACATAAAAAAATATTATGAAATAATTTATTCTGCCGCCCTGTGTTTTGGCATTGTTTTATTTGCCGGCAGTTTATTTTCCTTACCCTATCCGCCGGTTTTATTTATTCTATCCTCTTTCTTTCTTCAATTTCTTATCCACTGGTCTGAAGAAAAAAATTTGCGTTTACATTTTTGGATCGGAATAGCCGTACTGGTGGGGCTGGTTGGTCTGTTTTTATATGCGGGCGGTAAAAACCTTACTCCTTACCTTTATTTTCTCGGCATATTGGCAATCTCTGTTCCCATTTGTATCGCATGCTATTTGGCACGCCAAAGATTATGGCTGAAGGCAGCCATTTGTCTTTTGCTGCTTATCGGTCTGATCGCCTTTGGCATACAGAATATTCCTCTTCCCAAATGGAGCGTATGCCTTATTTTATTTTGTTTTCTTCTGTTCCTTGCGGAACTTTTCTGTGTTTTTTTAGAAGGAAAATACAGCCAGAAAGTGCTTTACTTAACTCCGTTTTTCTTCCTGTCTATATTGTTCCTTTTTCTGCTGCCTGTAAAAGGAACTCCTATCAGGTGGGATACGGTAAAAAATATGATCAAAGCGGTAAGGGAGGAATTGACCTCTTTGATTGTCAATGCGGAATACTTTTTTTCTTCCGGCAATGACAGCTATTCCTTATCTTTTGCTGGTTACAGTGAAAGCGGTGAGTTAAAAGGTAACCTTCTTTCTTCTGAAAATTCTCAGATTTCTATCATTGGCGACCAGACAAGAGCCCCCCTGTATCTGGCTGGAAATATCCATGATTTTTACAACGGTCATGGCTGGGAGACGCATGCGTCTGAAAAGCCTTACGAAAAGGAAGAATATCTTCTGCAATACGATGGACTGATGTCAGCACTCTTGCAGAGTATCTATTCTGAGGAGGAAATAAAAGAGCTTACCAGTCCAAGCGACTATAATATTACCTTTAAAGGTTTAAAAACAAAAAGCCTTTTCTTTGCTCCGCTTACGCAAAAATTCTTACTTTTTGAAGATAAACCGACCGCCGGACCCTCTGGGGATACCATCCGCCTTTCCAAAGCCCAGGGAGTCGGCTTTAGTTACCGGATACATCTGATGGAGGTGAATTATTCGGACGAACGAATAAAGCAGCTTTTGCGCGGAAATGCCTGGAACGGAACTCCCGCTTTAACCCTGCAGGCAGCCATGCGTCAGGAATTCATTTATAAAAATTATACGCTCCTTCCCGATGATCTTCCTGAGCGTATCTATTCTTTAGCGGCAGAAATTACCGCCAACGAGGACAATGATTATGATCGCCTGAAAGCAATTGAATATTATTTAAGCAAATACACGTATACAACTTCTCCTGAACTTCTTTCCAAGGAAGAAAACGTAGTCGATTATTTCCTTTTCCAAAGCCAAACCGGCTATTGTACTTATTTCGCATCTGCAATGGCTGTTCTTGGACGCTGTGAAGGAATTCCCACACGTTATGTGGAAGGCTTCGTTTCCAATAATGCCTCCCGCTATCATCACCGTGACTTAAATCTCTCAGGAAATAATGCCCATGCATGGGTAGAAGCATATATCGAAAACATCGGCTGGATACCGTTTGAACCAACGCCACGCTATTATGACTTGTCCAATACGACATGGACACAAACTGAAAACGCAGCCGTTCCTGTTTCCGGCATACAGCCCTCTTTTCCTGCGAAGACGCCGGCTCCTTCTTCCAATGAAAATGAATTAAACGAGATCAGTTATTCCTCCCTTTTGGAAAGAGGGAAAAAAATCTTATTTTTTGCTTTTGAATGCCTGCTCATTTTGAGTATCGGAATTATTGTGATTGTTTTTCTGCTCTTTTTACGAAGCCGTTTATGGCACCATAGGTATCTGTCGGGAACCAATTATGAAAAAATACAATTTCACATAAAAAAAGCTTTCCAATTCGGAAAGCTTTACGGATATCTTATTGAAAACGGCGAGACCCTTTCAGACTACGGTACCCGTGTCGGAGTCTGTCTTGACACTCCGGAAAACTCTTTTTCCGAAGTATGTGATTTGTTCCAAAGCATCCGCTTCGGTGGCTGTCCTATTTCGGAAATAAACATAAAGACAATGGAAAATTATACGCTTTCCCTGCAAAAACTGTATTTAAAGCAGTGCGGGCGTATGAAACGGCTGCTGTACTATATGCGTCCAACTCCATAAATATTTCTTACAAAATATCGTCGGTCCATTCGATATCTACATCGCCGCTATTACTGTCTCCGCCGGTATCTCCTCCACCGCCGCTTTCTCCTCCGCCACTGCCTGTGCCGCCGCCGCTGTCTGTGCCGCCTCCGCCGCTGCTTTGGCCTCCACCGCTGTTGCTCTGATTTCCTCCGCCATTATTTTGACTGCTTCCGCCGCCATTCCCACCGCCTCCGCTGTTATCTGTCGGAGGAACCGGAACGGCCGACTGCTGAGGCGTAACCGGCGTTACGGAACCTGCCGGGGTTCCGGAAGGCGCCGGAACATTACTTCCTGCCGCCCTTGAGGGCTTTTTTGTACTTGCGGGAGCTGCTTTCTTTATAATACCCGCGCCTCTGTTCTTGTACACTTCCGATTTGCCGCCTTCCGTTGTTCCCTCTGCTTCGCCATCCGTTGCCGCCGGTTCCGGTTCCTGTTCATATGCTAAAAGAGGATCTTGTTTCATATATTCCGATACCTCTCCCAGTACGTACCACCTGCTGCCGTCGAACCATTCAATATTCGAATCGTAAACTCTTACCTTCACGTCTTTGCTGTCGACCGTCTGTCCCTGCCGTTCTGCCGAATCTGTTTCCGGCTGCGGCTCATAAAGAAGGACCTCCGGATAAGGCTCCATTCCAAACACCGAATAATCGAATACAAAAGAAGTCGCTTCCATTTCCTCTGCCGTATTCATAAACAAATATCCATTTTTATCGGCCGCATATGCGTATACGACAAATTTTTCTCCATTTCCGCCGTTTACCACATTTTTCTGTCCATCGGCCGGCTGTGTTTCCGACGTAATGCCTCCGTCTCCGAAGTAGCCGGTATACTCTGTCATATCCATGTCTTCTCGATTGCTCCACAGAGCAAACAAATCAGTGGCTTCATGACCATATTTTACCTGAGCCGTATAATCTTTGGCAAATAGTCCTTTCTCAAAGATTCCTTTCTCATGGTAAATATCCCCGCTCTCCGCCATACAGAGCCAAGATTCAAAATCTCCGTGGTATTTCCCATCCACTACTTGCGTTACTAACATCTGAATGCTGTCCGGACTTCTCATAATACATTTCACACTGCCGTCATCCGCCATATACCATGCGTTCGAATACTCTTTACCGCCCTCGTCAAATCCGACTTCAAAGCAAAGCTCCAGCTTTTCTTCCGCATCTGTCATATAATACCGTCTGCTGCCCTCCCGCAATTTGGGCATCATGATGCTTTGCCAGTCACTGCTCAACAGCATTCCTACCGCTTCATCCAAGTATTCGGGAGTATTTAAATTAGTTAGCAGCCTTTCCGCTTCCGCTTTGATCGTATCGCTTTCTTCCGCTATATTTACCGTTATAGCCTTCAAAAGCGCAAGACATTGCGCATCATCATATAAGCGGTAGCACTGCTCCAGCAAATCCCGCTGCCTTTTTACCATACCTTCTTTCGCATACAATTCCGCCAATTCTTTATAGTCCTCAACCGTAAATTCTCCCGACGCATACTTTATTTCATATTCTTCAATTGGGTTCTTTTCTTCCTCGAAAGGCGCCACATCCACAGCTTCCTCCTGTGAGGATATCGGTTCCAACTTACTGTTATCGGTACTTGTAGTTCCGCATCCGCTTAGCATCAGCATAAACGGGATAGTTACCATCATCACTATTTGCCTCTTATTCCCCATCGCTTCACCCTTCTTCCTATCTTTATGATTTCCTCTTTCCGTATTTTCCATCTCAATTTTCCGCCTTATCCGCATCCTCGATCAGCTTTTTAAGAAATAAATCGGCACTGGAATCCTTCTCATACTGGCCTCCCAAGAGCACTTGTTTTGCAAGGGAATATATGCTCTTCCATACGGTAGGCCCATATAAAGTGATATCTGTTCCGTCCTTTGTAAGGATGATATATCCCCGAAAAGCATATTCTGTCTTATACTGGTTCGAAGGCAATCCTACCAGAACTGAAGTAAACCGGTGTCTTCCCGAAACCGTTTCATATATTTTATCCTCCAGCACTCCGCCTGCATTTTTCCCGTAAGACATACCGCTTAAGACCTTTTCACCGCTCTTTATCAAAGGATATTGGGCTCTGTTGGCATTGTTCATGACGAGAGTTCCATATTCCTTCAGGACATATCCCGCCGCTCCTTTGGAAATGAGCTGTGACCGAAGGCTTGAGGAAATGCCCGTCTTAAAACGAATGCCGGATTTTCCCGTAATCCTTATGGAAAAACCGTGGTAAGAAAGAATATCCTGCAGTTCGGGAACCGCCGTTGCCTCATAAAAAGTTCCGTTATGCTTCAGCCTCCAGACATACATTCCGACCGGAACGTTCGATTCGTTGTATCTGTACATAACGGCTGTGTTCGCTTTCCCGTCCGGAGCCGTTACCACATACTTTCCATCCTGCAAAACTGCGGCATATGCGATTCCATCCAGATAAATATTGGCATCCCCATACCCTGCGGGAGGTGTCAGAGATATACTGTAGGAGACCGTCGGCTTAGGGCAAGCCTGCGCCGGCATATTATTGTAAACAGGTATCTTGAATACAAATGTATTTTCAAGAGAATTGGCGTCACTGTACAGCTTACGTATGTTCTGTCCCTCGCTGGAAGGTGCACAGATATTCTGCATATACTGGTGCCAGAACATGCCGTCATAGCTTCCATCCACATCAAATTTCTGCAAATACAGCGTATCCTGTCCCTTTAAAATGTAATTCTTAGAAATAACTCCGGCGCCGCCCGAAATGGAGGAATATCCGTCCGTCCATCCTTCGTTCTTTGCCCTCGCAAGCCCGCTTTCTATGACAGCCTGATCGTTATTCCCCGTAGCTCCTATATTAAAAAAATTATAATAACCAACATAACCAGGATAAGTGCCGGAAATCAAGAAAGAAGTCCCGTATCCCTGCTCTTGGTATACCCTGCACGCGAGATGAAAGGGACTCACTTTCAGCCCTGCTCCTACCGTCCAAAAAATATTGGAATAGGTCATCGCGGTTTTCGGAGCGTTCCCGGACATAAACGTATTGTTCAAGAAACTCTGTACCGCTGCCTGCGTATGATAAGATTCGTTATATGTAAGCAGCTCATGCTGGAAAATACCCGATTCATTCAGTCCGTTCCTCGGATCGAGATAGTGCTCCAATATCCCTTTTGTTGCATAGGACCAATTCTCACTGTACTTCCCATCCTGCATGTAAGCCGGAAAAGAAGCCTCTATCAGACTTCTTCCATCCTTCATTTCCTCCGATACGACATAATTCCAGTCCAAATTCGTATTCATTTTTACAAATGTCCAGTTGGGATGGGCCTGCTTCAAGGCAGTCAGCGCCGCCTTATAGCTGTCGGGGAACTGCTCTATATCCATATAAGTCTGTACGGCGCTTCGCTTTACCGCAAACGGAAGCCGTGCACCGGGATTCATATTATAAGAAGCTTCCCATTCTAAAAATACTTCATCGGAGCATGCCAGATAAGACCTTGGGATATATCCTTCATACTGTACATCTTGGTAATACAAGATGACATATTCCCACATCTCATCATTTTCATCCCAGGAAACATCCTGAATCTGTACCTGTTGTCCGCTGGGAACCGTTACAACCGCGCGGCTGTCATAAGAAGCTTCCGCTCTTATCGGATACTCGTCGCTTAAATATACAAGAGCCATTACCGTGCGCTCCCTCAAAATATCCTGCAAGGCACTTTGGGTTTCCTCTTGCATTTCCTCGGTCCCATCCTCCGCCTTATCTGTATTTTTTTCTGCTTCAGTTTGATCTTTTATCTCAGTCGTCTCTTCTATACCGACTGTTCCTTCTCCTGTCCCGCTTACTGCTTCCTCTGCCCCGGCGGCCGCTTCTTCGCTCCCTGATACTTCTTCATTATTCGAAGGACCGCTTTGCGGAACAATTTTCTCCAATGTATTTTCTTCTGCCAGCACATTGCAGGTAAAGCCTAGAATGGAAAATAAATATCCCAATAGAACTACCATTGCTAATAACGCTGTGAATTTTCTCATAAAAATATTCTTGCCTTTCTCATAGCGACATTCCGCCTCAATTACTTTTTATTATACAAAATACAACTGTAAATAACAATTCTCGCACCCACTCCAAATTATGTAAACATTCCGTATATTGGGAAAAGCATCTGATTTTTTTGTTCCCCTGAAACAAAAATTCCCGATCACGCGTTATATTTATATAAAGAGAAACGGGGGGAAAGCTTTATGAAGCAAAATAAGATCCCAATCACGGCAAAAGCGTTCCATATTGGAAAGATACTGTTTAAAATTTTAATGATTATCTTATGTACTATCATACTTCTTGTTGGAGCACTGACGATCTTTCAGTATTTTTCAACCAACTATGAAAAAGCGCTGCATCCTGCGCCGGGAACGATGGTAAACGTCAACGGGAATGAGATGCACGTATATACAGAAGGCGAAGGCAAAACTACCTACGTCATATTGAGCGGCGGAGGCATAGGCGCGCCTGTTTTGGAGTATAAACCCTTATGGTCATGCTTCGCTGAATATGGACGTGTTGCAGTCGTGGAATACATGGGATATGGATGGAGTAATGATACCGATGTGCCACGAACATCGGAGAATGTAGTGGAAGAAATTAGAGCAGCTTTAAAGGAAGCAAATGTCAATCCGCCCTATGTTCTGGCAGCCCATTCAATTGGAGGCATCTATGCAATGAAATATGCGCAATTGCACGGGGATGAGCTTGAAGCCATCATAGCGCTGGATACAACCTTGCCCAGAGGGATTATAAAAGCCCGGGAGCATGGGCAAACAGTTCAGCAATCGCTGCCGCAATTCGGCACTATTTCGCTGCTAAGAAAAGCCGGTATTTTGCGCGCATTGCTTTGGATAAACCCATTGCTGGTTAGCGGGGCGCCTCAGGGCGTCTATACCGAAGAAGAAGCTCGAATGATTGCTATGGTTACCAGTTGGGATTATGCAGGCAATACAATGATCAATGAATTTCAAACACTGGAGCGCAATATGATCGATCTTGTAGATACCGGTTTTCCCAAAACATTGCCGGTACTTATGATACAAGCTGACCCACCTGGAGAACAATCAGAAACGTATGAATGGTTTTTAGCGGAACGCAAGCGATTGACCCAAAATCTGGATCATGGAAAGGTGGTAGAATTGCCCGCCGGGCATAGCGGAATCTATTGGACTTTATCAGATGATATTGTAAGGGAAACGCTTTCCTTTCTGGAACAGGAATCCATTAACTAAACAAAGTACCGACTCTTACTCCACACCAATAAAAATTTTATGCGAAAATGCTCTAACTGCTTTTCTATGTGAATATGATTAATAAAAAGCTATTAATATGGGGGACTATATGGGATTTTATATTTACGTGGAAAAAGATATCAAGGTTTATGTAGAGGATATCAATACATCGGGCAAAGAAACTGTTTTCTTTGTGCATGGGTGGCCTGGAAACCATAATTTATTTGAATATCAATTCAACTATCTTCCAAAAATGGGGTACCGGTGCATTGGCATAGATTACAGGGGATTCGGCAATTCTGACAGGCCGTGGACGGGATATGATTATAATCGGTTAGCGGACGATATCCGTTGTGTGGTCAATGCGATGGACCTGCACTGTGTGCCGCTGCAGCACCAAGCCTTATCCAACGTCCATACTTCCAATATGGCCTGCAGGCAGCCAGTTGGTCAACTGCAACTATTGCGAACACATGGCTTTAGGAAGAAGAATTGTTTCGTGATTTAGAAAAAATAAATACTCCTACCCTGATTCTTCACGGCCTTAACGATCAGGTATGTTTATATCCGTTGGCAATTGTTCAAAATGCCGGTATTAAAAATTCAATGAGGAGTTATCCAGATTCCTCAAAAAATAAGACAGCACTTCGAATAAAAATGCTGTCTTCGCTCTGAATGGCACGTTGAAGCACTGTTCATTTTGTTTCGGACACCCGCCTCCTCACTTCCTGCTCCATCGCGTCGAGCAGAAGCTGTGGGCCGCAATCGTGATAGGCTTTCCTATATTCCTTCCAGACGCTCTCAAAATCGTCTGTCATGACGACCTGCGGCAAATAGGTATGCTTGACCGAGGTCATTTCCATCCAGACGCTGCCCTCCGGGGTGGAATAGTTCAGCCCGGTCGTATAGGAATGCATCGGGAACCAGTCACCCGGCTTTTCATTGCTGCCGAGCATATCCACGTAAGTGTCACAGCCATAGACATCAAAGCATTCCCTGATATCCGAAGGCAGGGACGCCTTAAACTCGCTGAGCTGATATTCCGGCGAGTAGGCATTGATCCCGTCCGTGCTCATTTCCTGATAATGCGGAAAATAGGAGTAAATACAGAAATGCGTGCTCTGCAGCTCTTCCTCCGATGTACGCGCCCTCTGCGATTCTGTCCGGTAAAAGGAACCATTTTCATCGATCTGATAGTCCTCTCCCTCCACGCCCCAGTAACGCAGAAACTGCATATCATCGGAAAGCAGGTCATTCACAAAAGCGAGCGCCCCTTCCACATCCTGACAGCCTGTCGTCACAGACAACCCCTGCGAGATGTCAAGCGTATCCTCCGTGCGCACATGCCACTGGTTTTGGACGCCGTCCGCCATCGTCACCGGCAGCGGCACATAATTGCAGCCGTGCGCGTCAAGTCCCTGCTGCTGCAGCACATCGTTGACGTCATAGGCAAACTGCCACCACTGGTCTACCATACCGAGCACGCGGCCGGTCGAAAGCTTGGCCAGATATTCCGCATACGTCTGGGTAAACGACTCCGGATCTACGATTCCTTTATGGTATTCCTCATTCAGCAGCCGGAAATATGCCTTCGCGGTCGGCGTCGTATTGTAGTCGATTACACGCAGAGTATCCGGATCTACGATGCAGCAGCCGTCGTTCGGATAGCCGTCCAGAAACTGCGGCGGATTTTCCAGACAAAAATACCTCCAGTCATCGCAAAGAACCGTAAACGGAACATTCGCCTTACCCTCTGCAAGCTGCGGATTTGCCGCCATATAATCCTCAAGCAGCCCGAAGTATTCTTCGACCGTTCTGATTTCCGGATAATTCGCCCACTTTAAAACCCTTGTCTGTATCCAGAACGCCTCATCCGTATGGTACAGTTCCTTTCCCCTGTCATGCGCCACACGAAATTGCGGGATCCAGTAAATATGTCCGTCCGGCTGTCTAAGCCGTTCCCATGTCTCCTCAGGCAGATATGCCTTGATATTGTCATACCTTTCAATATAGCCATCAAGCGGCACAAGGATGCCCGCCTCATACAGATTGGCATCCCCATTCGTAAAATCCGGATACCGCCCTCCGGCAAGCATCGCCGCAGTTGCCTCCTCTTTCGTCTGTCCGGTCAGCCACGTCTCCGTACAGGTTGCGCCGGTCTTTTCCGCAATGAGCCGCTGAATGTCGTTATTCTCATTTAATATGCGCCCCTGTGTGAAGAAAAACGCCGTAAACTCCCTGACCGTCTTCTCTTCCTTCATCCTAAACTGCACAATTTTACAGATACAAATCAGGGTAGGGATCAGCAATAGGATAATAGAAATAATAATCTTTTTCGTCTTATTCAATGCGAAACACCTCTGTCATCATCTTAAAGCATTTCGCAGATAAAGACAATAAAAATCGCCTACTCCTTCACTCCCCCAATCGTCAGGCCTGTTACAAAATATCTCTGCAAAAACGGATACAGGCAAACGATCGGAAGCATTGTCAGAATCGTCGCTGCCGCACGGACTGTCACGGGCGTGACGGAGCTTGTAACATTCTTCAGCGCGTCCGCGCTTCCCGACTGGTTCATGACGGAGGACAGCAGCTTCATCAATTCATATTGCAGCGTCGTATACTGGTCGCTCATGCGGTTGTACAGCATCGAATCAAACCAGGAATTCCAATGATATACCGCGACAAACAGCGCGATTGTCGCATATACAGGTTTACATAACGGCGATATAATTTTTATGAAAATCGTTATATATCCGGCGCCGTCAAGCTGTGCCGATTCCTCAAGAGAATCCGGCAATCCCAGCATATACGTGCGCAGCACGAGCATATTGAAAGCGCTGACCATACCGGGAACGACATATACCCAGAAGCTGTTTGTAAGCCCCAGATTTTTATAAAGCAGGAATATCGGTATCATGCCGCCGTTGACATACATCGTGATGACCCAGAACAGGGATAGCTGCGACTTAAACAGAAACCGCTTGCGGCTGACGATAAATGCCAAAAGCGCGTTGACCGCAAGGGAGATCAGTGTACCGATGACCGTACGCAGCATCGATATCCATGCACCGGTCAGCAGATTTTTTCTTTTCAGTACCGTCACGTAGTTTTCCAGTGTAAACTTTCTCGGCCATAAGTGGATGCCGCCCTTTACCGCATCGAGTCCGTTATTAAACGAAATGACGAGCGTATTGAAAACCGGATACAGTGTCACGACCACGAACAAAATCATAAATACCGCATTGCAGATGACAAAAATTTTATCCGAAACGTTTGTTTTCCTTTTTACCATTCTTTCCACCTCCTAGAACAGCCGCTCTTCGCCGGCTTTTTTTGCCATTTGATTGGCGATCAGAATCAACAGGATACTGACCGCGCTCTTAAAAATGCCTGCTGCGGTGCCGAGCGAATAATCGTTCTGGCTGATACCCCATTTCAGAACGTAGATGTCAATTGTCTCCGATACGCTCTTTACCAGCCCGTTTCCTAAGAGATATTGGATTTCAAAGCCGACATTCAGTACATTGCCGATGTTAATCAGCAGCAGGATCATAATCGTCGATCTGATTCCGGGAAGCGTGATGTATTTGATTTTCGACCATCTGCCCGCGCCGTCGATCGCAGCCGCCTCGTAAAGACACGGGTCGATCGCAGTGATCGCAGCCAGATAGACGATCGCGTTCCAGCCGGTTTCCTTCCATACATTCGCGAATGCGACAATCCACCAGAAATAAGACGGATTTGCAAAAAAATTAACAGGCTGGTTCAGGATATGCGTCTTAACAAGCAGCTCGTTGACGATCCCCGTCCCGGACAGCGCATCATGCAAAATGCCCGTCACGATGATCCATGATAAAAAGTGCGGTAAATAGGAAATAGTCTGTATTGGTTTTTTCAGCTTGCTGTTTCGGATTTCGTTTAATAAAATGGCAAATACAATTGCGGTCACAAAGGTGGCGATCAGATTGATCATACCCATTGCAAACGTATTTCTGACGACTTTTAAAAATGTCGCGTCGGTAAACAGAAACCGGAACTTATCCAGTCCGATGAACTTCGAATGGAAAAATCCATCCTTTGGCTTATAATTCTGGAAAGCCATAATCCAGCCGCCAAGCGGCAGATAATAAAACAGGATTCCATACAGGACAAAAACTGCCGATAAAATCAGGAGTACCTTCTGGCGTTTTATCTCTTTCCATGTCATTTTCGTTTTATTACCCTGACTCTTCGCTGCTTGCGCCATATCCTTGACTCCTTTTTATATTCGTGTCTCATTTGCTTCCGGCGGTCAACCCGCTTGGTGTCCGACCGATACCTTTCTTAAATGCGGGAATTCCGCCGAAAGCTCATTTGCTTGTTACTTTCCTATTCTTCTGTCCAACTCCGTCTGCATCTCGTCAAGGAAGTCCTGCGGATTGCATGCACTGTAAGCGTCCATATACTCCGACCATGCGGAAGTAAAATCACCGGACATGACGACCTTCGGCAGCCACTCATGCTTTGTTTCGCCCATCTTCGTCCATGCGACACCGCCCGGCGTCTCTGTTGTCATCGTGTTGGAATGGGAATACATCGGGAACCACTCGCCGAAATTGTCGGTAGAACCGATCATTCCGGGATAAGTCGTCACGCCGTATGCCTCAAAGCACTTTCTGACGGGCTCCGCAAGACCATCCATAAACTCGGACGACTGCTCCGTAGGATTCATCGCGTTGATGCCGTCCCTGCTCGTACCGTACCACTGCGGGAAGTAGGAATACAGGCATTCATGGGATGCCTTGTAATCCGCATTTGCCCATCTCGTCCTCTGCTCCTCCGTACGGTAATACAACCCATTCTCATCTACTGCATAATCGACTCCTTCCTCTCCCCAGAAGCGAAGGTCATGAAGCTCCTGACCGAGCAAATCGTCAATAAACTGGAAAGCCGCATCTACATTCTGACAGTCAACCGAAATGCCGAGGCCGTTTGATACATTCAGCGTTCCGCCCGTCGTATGCCACTGGTTCGGCATTCCTTCTTCAATCGTGATCCCGAGAGGAATGTAATTATAGCCATATGCTTCCGTACCCTGTGATTTAAATACATCATTAACCGTATAGGCAAAATCCCACCATTGGTCGATCATACCGAGCACACGGCCTGTGGAAAGTTTCGCGATATACTCGTCATACGTCTGTGTCGCGAATTCAGGGTCTATCAGACCGTTCTTGTATTCCTCATTTAATTTTTTAAAATACTCCACTGCCGTATCGGTCGTGTTGTAATCTTCGATCTTGAGCGTGTCCGTATTTACGATAACGGATCCGTCGTTCGGATAACCGTCAAGGAACTGCGGCGCGTTCTCAAGGCAGAAATACCTCCAATCCTCACAGAGAATCGTATAAGGAATATTTTCCGTGCCGTCCTCTGTCGTAGGGTTCGCTTCGTTGTAATCTCTTAATAAATCAAAGTATGCATCCATCGTATGGATTTCAGGATAGCCCGCCCACTCAAGGACTCTTGCCTGTACCCAGAACGCTTCGTCATTGTGTATGGTTGTCTTATCCTCGCCGTAGATATTCGTGAACGGATTCATCCAGTAGATATGTCCGTCATCCTGACGGAATTTATCCCATTCCTCCTCGCTGAAAAACTCTTTGATATTCGGATATTTGTCAATATAATCATCCCATGCGACCAAGGCGCCCGCGTCATACAGCGGCTTCATCGCGTCAACACCGTTAATGAAATCGGGATAGTCACCGCCTGCGATAATCGTGCCGATCGCTTCCTCGGCAGTCTGCCCCGTCAGCCAGGTCTCCTTCACCCTAATGCCGGTCTTTTCCGCAATCATCTGCTGGACCTCATTGTCGTCATTGATTTCCGTCGTTGCCGGTGTCGCGAAGAATGCGGAAAATTCAATGATCTCCCCACTGTCTGCCTTGCCGCTGTCCGCGTCCGTGCTTTCCGCCGTATCGGAAGCCTCCTCCGCTGTGCCCGCACTTGCGTCCGTAGCCGCCGCGCCGGAGCTGCCGCCGCATCCTGCAAGTAAGGATGCCGTCATCAAAATTCCCATGAATAATGCCGTAACTCGTTTCAGTTTCATTTTCTACCTCCCTTTGAAAATTGGTTAATTAGTTTAATAACTAAATTATATTGCATCGAGAGGACAAAACAACCGGACGAACTGCATCAAAAAACCGGAGAAACTCTAGAAGCACTTCTAAAATTTCTCCGGTGTTACTTATGCTGCCTCCTGTAAATATGCGCGCCCCGCTTCGTTCCGGCGTGATGTTTTGTCTGTCAGCTCAATTTTCATCAGCCGACGCTTCCGGCATTTTTTCTGTATCTCGCGGGCGTTGCGCCCTTCTGCTCGATAAACCGGCTGATAAAATAATCGGTATCGCGGTATCCGACGTCTTCGGCGATCCGGCTTATTTTCCGGTTTGTCCTCAAAAGCAGCCCCGCCGCCTCGTTAATCCTGTAACTACAAAGATAATCCTTAAATGACTGCCCGTATTTTTTGCGGAATATCTGGCCGAGATAAGAACTGTTTACGAAGTATTTCTGGCCGAGTTCCCGTAGTGTCAGATTTTGTGCGTAATGCTCCCTGATCTCCCTTTCGATATCGAGAAGCACGCCCCGCGATACGTTTTTGCGAAGCTGTATCAGAT
>CAZMIX010000015.1:41924-45246 GCA_964566545.1 uncultured Lachnospiraceae bacterium | reverse complement strand
GATATCATTAAAAATTTCGAAAAGGCGTGCGGCAGGGAAATCCCTTACGAAATCAAGGAAAGAAGGCCGGGCGATATCGCTACATGTTATGCCGATGCATCAAAGGCAAAAGAAGAGCTGCATTGGACGGCGCAGCGCAGCATAGAAAAAATGTGCGAGGATTCCTGGCGCTGGCAGTCCATGAACCCGGAAGGACTATAATTTAAAATAATGATTATGGAGGCCTTAGATGGCAGAAATCATAAAGACGATTGTTTACGGAATTGTCGAGGGCATTACGGAGTGGCTGCCGATCAGCAGCACAGGACATCTGATTTTGGTGGAGGAGCTTCTTCCGCTTAACCAGTCGTCGGAATTTCTTGAAATGTTTCGGGTTGTTATTCAGCTTGGCGCGATTCTCGCGGTTGTTCTGCTGTATTGGGAACGGCTGTTCCCGCTTCAATTCAAAGAAAAACTATATATTAAGGAAGAAACGCTTTCTATGTGGCTGAAAGTTATTGTGGCATGTATTCCTGCAGTCGTGATTGGAATGCCGTTTGACGATTTGTTTGAATCGCTGTTTTATAACTATATTTGTGTCGCGATTGCTCTGTTTGTATTCGGCATATTGTTCCTTCTTATAGAAGTAAAAAATAAGAATCGGATACCGAAAATGGAAACAATCGCGCAGATTAGTTACCGTACAGCCTTTTATATTGGTATTTTCCAGTTGATTGCTGCTGTTTTCCCGGGCACCTCACGTTCCGGAGCGACGATTCTCGGCGCGATTTTGCTTGGTGTATCACGGACAGCGGCGGCGGAGTTTACATTTTTTTTAGCCGTACCTGTCATGCTTGGCGCGAGTTTGTTAAAGATCGTCAAATTTGGTTTTGATTTTACGAAAACGGAGCTATCGGTACTGATGATCGGTATGGCAACCGCGTTTGCGGTATCGGTGCTTGCCATCCGCTTTCTGATGTCCTACATCAAAAAGCATGATTTTAAAGTGTTTGGCTGGTATCGCATGATACTGGCGATGATTGTCTTGCTGTATATGTCGCTATGAAGCCCTGAGGTATCCATGCTGGTTGCGGAACGGTAACGTATTTCACACGGATGTTTGACGACAAATGGACGGATGATGTATACTACAAACGAAAGGAGGGTATCTCCTATGGCAGATGTAATGAACACACAGGAAAAACAGACAAAAGAATTGATTCTGGATGACGGTCGGATTGAGGCCATGAAGGAATTTCTAAGTCCTGAAGAGCTCTATCAGGATCTGATTGCCCGTGTGCAAAAATATCACCCGTCGGACGATATCTCCATGATTGAAAAGGCGTATAAAATCGCTTATGAGGCACATCGGGATCAGGTGCGCAGGTCAGGCGAGCCGTATATCATTCATCCGCTCTGCGTCGCGATTATCCTTGCCGATTTACAGCTTGACAAGGAGTCCATTGTGGCGGGGCTTTTGCATGATGTCGTAGAAGATACGATCATGACGGATGAGGAAATCAAAAAAGAATTTGGGCCGGACGTAGCGCTGATCGTAGATGGTGTGACAAAGCTCGGCCGTTTAAAATATAATGAGGACAAGCTGGAGTTTCAGGCAGAAAATCTAAGAAAAATGTTTCTTGCCATGGCGAAGGACATCCGTGTCATCATGGTAAAGCTGGCGGACAGGCTGCACAATATGCGTACGTTAAAGCATATGCTCCCCTCTAAGCAGATCGAGATCGCGCGAGAGACAATGGACATTTATGCGCCGCTCGCACAGCGCCTCGGTATTTCCAAGCTGAAAGTGGAGCTGGACGATCAGTCCTTAAAATATCTGGAACCTGAGGTTTATTATGACCTTGTGGACAAAATTGCAATCCGTAAAAGCGTGCGTGAAAAGTACGTGCAGGAAATTGTGGACGAGGTTTCCGTGCATATTCATAATGCCGGTATTTCAGCAAATATTGATGGCCGCGTGAAGCATTTTTTCAGCATTTATAAAAAGATGCTGAATCAAGACAAGACAATCGATCAGATTTATGATCTGTTTGCGATCAGAATTGTTGTTGATTCGGTAAAGGACTGTTACGCCGCGCTCGGTATCATCCATGAGATGTACAAGCCGATTCCCGGGCGCTTTAAGGATTATATTGCTATGCCCAAACCGAACATGTACCAGTCGCTTCATACGACGCTGATAGGACCAACGGGGCAGCCATTTGAAATCCAGATTCGTACTTATGAAATGCACAGGACGGCGGAATACGGTATCGCCGCCCATTGGAAATACAAGGAAGCCTCTAATGGCAAGCGTGTTGAGGAACAGGAGGCGGAAAAGCTAAGCTGGCTCAGGCAGATTCTCGAATGGCAGAAGGATCTTTCAGACAATAAGGAATTCATGAATACACTCAAAAGCGATCTGGATCTGTTTTCCGACAGCGTTTATTGTTTCACGCCGACCGGAGACGTTAAGACGCTTCCGGCGGGCTCGAATACAATTGACTTTGCTTACAGTATTCATAGCGCGGTCGGCAATAAGATGATCGGAGCGCGTGTCAACGGTAAGCTTGTCACGATTGATTATGTCATCAACAACGGTGACCGGATTGAGATAATTACGTCTCAGAACTCCAAAGGGCCAAGCCGCGATTGGCTTAATATTGTCAAGAGCACGCAGGCAAGGAGCAAGATCAGCCAGTGGTTCAAAAATGAACTGAAGGAAGATAATATCATCAAAGGCAAGGAAATGATACTTGCGTATTTTAAGACGAAGGCATTGGATACAAGCCAATTAATGCGGCTGGAATACATGCGTGCCATCATGGATAAATATGGATTTAAGGATTGGGATTCTGTCTGTGCGGCCGTCGGTCACGGCGGCTTAAAGGAAGGGCAGATCATTAATAAAATGCAGGAGCTGTATGAGAAGGATCATCCGAAGATTCTATCTGACGAAGAGATCTTGCATAATATGGTCGAAGCCCAGAAGGATAAGAAAATTCAGATCAGGAACAAGGGAGGTATTGTAGTCAAGGGAATCGACGATGTTGCTGTGCGCTTTTCCAAATGCTGCAGTCCGATCCCGGGCGACGAGATTGTCGGTTTTGTGACGCGGGGAAGAGGCATCTCCATACACCGTACGGACTGTATTAACATATTGAATCTTCCTGAAATGGAGAGGGCAAGGCTGATTGAAGCCGAGTGGCAGACGAACGATTCCAAAGCGCCCGAACGTTACCTTGCCGAAATTAATCTATACAGCAACAACCGAAACGGTCTGTTGGCGGAAATTACAAAGGCTCTGACTGAGAAAAATGTAAACATTCTTTCGATGAATGTG
>CAZMIX010000015.1:0-41914 GCA_964566545.1 uncultured Lachnospiraceae bacterium | reverse complement strand
ATGTGCGGACAAGCAAGCAGGGAACGGCAACAACGTCCATTTCTTTTGAAATATCCAATACGGAAGAATTAAAAAGGATCATCGACCGTTTGCGCTCTATCGAAGATGTCATTGATATTGAAAGGACAACAGGTTAAATGGGTAATTTAAAAATAGGAAGAACCGTTCTTGGGATGGTTGGAACGAATTGCTATTTTGTATATGACGAGGAGGAAAAAAAGGCATTTGTCATCGATCCGGCTTTTGATGGAGAGGGCATTTATGAACGGCTTACAAAAAACGGGATTGAGGTGGCAGCGATTTTGCTCACACACGGGCATTTTGACCATATTATGGGCGTAAATGAGCTGCGCGAGAAGACGGGTGTCAAGGTATATGCAGCCAAAGCCGAGCAGGCGCTTTGCGAGGATGCCGCGTTAAACTGTTCCGATCAGATCAGACGCCCTTATACAGTCAAGGCGGATGTATATCTTGCGGACGGCGAGACGATTACGGCTGCGGGAATTTCCTGTAAAATGATCGAGACGCCGGGACACACGGCAGGGAGCAGCTGCTACTATTTTGAGGAGGAAAAGCTTCTTCTGTGCGGGGATACGTTGTTTGCCGGTTCCGTTGGAAGGACGGATCTGCCGACAGGTAGCGGCGGTGCCCTGGATCGCTCTTTGAGAGAAAAACTGATGGTGCTGCCCGATGATGTCAAGGTTTATCCGGGACATGGCGATTCCACGACGATTGGAGAGGAGCGTAAGTATAATCCTTTCTGTGCATAAATTCATATTGGTCAGACGAAGTCTGAACGATAAAATAAAGCGGGCGTATATATGATAGCAGTCAGATTATCCGAGGAAATATTTACATACGACATCCATTCTCTGGTGAAGGCATTTTATCAGGATAAGGATGTGCATATGATTTTAGCAGAAGAAACCGGGGAGAACTTTTCCGGTTTCGAAGTCTGTTATTCGGGAGGTTTTTTAGAGGTAAAAATCATCGCCGACGGTAATGTCAAAAAGAGTCTGAAAGCCGTGACCGCAGGGATGGAACGTCCACAGGTAAAAAATGTGTTAAAGCAACAGCTTTACCTTCTGTTAAGCGAAGAAACCGGAAAAGAGCTTCCGTGGGGAACGCTGACCGGCATTCGTCCGACCAAGCTTCCGATGGGAATGCTGAAGGAAGGAAAAAATGACGACGAAATCAGCGCTTACATGAAAAAGATGTATTTCGCCTCAAAAGAAAAGATCATGCTCAGCATCGACATCGCGAAGCGTGAGCAGAAGATTCTGGCCGGTCTGCATGGAACGGACGGCTTCAGCCTTTATATCGGAATCCCATTTTGCCCGACGACATGCCTGTACTGTTCGTTTACGTCCTATCCGATCGCCAAATGGAAAAACCGGGTGGAGGAATACCTTGCGGCGTTAAAGAGGGAAATCGATTTGACCGCCGGGATTTACCGCGATCAGATATTGGATACGGTCTATATCGGCGGCGGGACGCCGACGACATTGACGCCCGAGCAGCTTGAGGAGCTGATTATATATGTAAAGGAGCGCTTTGATTTTAAGACGGTGCAGGAGTTTACGGTCGAAGCGGGAAGGCCGGACAGCATCACGAGGGAAAAGCTCGATACGCTTTTTCGCTGCGGCGTGAACCGCATTTCGATCAATCCGCAGACGATGAATGAACAAACGCTCAAAATTATCGGCAGGCAGCATACGGTGGAACAGGTGAGGAAAGCGTTTCTGCTCGCAAGAGAGGCGGGCTTTACGAACATCAATATGGATTTGATACTCGGTCTGCCCGGTGAGGATCTTGCAATGCTGACATATACGTTGTCGGAAATCGAACGGCTGGATCCCGACAGTATCACCGTGCATTCCATGGCGATCAAGCGGGCGGCCGGCATGGCGCAGTTTTTGAGCGAGCATGAGGAAATAAAAAGCGTCAATACGCCGCAGATGATGGAGGCGGCGAGAGAAGCCGCAGAGAGAATGGGCATGAACCCCTATTATTTGTACCGGCAGAAAAATATGGCGGGCAATTTTGAAAACGTCGGTTATGCGCGCGAAGGGAAATGCGGTATCTATAACATTTTAATTATGGAAGAAATTCAATCGATTGCCGCGCTCGGCGCGGGCTCCATTTCAAAGGTTGTGCTCCCTGACGGACGTATTGAGCGGACCGACAATGTGAAGGATGTGACATTATTCATCGAAGAAAATGACAAATTACTGGCGA
This sequence comes from uncultured Lachnospiraceae bacterium, assembly GCA_964566545.1. Lineage (GTDB taxonomy): Bacteria > Bacillota > Clostridia > Lachnospirales > Lachnospiraceae > JAEYFP01. The sequence goes on along the minus strand of CAZMIX010000015.1, from coordinate 39,676 downwards.
AAAAGAAATCGTTTTATGATAAACTAAAAAGATAGAAGAGGAGAATGAAGATGGCATTGACGAAAAAACCGGTAACAGGAATGAAGGATGTTCTTCCGGGGGAGATGCAGATCCGCGATTATGTGACCGGTCTTGTGAAGGAAACCTACGGCGGCTTCGGCTTTCAGCCGATTGAGACCCCTTGTGTGGAGCATATAGAAAACCTTTGCAGCAAGCAGGGCGGGGAAAATGAGAAGCTGATTTTTAAAATTTTAAAACGAGGCGAAAAGCTGAATATAGAGACAGCCGAAAACGAGAATGATTTGGTCGATTCCGGCTTACGTTATGATTTGACCGTTCCGCTTTCCAGATATTATGCGAACCATGCGAATGAGCTGCCGAGCCCGTTCAAGGCGCTTCAGATGGGCAGCGTCTGGCGTGCGGACAGGCCGCAGAAGGGAAGGTTCCGGCAGTTTGTGCAGTGCGACATCGATATTTTGGGCGATCCGAGCTACTTAGCGGAAATTGAGCTGATCCTTGCCACGACGACGCTGCTCGGCAAGCTTGATTTTAAGAACTTTACCGTGCGCATCAACGACCGCAGGATTTTAAAAGCGATGGCTGCTTACTGCGGATTTTCAGAGGATCAGTATGACCTTGTGTTCATCATTCTGGATAAGATGGACAAAATCGGTTCGGACGGTGTGCGGGGCGAACTGATCGCGAGCGGCTTTGCGGCTGATGCGGCCGAGAGCTATTTAACGCTGTTTGAAAAGGCTACACGCGACATCGCGGGCATCCGCTATTTAAAGGAAACTCTGGCGGGCTTCCTCTCCCCTGAAGCGGCAGAGGGTCTTGAGACGATTATCGCAAGCGTCGAGGAGACGAAGGCATCGGAGTTTAAAATCGAATTTGACCCGACGCTCGTGCGCGGAATGTCTTATTATACGGGAACCATTTTTGAGATCAGCATGGACGAATTCGGCAGCAGCGTAGCCGGAGGCGGCAGATATGACGAGATGATCGGCAAATTTACAGGCGTGCAGACATGCGCCTGCGGCTTCTCGATCGGCTTTGAGCGTATCATCACGATTTTGCTCGACAGGGATTTTCAAGTGCCGGGCGGTTCAGATAAAATGGCGTTTTTGATTGAAAAGGGCGCGTCAAAGGAGCGTTTATGTGAGGTCATCAAGGAAGCCTCCAAGCTTCGTGTAAAAGGCAGACAGGTGCTCATCGCCCAGATGAATAAAAATAAGAAATTCCAAAAGGAGCAGCTCAGTAAGGAAGGCTATGCGCCGGAAAATATCAGGGATTTTTATAATACGGAATTAAAGGGCTGACAGGAAAGCCGATCAAGAAAAAGAGGAGATCAGGACATGGCAGAATCAATGATGGGATTAAAGAGGACGCACAGATGCACGGAGCTTAATGAGCAGAATATCGGCGGGACGGCGACCGTGATGGGCTGGGTGCAGAAGAGCAGGAACAAAGGCGGCATTATTTTCGTGGATTTGCGCGACCGCTCCGGCATTTTGCAGATTATTTTCGAGGAAAGCGACGTGAAGGCAGAAGGCTTTGCGAAAGCGGAAAAGCTTAGAAGCGAATTTGTCATTGCCGTGACGGGAAGGGTGGAAAAGCGCTCCGGCGAAGCGAATGCGAATTTAAAGACGGGCTGCATCGAGCTGCGCGCGACAGAGCTTCGCATCCTTTCGGAGGCGCAGACACCGCCGTTTCCGATCGAGGCGGACAGCAAGACGAAGGAGGAACTTCGTTTAAAATACCGGTATCTCGATTTGAGGAGGCCGGATTTACAGAGGAATATCATAGTAAGAAGCCAGATTGTCAATAGTATCCGAAACTATTTTATGGACGAGGGCTTTTTGGAAATTGAGACGCCGATTCTGACAAAGAGCACGCCGGAGGGCGCGAGGGATTATCTCGTACCGAGCCGTGTGCATCCGGGGACGTTTTACGCGCTGCCGCAGTCGCCGCAGCTATTTAAGCAGCTTTTGATGTGCGCCGGTTATGACCGTTATTTCCAGGTGGCAAAGTGCTTTCGCGATGAGGATCTGCGCGCGGACCGCCAGCCGGAATTTACACAGATCGATTTGGAGCTGTCGTTTGTCGACGTCGATGATGTCATCGCTGTGAATGAAGGGATGATCCGCAAGGTATTTAAGGAAATACTCGATGTCGATGTGAAGATGCCGATCGAGCGCATGACGTGGATCGACGCGATGGATCGTTTCGGCTCCGACAAGCCGGATCTGCGCTTTGGCATGGAGTTAAAGGACGTATCCGACACCGTAAAGAGCTGTGGCTTCGGTGTGTTTACGGGCGCTCTTGAAAACGGAGGAACGGTGCGCGGCATCAACGTCAAAGGCCAGGCCGAAATGCCGAGAAAAAAAATCGACGCGCTCGTGGAATTTGCGAAGGGCTATGGCGCCAAGGGGCTTGCTTATCTGAGCATTCAGCCCGACGGCACCTATAAATCCTCTTTTACAAAATTCATGACTGAGGAGGAGCTTACGGAGCTTGTAAACGCGATGCAGGGTGAAAAGGGCGATCTGCTTTTGTTCGCCGCAGACCGGAGAAAGGTCGTGTGGGACGTACTCGGCGCGCTTCGTATCGAACTCGCTAAAACGCTCGATCTGATTCCACAAAATGAATTCCGCTTTTTGTGGGTGACGGAATTCCCGCTGCTTGAATGGAGCGAGGAGGAGAACCGCTTTAGTGCGATGCACCATCCGTTTACGATGCCGATGGACGAGGATCTTGAGTACCTCGATTCCGAACCGGGTAAAGTGCGCGCAAAGGCCTATGATATTGTATTAAACGGTACGGAGCTGGGCGGCGGAAGCGTCAGGATCCACCAGCAGGATGTGCAGGAAAAAATGTTCGAGGCGCTCGGCTTCACAAAGGAAGACGCTTATGACCGCTTCGGATTTCTCTTAAATGCGTTTCAGTATGGCGTGCCGCCTCACGCGGGGCTCGCTTATGGGCTTGACCGCCTTGTCATGCTGATGGTCGGTGCGGACAGCATTCGGGAGGTTATGGCGTTTCCGAAGGTAAAGGATGCGTCGGATCTCATGTCCGAGGCACCGAATATCGTAGATGCAAGGCAGCTTGAGGAGCTGCGGATCAAGGTGGATTCGCAGGAGGAATAATGCGGCAGGGGCGGATAAAATTATGGTTACAAAGCTGAACAGCGCCATTGAAAAGTTCATATTGCTCATCTATGTGCTCGTGATCCTGTTCGTTTTGTTCGTGCAAAAGGACATCAAGGTGACGATGTGGGTTTATGCCGCCCTGCTGTTTTCCATTATGCTCATGGTTTTTCTCACTTATTATCCGCGGGTGAGCAACGATACGCGCGGCATGGCGATGGCGCTCGCGCTGACCATGATCTCCGGAATCTACTGCTACACGGCGGAAATTGAAAACGTATTCAACATCGTGCTGCTGATGATCGCCTGCCTGATGTCGCTGTACTTTTCTATGATGGTGACCCGTCTACTGTTTATGATTTCAATCGTATTTTATTGTGTTTTTCTGATCGCGTCCTACCAGGAGCTGACGTTACAGTTCGTGCTGCAGGTGTTCGCCCTGTTTTTAGGGCAGATCGCGCTCGTGCTTTTGTTAAATAAAAATGCGCTCGCGGAGCGGATGAACAAACAGAAGGCGCAGAGCAACGAGGATTTGCTTCGCGTCGTGGAAATCAAGAAAAAGGACGCCGAAGCCGCTTCTAAGGCGAAAGCGGATTTCCTTGCGAATATGTCCCATGAAATCCGGACGCCGATGAACGCGATCTGCGGCATGTCGGAGCTTTTGATGCAGACGAGTCTCTCGCCGCTTGGCGCGGAATACGTCAATACGATCAAAAATGCGTCGGATAATTTATTGAACATCATCAACGACATTCTGGATTTCTCTAAAATCGAAGCGGGGAAAATGGAATTTATCGAGCAGGAATACAATTTGGCTTCCCAGATGAATAATTTGCAGAATGTCGTGAATACGCGCATCGGACTAAAGGATATCGCATTTGTCATCAAAATGGATCCAAAGCTGCCTACACTCTTCTACGGAGACGAGGTTCGCGTGCAGCAGGTGCTGTTAAACCTGCTGACTAACTCCGTGAAATTCACCCCGCAGGGGCGGATTCTTTTAAGCTTCGCTTATGAAGCGGTTTCCAGTGACAGGGTGCTGTTGAAGATTACGGTTTCCGATACGGGCATGGGGATGAAGCAGGAGGACCTGCCGAGGCTTTTTCAGGCGTTCACCCAGCTCGATATGGAGCGCAACCGCAATATCGAAGGTACGGGACTCGGTCTTGCCATCACCGCGGAGCTTGTAAAGAAAATGAACGGCTCCATCCGGGCGGAGAGCGTTTACGGAGAAGGGACGACCTTTTTTGTGGAGCTGGAGCAGGGAGTCAGGGACTGGCGCTCATGTGACAGCGCGCTGAAGGACATGGAAAAAAGAACGGTTTTCCTCTGTGAGGAAAATGAATATTATAAAGAGGGGCTGCATGATTTATTCGGTTCCCTGCATGTGGAGACGAAGGAGTATCCTTCTGTCACGGAGGCCGCGAAAGAGCTTAAAAATGAAAAACGTGAGCTTGTGTGCTATGATTATGCGCTGTTTCAAAAGACCGTGCTCACGCTTGCGAAGCAGTACCCCAATGTGACGTGGGTTGCGATGGTTGCTCTGAGCGATGTCGTGGAGGAGACGGGCGTACCGAATATTCGCTATATCCACAAGCCGCTGTCGCTGTATGCGGCTGTTCCGGTTCTGCTGAACGAAGCGCCTGAAAACGACGTGATGAAAAAACACGCGATCTCCAAATTTTATGCGCCTCATGCGCGCGTGCTTGTTATTGACGACAACCTTGCGAATCTGAAGGTCGCCGAAGGGCTGATGGGTCAGTACCGCATGGAGGTTGTGACAGCCGGCGGCGGAGAAGAGACGCTTAAGATCTTAGATAAAGACAGACGGTTTGACATTCTGTTCGTCGATCATATGATGCCGGGCATGGACGGCGTGGAGCTTGTGCATATCCTGCGCGCAAAGGAAGAGGAATTCTACCGGACGGTGCCGGTCGTCGCTCTGACCGCGAATGCGATCAAGGGCGTGCAGGAAATGTTTCTTGTAAACGGCTTTGACGACTTTTTACCGAAGCCGATTGATTTAAAGCGCCTCGAGCAGGTGATGTATAAATGGCTGCCGAAGGAAAAACAGATCGCGAAGGAGGCATACCGGGAAATGCAGCAGGATGGCGGTCCGGATGCGCTTTTGGAAAAAGCCGGTGCGGTATTTGCAAAGGTAGAAGCGCTTTCGTTTGAAAATGGCCTGCGGCTTTGCGGCGGAAAAATTGAAATTTTGCTCGATGTCATTCATATTTATGTGAAATCGTCAACGGAAATTTTAAGACGGCTGACAGATGCTTATGAAAAAAAGGATTGGGGCGGTTACGGCATCGAAGCGCACGGCATTAAAAGCTCCTCTAAAAACATCGGCGCCGATTCGCTTTCAGAAGAAGCGCGCAGACTGGAGCTGGAATGCAGAGCGGAAAATGAAGCATATGTGTGCGGCCGCCATGAGCAGTTTGCAGCGGCTTATGGAAAACTGATACAGGAGTTGAAAGGGGCGCTTAAGCTCATTACGCCGGACGAAGAAAAGAGCCTTAGACCGATCGCTAAGGACGAGCTTGCAAAGCAGCTTTTAAAAGCTAAGGAGGCGCTTGAAAACTGGGATACCAAGGAAGGTATGAGTATTGTGAACGAGTTGCTTTCCTGTGAGCTTTCAAAGAAGGACAGGAGCGTTTTGCAGGAGGTTTTGGAAAATATCGAACTGTTTGATTTTGACATTGCCGTCGAAGGGCTGAAAAAACTGACGGACGAAGGTTAGGTGGCTAAGTATGATACACATTTTCATAATTAATCCGGTCGCGGGAATCAGGGATCGTTCGGAGAGCATTCGCCAGTTTTTGGAACGAAAGCAGGATTTTTCCTACCTCGTGTTTGACACGGAGGAGGCCGGACATGAGGCGGACATCGTAAAGCGGATGTTAAAGCTGTTTGACGATGAAAAAATCCGGTTTTATATCTGCGGCGGATCGGGCACGTTTGCCAATGCGATCAGCGGCATCGAGGACAGGGATCTTGGGCGCGTGGAAATGGCGCATTATCCGTGCGGGCTGACGAACGATTTTTTGAAAAATTTCGGAGAGCGGCAAAAGCTTTTTTATAACATGGACAATCTGATCCGCGGCGAAGTCATTCAGGTGGATTTTGTGAAAAATGTCGGAGTAAGCGGCGCGGATATTCACAATCATGTGCTGTTCTCGACGATAGGGCTGACCGAGCTTGCCGAACGCTTTGCGAGCAGGATCAAGTTTATCGGGAGCATGAATCCTCAGTTTTTATATGTGCTGTCGTTTTTGCTCACATTTCTTTTCAATCCGACGGCCGACTATACGTTGGAGATCGACGGCGAGGATCAGAGCGGCGAATATGATATGATCTATATGGGAAACAGCATTTGTCTGGGTGGTTCCTTTTATCCGGTTTCCAACGCGTCGCCGGGCGACGGCAGGATGGATCTGCTGCTTCTGAAAAAAATAAGGAAGTGGCGTGCCCTTCATTTTATGAGGCTGTTTCGGCGCGGAGAAATCAGCGGGCTGTCAGATAGCTTTCTTACGGTCAGAAAGGCTTCCTCTCTATCCATCAGGCGTAAGGATGAAAAATATATTTATTTGAATGTGGATGGCGAGATCTTGAAGGAAAAAGAATGGAAGGTCGAACTGATGCCCGGCGCGCTTAACTATGTTGTGCCGCAGGGTGTGAGGATTGTTTAGAAAAAACGGTATTGACGGAGGATAACTATGCAGCGCCAAGAGACGGAAGAGCAGAAGGTGATCATGGTGGTGGACGATACGCCGAGCAATCTGCAGTATGCGATTCAGGTGCTTGGAGACCGGTATAAGGTCGTGCCGGTGAAATCGGGCGAAGCGGCACTTGCGGCTATGGAAAGGATTCTGCCCGATCTGATTTTGCTTGATATTGAGATGCCGCAGATGGATGGTTATGAGACGATGAGCCGCATCCGGAGCGTCGGCCGGATCGCTTCAATTCCCGTGATTTTTTTGACGGCCCATTCCGATATGGACAATGAGCTGAAGGGCTTTCAGCTCGGTGCGGTGGATTTTATTATCAAGCCTTTTGTGCCTCAAATTATGCTGGCGCGCGTATCCACGCAGATCGAGCTTTCCAATTACCGCCACAGCCTCGAAAAGCTTGTCGCGAAAAAGACAAGGGAGGTTGAGGCGCTCAGCGTACAGGCGATCATGGCGATTTCCAATACGGTCGACAAAAAGGATGTATACACGAGGCAGCATTCGACGAGAGTCGCAAGGTATGCGCGGGAAATCGCAGGGAGGCTTGGCTGGGAAGAGGAAGAGAGCAGCGATCTGTACAGCCTCGCGCTGCTGCATGATATCGGCAAGATCGGCGTGCCTGATGTGATCTTGAATAAGCCCGGCAGGCTGACCGAGGAGGAATTTGCGGTCATGAAAACGCATACCGCGATGGGAGCGGATATTTTAAAGGACATCACGATGATTAAGGACGTGGCAAACGGTGCAAAATATCACCATGAGCGTTATGACGGGAAGGGCTATCTGGAAGGGCTTAAGGGAGAAGAAATACCGGTTTCGGCGCGTATCGTCGGAATTGCGGATGCTTATGACGCTATGACTTCGGACAGAGCCTATCGAAGGAAGCTTCCCGAGGAGACGGTGCGGTCGGAGATTGAAAAGGGCAGAGGAACACAGTTTGATCCGAAGCTTGTGGATATTATGTTACAGATCATGGACGAGGAAATCGATTTTCCGGATGCTGAGTGAGGAGGAACATATGAAATATTGTAAAAACTGCGGAATGCTTTTAGAGGACAGCCATGAACATTGCATCGGATGCGGAGCGGATGTGACGGATAAAGACAGCGTCTCAAAATATCCGCCGCAGGTGCTGCAAAATCTCGAATCGGAAAAGAAGGATAACAAAACGCGCACCGGCATTGTCGGGGCGATTATCGTTGTTTTCGTTCTGATTTTAGTACTGGTGGGCATCATCATCACACAGGCCTCCAAAATGACTGGAAGCCCTAAGGAGGAGCCGGCAGGGCAGGAGGAGAGCGCACAGCCATTAGGGAAAGCCGATAGCGAATCAGAAACCGGGGATGCGATTTCGGATGGACTGGCAAAGGATTTGACGGATACGAAGCCGGATGCCGGATCTGCCTCTGGCGAGGGCCGGGAAATCAAGGATGATCTGGGCAGCTATTACACCTATACCGAAGCCGCCGATGCAGGCGGCAATGTCGTATTTTCCTCCGTTTACCCGGAGGATTTTACAAATGCAGAGCCTTCTATTGATTATGGAAAATACAGTACAAAATTCCCGGAATTTTTGACGTTTGTTGTCTGCAACGAGGACAATACCGTGCGCTTCACCTACATGTCGCCGCAGCAGTTTTGGTATAAAGATTCCGAGACCGGACGGACGCGCAGCAACGAACGCGATACGAAGACATATATGAGCTTTCTGACCTATAAGGGTGTGGAGGGCTATATCGATTTGCTGATCAAACAGTGCTATTCCGATGCAAAAAAGGTAACGCTCATAGAAACCGTGCCGGCCGATGAAGCGCTGACGAAGCGCCTTGAGGAGTTGTCTGCAAATTATACGAAGACGCTGATCGGAGATATCGGTGATTATGCCAATATTGGTGAAAATACGACATATGCAACCGGGGAATCGGAATTTGAGGTGAATCTGTTAAAGTACGAGATTACGACACGGTATAACAATACGCTGTACTGTGAATTTTATGTGCCGCTGATTGCAAATCATTTTTACTATGCGAACGATGATTCGGATGACCGTGGAGTGGTGACGGAATGGATATGCCTGAGTGTGATTGGCTTTGAAGCGGGAAACGAAGAGCTGTACGACCAGTTTAAGGAGGCTTTTTTTGTTTTTATGGAAAACACAAAAGTAAACAGAACGTTTTATAAAATCAATGCGCAGTACGGCAAGGAAATTATGGACGCAGTAGAAAAGGACGTGACGCCCCCAAGACTGACTGCAGAAAAAATAGGGATTTATGCGGCGCAGTCGGCGTTGGAAGCATCGGAGATCGGCGCTTTAAATGAGGACATTTTGGAATTCTTAGAAATGACAGGGGTGGCAAATCGGCAATTCAAATCCGATGATTTGACTGTGACCGCTCCTATGGATACAAAATCGGTTTTTTATGATTCGGAAAATAAAAAAATCTTTATTACGCCGGGAGAAGGGGAATATCCGGGGAGCGGCTATACGGAATTGAAGGAAAAGTAGAGCTGTGTACGGTTTTGATCAGAACTATTTTTGGAAGGGAAACAGAATGAATCGATATTGGGAACATTTTAAAACAATTACCGAACACCGGCGTATGGTCAGAAAGGGTTGTTTTTCCGTGGGTCTGTATTGGCAGGGAATGACGCATGATCTAAGTAAATATATGCCGTCGGAATTTCTTGTTGGCGTGAAATATTATCAGGGCTACCGCAGCCCGAACAACGCCGAGCGGGAAGCCATCGGATATTCAAGTGCCTGGCTGCATCACAAGGGACGCAACAAGCACCATTATGAATACTGGATCGATTACAGCGCGACAGAATTAAAGGGAATGGTACCGGCAAGAATGCCGATGAAATATATTGTTGAGATGTATATGGATCGTGTGGCGGCATCAAAAATTTATAATAAAGGTCATTTTATGCAGGATATGCCGCTGAACTATTTTTTAAGGGGAAAGGATCATATTATCATGGAAAAGCATTCCAAGCAGATGCTTGAGTACCTGCTTAGAATGCTTGCCACAAAAGGAGAAGAGGAAACAGTCTCTTATATCCGCAGTCATATTTTGAGAAAAAAGGACGGTCGGCTCAGTTTTCCCAAATTGTCATGAGAATGCCGTCCGCGATGGCAGAAGCGGTGTCCTGAAAGCTTGAATCGAGCAGCCAGTTATCGTTATCGTTGTTGATAAATCCAACCTCTACAAGCGTAGCCGGCATCTGTGTCATTCTCAAGACGACGAGATTTGGTCGTTCGTTGACACCGAGGTTTGTAAAACCGACTTTTTCCAGTTGTTCATTAATACTGCTGGCCATTTCATAGGCGACACCATAGGCGGAGTAGACCAGCGATTCTACGCCGGAATACATGTTTGGATATGGTGAGGAATTGCGATGAATCGAGACAAAGTAGTCGGCTCCCGAAGCATTTGCTTTTTCTGCTTTTTCGTAAGGCGTTTCATAGACATCTGTCGTACGGGTATAGACGACATTTACGCCGTTATCGGTCAGTATTTTTCCGACCGCGAGCACAAGATTTAAGTTGTCGTCTTTTTCCTGACGGCTTCCATAGACGGCTCCCGGATCAGCAGCGCCGCCGTGGCCGGCATCAAGCACAATGGTTGCCATATGCATCCTCCTTTCTATTTTTCGGAATATTTTTGCATGTGACACAAAACGTTGTTTGCCCAGTCTCGATCGGCCTCAGAGAAGTAAGAAAGTACGCGTTTGACGATGTCTGGCTTGCAAAGATAAAGCTCTACCGCAATATTGTCGGAAAGTGTGTCTTGTTCGCATTCGGAAAGCGAGCGATAATGTTCCCCTGCCTGATAGAAATTTTCTTCCTTTGCAATGCTTTGCCGGACAATGCGCCCCTGAGCGAATGTGGGTGGCGGCACGGGAATGTTTGCCGGACGAGGGAAATTATTATTTAAGCTATTCGGAGAGTAGTTGATTGGGTTCGGGTTGATTTTGTAAGTCATGCTGCCGTCTCTTTGATTATTGTCCACGGGCGAAACGGAACGGTTGACCGGAAGCTCCGCGAAGTTAGAGCCGATTCGGTATCGTTGTGTATCCAGATAGGCAAACGAGCGCCCCTGCAGCATTTTGTCGGCGGAAAATTCTACACCGGGCACAATGTTGCCGGGACAGAATGCGGCCTGTTCCACTTGGGCAAAGAAATCTACGGGGTTTTCGTTGAGCGTCATCATACCCACCTTGTAAAGAGGGAACTGATTCTCAGGCCATGTTTTCGTATCGTCAAGGGGATCAAAACGAAGGGAATCCGCATCGCACGGGCGCATCATCTGTATGCACAGCTCATAACGCGGATAGTTCCCGCATTTGATGTGTTCATACAGGTTCTGGACGGCGATGTTGGGGTTTTCTCCGGCGAGCTTGTGCGCTTCTTCACGAGAGATTGTTTCAATGCCCATCATTGTTTTAAAGTGATATTTGATATAAAAGCGTTCTCCGCTTCTGTTTACCCAAACATACGTGTTGACGCCAAAGCCGTCCACATGCGCATAGTCCTTGATTGTTCCGCGATCGGAATAGAGCCACGCGATCATGTGTGTTGCCTCGGGAGAAAGCGAAACGAAATCCCAGAAGCGCTGAGGATCCGTCAGGTTTGTGTCGGGAGAGGGCTTTAAAGAGTGGATGACATCCGGAAACTTGATGCTGTCACGGATGAAAAATACCGGCAGGTCATTGCCGACGATATCGTAAATCCCTTGACTTGTATAAAATTTAACGGCAAAGCCTCGGGGATCACGAACCGTATCGGCGGAGCCTTTGGAACCGATAACTGTAGAAAACCGTACGAATACTTTTGTGACCGTATCTGAAGATTGTAAGAAATCTGCCATTGTGTAGCGCGACATGGACTGGTAAGGCTTAAAACAGCCGAACGCGCCGGCGCCCTTGGCATGTACGACACGTTCGGGGATACGTTCTCTGTTGAAATGGGCGAGCTTATCGATTTGCTGGACATCCTCAAGCAGCGTAGGGCCGTTCCTGCTGACAGTCAGAGAGTTGTTGTCGTTTGGAATCGGCCGGCCGAGGCTGTCAGTCATAAAGCCATTGCATGGTTGATTCATAAGGAGTCCCTTTATACTTTTTAATAGTTTATTCAAGACAGAATGGAAGCGTTCATGTATAATAGATATAAATACGGACAGGAAGGCAGGATTTAATGAAAATAAGAAGGAAAACACTTGCGGCGATCTGCTGCATGACACTGTGTCTTCTTTTAGGATGCGCAAGTACACCGGAGGCGACGGCAGAGCTTAGTGTTGTCACGACGATTTTTCCCCCGTATGATTTTGCAAAAGAAGTTGCGGGTGAGTACGCTCAGATTACGAAGCTTTTGCCTGCGGGTGCGGAGAGTCATACGTTCGAGCCGACGCCCCACGATATCATAATGATACAGAATTGCGATTTGTTTATTTATGCCGGAGGAGAATCCGACACGTGGATTGAAGAAATATTAGACGCTGTTGATACAAAACAGGTGCACTTCCTGTCGATGGCGGACTGCGTGAAAGCTGTCGAGGAGGAAACGGTCGAGGGCATGCAGGAGGAAGCCGATCATGTCGGTGAAGATGCTAAAGAGAGTGAATTGGACGAGCATGTTTGGACGGCTCCTTCCAATGCTGTTTTAATTACAGAAAAAATAGCCGGAGCGCTTTCTGAAATTGATTCTGCACATGCAAAGGACTATGAAACAAATGCGGCAGTATATATAAAAAAGCTGCAAGGTCTTGATGAAGCATACAAGCAGGTAATAGGAAACAGTGAAAAAAGGACGATTATTGTAGGAGATCGGTTCCCGTTCCGTTATCTTGCGGACGCATACGGACTTTCCTATTATGCCGCTTTTCCGGGGTGTTCGGAGAATGCGGAGCCAAGCGCGGCAACCCTCGCCTTTTTAATTAATAAGGTGAAGGAAGAGCGGATTCCAGTTGTATTTCATATTGAATTTTCAAATGAGAAGGTGGCTGACAGTATTTGTGAAAGCACCGGTGCAAAAAAGCTTCTTCTGCATTCATGCCACAATATTTCAGGGGAGGATCTGGCGGCAGGCATAACCTATTATGATTTAATGGAACAGAATCTGGAAAATTTGAAGGAGGCGTTACAATAGCAATGATCGGACTAATAGAGGAGATGTTTTCCTTTCCATTTATGGTGCGGGCGCTTATTACGGGAGGTTTGCTGTCACTGTGTGCGGCGCTTTTGGGTGTGAGCCTTGTGTTGAAGCGTTTTTCTATGATCGGGGACGGGCTGTCTCATGTAGGCTTCGGTGCGCTTGCCATCGCGGCGGCAATGAACGCCGCGCCGCTTGCCGTGGCGCTTCCGATTGTCATAGCAGCAGCATTTTTGCTGCTTCGGATGAATAACAGCACTAAAATTAAAGGAGATTCTGCGATTGCGCTAGTCTCCACGAGCTCGCTTGCCGTGGGAGTCGTAGTGCTTTCCCTGACGACGGGCATGACGACTGATGTCAATAATTATATGTTTGGGAGTATCCTGTCCATTTCCCGGATGGATATGTGGGTTGGCATGGCGGCTTCCGTCATTATTTTGGTGTTGTATCTGTTTTTTTACCATCGGATATTTGCTGTGACCTTTGATGAATGTTTTGCGGAAGCGACAGGCATGAGACCACAGCTTTATCAGATGCTTATCTCACTTTTAACGGCGGTAACGATTGTTCTTGGTATGCGATTGATGGGCGCGCTTCTGATTTCCAGCTTGATTATATTTCCGGCATTGACGTCGATGCAGCTTTTTAAGCGATTCTCTTCGGTGCTTTTATGTGCTGCGCTCGTGTCGGTTATATGCTTTTTGTCGGGTTTGCTCGGTTCCTATTTGCTTGCGACGCCGACGGGAGCAAGCATTGTTATCGCAAATATTACTATGTTTCTATGCTTTTCACTTATACGGGCAGTGGCGGTACGGGGCTAGTAAATAAAAGAATATCATGATAAAATAGAGGAATGATAAAGGAGTTATAGGAATGGAACAAAGTAAGTTATTGGAATTATTACAAGAGCTGTCCATTGAGGAAAAAATTGGGCAGCTCGTACAGCTCCCAAACAGCTTCTTTGAGGATAGGGCGGTGCTGACGGGTCCGGCAATGGAATTTGGAATCGGCGAAAAAGAAATTTATGAGGCAGGCTCTACGTTGTCTATATTTGGAACCAAAGCAATCAAAGACGTACAGGACTCTTATATGAAAAAGCAGCCGCACCATATTCCGCTATTGTTTATGGCGGACATTATCAACGGCTATCAGACATCATTTCCGATCCCGCTTGCGCAGGGCTGCAGCTTTGATCCAAAGCTTATAAAGCAGTGTGCAAAGGCGTCGGCAAAGGAAGCCTCCTACGATGGTCTCCACGTGACGTTTTCTCCGATGGTGGATCTCGTCAAGGATGCGCGTTGGGGTAGAGTCATGGAATCCACAGGCGAGGATCCCTATTTAAACAGCGTTTGTGCCAAAGCGATCGTGGAAGGTTATCAGGGAGATGACCTGTTAAAGGAGGGAACAATCGCTTCGTGTGTTAAGCATTTTGCGGCATATGGCGCACCGCAGGGGGCGCGAGAATATAATACGGTGGAGTTGTCGGAAAGGACGCTTCGGGACGAATACCTGCCCGCCTATCAGGCCGGCATCGACGCAGGAAGCGCGCTTATGATGACGTCCTTCAATACGCTTGACAGGATACCGGCTACAGGAAACAACTGGTTGATGCGAGAAGTTTTAAGAAAAGAGATGGGTTTTAAAGGTGTCCTGATTTCTGACTGGGCGGCAATCGAGGAGCTTGTTTTCCACGGGATTGCAGAAGATAAAAAAGAAGCGGCTAAACTTGCTCTTGATGCCGGAGTCGATATTGATATGTGTACGAATTCTTATGTCGGGAATTTGAAGGCGCTCATTCAGGAAGGGACACTGAGAGAGGAGTTACTGGACGAGGCGGTATTAAGGGTATTGGAGCTTAAAAATAAGCTTGGGCTGTTTGAAAACCCGTACCGGTTTGCGGATGCGCAGAAAGCGAAGGAAACGATTCTTTGTAAGGAGCATCGGAAGCTTGCGAGAGAAGCGGCTGTTTCGTCGATGGTGCTTTTGAAAAATAAAGGAGAAATCCTTCCGCTTCCAAAGGAAGGAAAGAAAATTGCTTTTATCGGACCATATGTGACGTTAAAACGTTTGTATGGCGCGTGGTCGCTGTGCGCCGAGGAAAAGGATACCGTATCGGTGAAAGACGGCGTTCTTGATCTGTCGCCGGACGATACAATTACGTTTGCGCAGGGCTGCTATCTGTTTGAAAAGAATGAAAAGCTGTATGGCTTCAATGGACTTGTTCAAGAAGAGAGGACTGTTTCCGAGGAACGGCTTTTAGAAGCGGCGATCAGAGAGGCAGAAAATGCGGATGTGGTTGTGCTGGCGTTGGGGGAACATGCTTATCACACCGGCGAGGGCGGAAGCCGCACGAACATCAGACTTCCGAAAATGCAGAGGAAACTGTTGAGGGAAATTAGAAAGGTCAATGACCAAATTGTTGTCGTTCTTTTCCATGGCCGTCCGCTTGATATCCGAGAGGTGACAAAGCAGGCAAAAGCGGTTGTGGCGGCATGGTTTCCCGGAACGGAGGGCGGTAATGCGGTCTGTGATATTTTATTTGGTGAGAAGACTCCGAGCGGAAGACTTTCGATGAGCTTCCCCTATTCTGTCGGTCAGGTTCCGTTATCTTATAACCATTTTTCTACCGGAAGACCCTATAACGGGGATGTGAGGAACCGCTTTCAGTCGAAATATCTGGATGCTCCGGTAGAGGCGCTCTATCCGTTTGGTTATGGGCTTTCCTATACGAAATTTTCTTATTCGGCTGTGCGTCTTTCCAAAAATGTGCTCTCAAAGGAAACGGAGGGGGATACGATTATCGCTTGCGTGGATGTGAAGAATACGGGCAGTCGTGAGGGGACAGAGACGGTGCAGCTCTATATCCGGGATTTATGCGGCAGTGTCGTGCGCCCGATCCGTGAGTTGAAGGGATTTTCTAAGATTACGCTCGCTCAAGGCGAGACGGAGACCGTGGAATTTGCTGTTTCAGAGAAAATGCTGCGCTTTACGACGGCTGAGAACCGTTTCGAGAGCGAGAAGGGCACATTTGTTGTCTATATCGGAGAAAACAGCGCGACGGATAATGCGGCGGAATTTGTCCTGACATAAGCGGGCGGTTTTGGATGCCTGTATTGGTGTACCGGAAAGGACAGAAATTCTATGGGATATTGGATTTTTTTTGGAGTAATCTTACTTTTATGTGCCGCCGCTATCTTGCGTCTCGCGAAGGCAGACGAGACGGCGCAGAGCGGAAAGCGCAGAACGGTCGTTTATTTACAGATGGCTTTGGCGGTCGCAATTCTGTTGCTGGATCTGCTGTCCGGTGTTATTTTTCTTGTACAGAGCCGTAGCGGACAGTTGAAAGAGGCAGACAGGAAGGCAAGGCAGGAATACGAGGAGGAGCGGCTGGAAAGTGAATTAAAGGAAAACCTCGAAAATGACGTGACGACGCCGGAGGGAGCCTATAAATGTCTGTATGATGAGGTGTTTGCCAAGGCGGGATACCAATATATGACGACCTACAATGCAAAGGGCAATTTTTATGGTATTCTCTATACGGGAGAGGACACAATCCGGGATATTCCTGACCAGCAGATTCGAATTACCGCGGTTTACAACGGCGAATCCAAAAATCAAAGGTGTCAGGTGTTTGTAGAGTACAAAGAACTATTAGATGAAACAGGTAATGCCATACAGACCGGCATTATGGATTTCTATGCTATAGATATGCAGACAAAAGAGATCATTCGGGGCGACAAACACGCTTGGGATGAGCTTGGCAGCAAAGATTATTTGGAGGCTACCGAGAAATAAGGTAATTAGGCAGTCTTTCATTTCTTACAGGGGGTGGAAAAATGAAAAATATTGCAGTGCTTGTGGCTGGACTTACGATCGGTACAATTACAGAATTGACGGAGGGGATTAGGGACTGCGTGACGGCGAACAACTGTAACGTATTCTTTTTCACGTGCGAGCGGCGTTATGAAAAGTCAATTCTCCATGATGTGGGAGAATACAATATTTTCAAGCTACCCGATTTTTCTGAATTTGACGGTGTGATTTTGATCAATAGCACAATTGGTTCCGGAGAGGTGCTTTCTGAGCTTGCCGATCAAATTGTAAAATCCGGCACGCCGGCCGTGAGCCTGGAATACTACCGCCCTGACATGTATAATGTCTTGATTGACAATAAAAAAGCGATGAAGGAGGTAGTGAGCCATTTTGTCGTAGATCATGGTTTTCGGAGAATCAATTTTATCACAGGGCCGCTTGACAATGTAGAGGCGTGCGTTCGTTTGACAGCCTATCGGGAGGTGCTTGCCGAGAACGGAATTCCTGTGGAGGAAAGACGAGTTTTTATAGGAGATTACCTGAAGGAAAGCGGAAAAGCGGCAGCGCAGTATTTTCTTGAGATGGAGCCGGAATTGCCGGATGCGATTATTTCCACCAATGACGTCATGGCATTTGGTGTGTTTGTTTATCTGCAAAAAAAAGGGATCCTTGTGCCGGAGCAGATTGCCGTATCCGGCTTTGACGACGAGACCTCTGCCCGTTATTTTGAACCGCGTCTGACGAGTGTGGCCAGAGAGCAATATAAATCGGGCTACTCCGCTTGTCTGAAGCTGATTGAGGGCTTGCAGGAGGGTGAGAAGGGCAACGCCTCCATTATGGAAACCCGGCTTATAAAGCGGGAAAGCTGTGGCTGCTGCTGCGGGGATATCATTGATAATATAAAGTTTCGAAAGAGCCATTTCCAAAAGGAAGAAAATACCGAGCGCTTTATGCAGGAAACACGTGAAATGGCGATTGATCTGACAACAGTGGAGACACTTGACGGCCTGAAGGAAGCGATGAAAAAATATGTACAGCACATTGGCTGTGAAAGCTTTTATCTGCTGTTGTGCAGAGAATGGGAAGGATATCATAAGGATGTTAATCAATACGAGCTGTCCGATAAAAGTGACAATTATCTTCGTGAGGGCTTTGGTGAGGATTGCGAGCTTGTGTTCGGTTATGCAAATAACGAATTCATTGAGCACTGCAAAATTGATCTTAGAACACTGCTGAGGGATTTAAAAGAAAATCAGATTGGCAGAAATTTTTACACGGTGTCTCCAATGCATTATCGTGACCGCTGCTTTGGTTATTGTATTATTGGAAATAGTGCGTTTCCGTTTGAAAACCAGCTTTTTTATACATGGACGATGAACATCGGCAATGCGATTGAGACAATCCGGGAGCAGTATTTACTTCGTTCTATGATTGAAAAGCTAAACTCTATTTGGATTTATGATAATTTAACGGGGCTTTACAACCGTGCCGGCTTCAACAAATATGGCGGCTATGTATGGCAGGAATGCATTCGGAAAAAACAGTGTGCGATGATCCTGTTTTTGGATGTAGACAACTTAAAGCAAGTCAATGATACATATGGACACGATGAGGGCGATCGCTTCATCAAAGCGATATCAAGTATTTTGAAGCGTTGTAAGCATCATGGGGAAATTGTGATGCGCTACGGCGGCGACGAATTTGTTATGCTGGCTTCGCATGTTTCTGAGGAAAAGGCGGAGGAGTACCGGAACAGAATTCTTAAAGAGATAAAAGATTATAATGAGAATCACAGGAAACCCTATCAGATGTCTGCCAGCATTGGTATTTATCTCACAAAGCCGGAACATAGGTCCGATCTTGAGGAAGCAATTGAGGAGGCAGACCGCAGAATGTATGAGGTAAAAAAGATCAAGAAACGCCAGCGCGTTTAAAATTCGGAGCCGGTTGAATACCGGCTCTGTTTGTTATTTACGGTAAACAAAAAGGAAGACATCGATTGCGCGGAAAATGCCAAAGGAGTATTATTAATAGGTCGATGTGGAAACAATAGTAATCAAAAGGGATAGTGCGGCAGTTGATTTTATTACAATTTAGGAGAAGACTATGCTGTTAGCGGCTTTGAAGGATATTTGGGGAGCGTTTCGGGTGTATGTTGAGCAGGCGTTATTGTTCGGGATGGCAGGTGCCGCTTTTTATACGGTTTACTCTTTTTTTGCAAATGTGATCAGAAGGCGGAAGGAAAGAAGTGGATGGCCGTTTTGGTTCGTATGCCTTCGGATCTGCGTTTTTACGGTGTTCAGTATTTATTTTTCGTATTTGATTTCACTAACTCTTTCAGGAAGAGAGGCGGGCAGCAGTACGGGATATTGTAATCTCGTGTTGTTCAGCACCCTAATCAGAAACGGCAGGCTTGTGCTGAATGCTGTGGAAAATATATTGCTGTTTCTGCCATTTGGAGTTATTTTGCCAGTGCTGTGGAGATTTTTCAGACAGTGGTGGAGTCTCGTGCTGATGGCCTTTATTACGAGTATGCTGATAGAGCTCACGCAACTGATTTCAGCACGTGGCTATTTTGAGCTGGATGATATTCTATTGAATACGACGGGCGCTTGGGTGGGTTATCTTATATTTGCATTGTTTTATTACAGTCTGCTTGCGGTCAAAAGACGTGCGAGAGAGGAAACACTGCTGCATCTTACGGCACATCCAACAGGGTATGACAATACGTGGAGCCGCTTTTTTAGTAGAGCTGCCCTGCTTGGGATCCAGCTTCTGCCAATGGTCATCATGCTCCTGATTATTTTCGGATTTTCGTCGGATAAAGGAGAGATGTCCGCCAATTTAAGCGGCATTGTAACGGAAAAAATAGTGCGCGTTATTAATCGTGTGTTTACGCTTGATATGACCTTTGAAGAAGTGGCTGCGACGGCCGACGGCTATGAGCTTTACGTGCGAAAAGGGGCGCATATGACGGAATATGCACTGCTTGCACTAAGTGTATCGGTGTTTTTATATTGCCGCAGACTAAAGGCCGGCTGGACTTTTGTCGTGACAGAGTTGTTTGTGCTGTTCATCGCATCGCTTGACGAATGGTATCAGACTGGCGTAAGGGGGCGAAACGGCAGCCCTGCTGACGTGTTAATTGACGGCAGCGGCGCTTTGCTGATGCTGTTGTTTCTATGGCTGTGCCTATGTTTATACAGAAGGAGTGCTGCAAAGAAGACTCAGCGGGTAAACAGAAAGTGAACAGGTCTTGTCTATTATGGTGTATTTTGGTATACTTGAAAACGGAAGAATTTATTCCTGAAAACAGAATGAATAACGATTTGAAAAGAGGACAAGTAGATGAAGGTAGCGGTTGTAGGTACCGGCTATGTCGGATTGGTAACAGGAACATGTTTTTCAGATATGGGAAATGATGTTTGGTGTGTGGACGTAGATGAAAGGAAGATTGAGCGCCTAAAAAATGGCATAATTCCAATTTACGAGCCGGGGCTTGAGGAAATGGTAAAGCGCAATTATGCACACGGTCATTTAAAATTTACGATAAAGATTGAAGAAGCGTTAAAATATGCGGATATCTGTTTTATCGCAGTAGGTACCCCGATGGGGGAGGATGGCAGCGCGGATTTGCAATATGTGCTGGAGGTCGCAAGCAGTATTGGCCGGTTTATGGAGCATCATATGTACGTTGTAGATAAATCAACGGTGCCGGTCGGAACAGCAAAAAAGGTAAGGGAAGCGATTCAGGCCGAATTAAAAAGACGTCAAAGTGACTTGACCTTTGATATTATTTCCAATCCCGAATTTTTAAAAGAGGGAACTGCTGTCGCAGATTGTATGCGGCCGGATCGGGTTGTTATCGGTGTAAGCAACTCGAAGGCAGCAGAGGTGATGCAGGAGCTTTATTTGCCCTATATCCGTAATACGGAGAACTTTATTATTATGGACATTGCGAGTGCGGAAATGACGAAATATACGGCAAATGCGATGCTGGCGACTAAAATTTCTTTTATGAATGAAATATCAAATATTTGCGATATGGTAGGCGCAGATGTCAATAAGGTGCGCCGTGGGATCGGAAGCGATCAGCGTATCGGTTACCATTTTATTTATGCGGGCTGCGGATACGGTGGAAGCTGTTTCCCGAAAGATGTGCAGGCTCTGATCAGGACAAGTCATCAGTACGGCTATGAGCCGCAGCTTTTGGAATCGGTGGAGGCGGTGAATAAGCGCCAGAAGTTTGTGGTTCCCGAAAAGGTTGCAAAGCGCTTCGGAGAGGATCTGACCGGCTTTACGTTTGCGGTATGGGGACTTTCCTTTAAGCCGGATACGGATGATATGCGTGAGTCGGCAGCGATTACGATCATCAATGAGCTGACTGCGCACGGGGCGCGTATTGTAGCCTATGATCCTAAGGCAATGGATGAGGCAAAACGTTGCTATTTAAAAGATAATGAGCGGGTTTTTTATGCGGAAAGCAAATACGAAGCGTTAAAGGGAGCGGACGCTCTCATTCTCGTGACGGAGTGGAAGGAATTCAGGAGCCCGGACATGGAGGAAATGAAACATGCGCTGAAAAATCCGATTATTTTTGACGGAAGGAATCAGTACGACAAAAAGAGGATGCGTCAAGAAGGCTTTGAATATTATCAAATCGGGGTAGGAAAGAGAGAAAAATAGAATGAACAGGGTATTAGTGACAGGAGGAGCGGGGTTTTTAGGATCCCATCTATGTGAGCGTCTTGTGGCGGAGGGAAACGACGTTATTTGTGTTGATAATCTTTTTACGGGCGCAAAGGAAAATATTGCGAGCCTAATGGGAAATTCCAATTTTGAATTTATCAGACATGATGTGACCCAGCCGCTGTATGTGGAGGTGGATCAGATTTACAACCTTGCCTGTCCGGCGAGCCCGATTCATTACCAATATAATCCGATTAAGACAACCAAAACAAGCGTTTATGGTGCAATGAATATGCTGGGACTTGCCAAGCGGACAAAAGCGAGGATTTTGCAGGCGAGTACGAGCGAGATTTACGGTGATCCGGAGATTCATCCGCAGCCGGAAGCCTATCGCGGCTGCGTCAATACGATCGGCATCCGTTCCTGCTATGATGAGGGCAAGCGCGTTGCGGAGACGCTGTTCTTTGATTATCACAGGCAGCATAATGTCGATATCAAAGTCATGCGTATTTTTAATACATACGGACCAAGGATGCACCCGAATGACGGGCGCGTCGTTTCCAATTTTGTCATGCAGGCTTTACAAAATGAGGATATTACAATTTACGGCGATGGAAGCCAGACGAGGAGCTTCTGTTATGTGGACGATTTGATTGAAGGTATGATTCGATTGATGAACAGCAGGAAGGGGTTCACAGGACCTGTTAACATCGGGAATCCGGGAGAATTCACAATCAGACAGCTCGCAGAAAAGGTGATTAAGCTGACGGGAAGTGCGTCTCAGATCGTGTTCCAGTCGCTGCCGCAGGATGATCCGCTGCAAAGAAAGCCCGTCATTGATCTTGCTAAAAAAGAGCTCGGCTGGGAGCCTTCGATTCCACTTGAGGAAGGGCTTGTAAAGACAATTTCTTATTTTCGGGAGTTAATAGAAAATAACGATCAGCGTTTGAGCAAAAAAGAGGATTATTAATCCTCTTTTTTTTCTTGCTTTGGAACATCTTCCTCTGCCGGTTTTTCGCCGCGTTGATTTAGGACACGGTAAATAAGTTGATAGGCATAGATCAGACAGGGAATGATGACTGTTGCCACAAGCGATGCCCGAAACCAATATGCCGCTTCCGGACTTTTTATCAATGCAAAAATAAGTGTTAATAAATACAACAGAACGAGCAGACCGACCCCGATCAGTGCTAATATTCGTTTCATAAGTTCTCCTTGCCTAAAAAGGTTATTGTTTGCAGCATGTTGAATACGAGATGTGTAAAATGAGATACTTATCTTTGGCTTATTTATATCACAGTTTATACACAAAAGCAACAGATGAATTCACCTCAGTTCACTCATCAATAATTTTAGCGTACAATTCGTACCATGCTCTATAATATAGTCATATACAACCTCATACTGCAAGGTGCTCTTTACAAAATCAGAATCAAGGAGAGGAAGCACTTCCGTGATCGTTTTTTTACTTATCTGTTGGATATTTTTTAGCAATGCAGTATCCCGTTTTTTACGTTCGGCCTCTTCTTTGGGGTAGCCGATACCCATTGGTTCTTGAAACAGTGCCTTCATTGTAGCATCCAAATTAATTTCGGCTGCCCAGCCGAAGCCTGATCCGAGTGGATACGAGACGGTATTTCCACCGTTGATCCTTCCGAATAAATAAGCATCGGTCACATTTTCCACATACCCGCATAAAACTCCTGGGAAACTGTTACAAGCCAGCATCATTCCCTGCCCCGAGGAACAACCAGTTACTACGAAGTCAACGGCATTGCTTTCTAATAGTAAACTGATGCATAACGCGATTTGGATGTATGAAAATGTCCGGCTGTCGTCTCCGGATATTCCCAAATTAATCACTTCGAAATCGTGATTCGTAGCAGCCAATTTAACACTTTCCTCTAAAATTTTGTTTTTTTCTTTCTGGGTACTGGCTTGTATAATTCCTATCTTCATATGCTGTTATCCTCGTTGTGATTTTAAGTGGTTCATGAACGCGGAATTTATTTATCAAAAGTATAACACTAATCTCATTGTTTTTCAATTCCCGCTAACTAAAGAAAAGTATTCGCAGGTGCTTGTATTAATATATGAAAATAAGTGACGAATGTGTGTGCCTTTTGCAGGATCATTATAAGGCAATGCGATATTTCGTCAGCCAGTAATTGACCTGCAGCAGATAGGCGATCTGCTGAGGACCGGCCATCAGTTGTCCATACCATGGCTTTCCGTAATCAGAAGGAGAGGAGAGGAAGGTTTTTATCTTTTTCAGATCCACCAAAGCATGGATTGGGGCATTTGGATCGGATAAAACATCAAGGAGAAGGCTGCCCAACAATTTTTCATAATCAGGATGATAGGTTTTGGGATAGGGACTTTTTTTGCGATATAGGATTTCATCGGGTACAAGCCCCTTTCCTGCCTGCCGGAGCAGACCCTTTACAACACCGCCGGCTGATTTCATTTCCCAAGGCACATTCCAGATATATTCGACAATACGGTGATCCGCAAAAGGAACCCGGGCTTCCAAACCGGAATACATACTGCACCGATCCATGCGGTCAAGCAGTGTTGCCATAAACCATTTGAGATTGAGATAGGCAATTTCCCTTCGGCGTGCTTGTGTCGGATTTTCTCCGGGCAGACGAGGTGTTTCCCTTACGGAGTTGTCGTATGCGGATTGCACATAACCATAGAGATCGACAGAAGAAAGAAAATCTGCCGACAGCAGCTGTGTTCTTGCCTCCATGTCTGACGACCACGGGAAAATAGAGGCTGCCATCATTTCTGCTTTGTGAAACCACGGATAGCCTCCGAATATTTCATCGGCGCATTCTCCGGTGAGCGCCACTTTATTTTGTGAAGCCACTTTTTTGCAAAAGTAGAGCAGAGAGGATTCCACATCCGCCATATTTGGAAGATCCCTTGCATCTACGGCATTGTATAAGTTGTCGACAAGATCGGCGTTGCTGCACTCGAGGTACGTATGCCGGCTATTTACGGCTTTGACCATCTTATCGGCATAAGGGCGATCCTGTGACGGTTGAAAGGAATTGGATCGGAAATTTTTTTCGTTGCCTAAAAAATCAAAGGAATACGTGTCAAGCTGTTTTCCGGATAATTTCAATTCATTTGCGCAGATTGCGGTAATCAGACTGGAGTCAACGCCTCCCGATAAAAAGGTGCAGATAGGAATATCGGAGATCATCTGACGCTTAACAGCATCTGTTAAAAGATAAGAGGTTTTTTCTACCGTTTCATCAAAGGAATCCTCATGGGGCGCGCTGACAAGATTCCAGTAGGCCTCTTCCAAGATGCCTGATTCATTAAACAGAAGAAAGTTTCCAGGCAGAACCTCCCTGACCTCTTTAAATACACCGATGCCAGAAGTTCTGGCCGGACCCAGACCAAATACTTCGCATAAACCTTCGCTGTCGATTCTGGGCTCGAAGCCGGGGAATTCAAAGAGGGCTTTGATTTCCGAACCGAAGAGAAGCGTATCGCCTTTAAGCGCATAAAATAAAGGCTTAGCGCCCAGCCGATCCCGAACCAGGCAGAGGGTGCGACGCTTTTCATCCCACACAGCAAATGAAAAGATACCATTCATCTGCCGAATGAAGGAGATCCCTAATGTCATGTATCCGATCAGGACAACCTCCGTGTCACATCGCGTCTCAAAATGGCAGCCCATGTTGAGGAGCTGCCCTTGCAGCTCCTTCGTATTATAAAGCTCTCCGTTATAAACAATCGTACAAGGGCATCCTCCAATGCTTCTTGTCATGGGCTGTCGTCCGTTTGACAAATCGATAATGGAAAGACGTCTGTGTGCAAGTCCGGCCTGCGCGGAAAGAAAGTCACCTTCTTCATCAGGCCCCCGGTGTTTTAGAGCCTGCTTCATGCAATTCAGTACGTGTCTCCATTTTGCTTCCTCTTTTTTAAAATCATTTTTTAAATTGCAAAAGCCAGATATACCGCACATTCGATTCTCCGTTTCTCCTTAAAATTTGAAAGGTGTCAAGTAATAGTTGGATTTATTCGTCAGGGTGTTTGGGGGCAAGGATAAGGGGCTGAAGCTGCCTGCCCTCCAAAGCTTCCTTTATGGCAGGAAGAAGTAGGCTAAAGTCGGAAACCATAGAATTAGGCTTACCCAGATAGTTATCCTGTCCAAAGGGTACAAAGTAAATGTTTTTTGTATTTATTAATGTCCCAATGTTTTTTAAATTATTACCAAGAGCATCATTGGTAGATAATGTGATAACAACCGGCTTATTATTTCTCAACAGCCCTTTTGCCGCCATTAAAACGGTGGAATCGGTAATTGCGTTTGCAATCTTTGCAAGCGTATTGCCGGTACAGGGTGCAATGACGATAATATCCAGCAGATTGTTTGGTCCCAGTTTTTCGGCCTCCGTAATTGTAGTGATCGGTTTATTTCCTGTAATTTCCTCTGCTCTTTGCAGAAAGTCATCCGCATTTCCAAATCGTGTATCCGTACATTGAGAATATTCAGAAAAAATAGGGTAGACATTGGCTTTTTCTTCTACAAGACATTTGATTTGGGGAAAGACTTTATGAAAGGTGCAAAAGGAACCGGTGAGGGCAATGCCCACATTTTTCCCGTCAAAATTCATGGAATTCCTTCTTTCATTAATAAAATAATTTCATTTGCCAAAATGTCCGCAGAGCTTTTTGGAGATATTTTTCCCGGCAGCCCGGGACAGAGCTTGGCCTTCAGCCCTATTTGCGCTGCATATTCATAGTCGATGCCGCCGGGAGCAGAAGCAATATCAATGATAACGGTTCCCTGATTTATTAGAGCAAGAGAACTTTGCTCCAATACAAGGGCAGGAATCGTATTAAAAATAAAGTCAAACTCCGGCAGCAGGTTTGCTTTATCCGACAGGGGGATGGATTTCAGGCCGGCAGCCTGTGCGAAGGCCAGAGAATCTCTAGATCTGGCTGCAACCGTAACAATCGCATCCAGACCTTTCAATTTTCCAGCAAGAATTCTGGCACATCGTCCGTAGCCGAGTACAAGGCAGCTGCTGTTGTGAAGATTGCTGTCTCCGGTCAGAATTGCTTCCATAATGGCGCCCTCGGCAGTTGCAACTGCATTCAGAATTGCAATTTTTTCGTTTTTCATTAGATCATAATAAGAAATTTTTTGATTCTTGCAAAATCCGGACAGATCTGTAGGAATCATGCCACAGAAAAGAAAGTGATCTTCATTCAATAAGCTGGGCAGATCCAAGGCGACCTGCTCAGAATCCTTTGTAAACGGAATCGGCCCGATCAGAAAACGGCTGCGCAAGACAAGCTCTTCCAAAGAGGACGATATGGTGCAGCCCTCTTCCCGTATATTTTCGGGAAGCCGGTAGGTGTTTAGCCAATATCCCTTTTGCAGAAGCAGTTTTGTCAAATAGATATGGCGGCGATCGCCGCAGAAAATTCCGATTTCTTTCTTTTTCATACATTTCCTTTCCTCCCTTACGCTACATTATATGGAAGGATAAAAAATATGTGATTGAGGATTTTGGACAAATAATCTCGCAGTGCCGGGTTACATGCCCGGCTCTGCGATTCTGGAAACGGCGACGTAGATATCGGAAATTTTATACCAGGTAGGATAATCGGTGATGCCATTTGCGGGCAGACCGAAGATGGACTGAAAGGTGCTGACCGCGTTGGCAGTATTTTGGCCGTAGATGCCGTCAGGGGTGATGGTGGGGATCAAAGGATAGTTGCGGGCAATGCGGTTAAGTTGCTCCTGAAGCTGGGCGACCTTGTCACCGCTGCTGCCGATGGTCAGATTATAGCCGGGCCAAGAAGAGGGAACTCCCGATACCTGCTCGGTCGTATTGATAAACATGTCGCTTCCGTAATAATAATGAATGATTTCAATTGGCGCATAGCCCTGATCGCTCAGATACTGGGATCCCCACTGGCTCATTCCATTCGGGCAGGTCACACGTCTGCCGTCGCAGTATTGGGTCAAAATTGGCTGCCGAACGCCAGGCCGCGACAGAAAATTTGAGAAAATCCCATCTACGACATAATCCACGTTTTGGTAGATATTGCGTCCGTAAATCCACTTCTGGTCAAAGGCGGTCGAGGATGTGACCGTAAAGTTGTAGCCTTTGTTGCGATACCACTCCGTATATACCCTATTTAACGTAAAGGAGAGGATGGCGAGTGTATTCGCGTAAATGGCGGATTCGTTCCAGGTAGCGTAAATTTCAGATGATACGACGTTCTTGATATAATCCTTATAGCGAACATAATGGTTGGCAGCGGTCGTATCGTCGGGGACGCCGTCATGTACAACGACGAATTCGGGAATGACGATGCTGCTTAAGACAATTTCTCCGGTCTCAGCAATGGGCTTGACCTCATCCTCCGGGATCTTGGGCGGATATTCACCATAAAGTGTATGGTCTGGGATTGTGATGATGTCTTCGGCGCTGACGGGCGCTTCCTCCGGAATCATGCGGGCAGGCTGTATGGCGAGTGAATCAGGCAGTATTTCGGTGCCGCTGATAACAAGCTCCTGATAGCCGGACGCCCGAATTGTGATCGTACATTCCGTATAAGGCATTTCTTCTTGCGGCGTAATGCTGTATTCGAGCGGCGGCGTCGTAATATCGATTGCTTCTGTTTGTCCTGAGCTGTTTGTCTGCAGCTCGTCAATAGTAGAATCGGGAACGCCAGTATAAGAAATTCTGACGGTTGCACCCTCTATCGGTACATTGCCGATTGTAGAAGTAAGGCTGATGGAAAGTTTTCCTGTATCGGGCATAATGATACCTCTCGTAATTATTTCTTATTTAATATATGCGGCACGATTTATCTGTTGACAGAAGTATGAAAATCACGCATACTTAAATTAAGTTAACTAAATTAAAGGAGCAAATTAATATATTTATTAACTTATAAAATATTAATTTAGTTAATATGAACTAAAAAGAATTAAGGTATGAGGAGGATCAGAAATGGGATTTCGAGAGGATTTTGTATGGGGTGTTGCGTCTTCCGCTTATCAGGTTGAGGGTGCGATCAATGCGGATGGAAAAGGGCAGCATATTTGGGACGTGTTCACAAGAGAGCAGGGAAAGGTTTATGAAAATCAGAATGCAGAGAATGCCTGTGAATTCTACACACGATATCAGGAGGATATTTGTTTAATGAAGGAACTTGGCATCCGGGCTTACCGCTTTTCTCTAAATTGGACAAGAATTTTTCCGGACGGGATCGGGCGGGTCAACGAGGCCGGTGTCGACTTTTACAATAAAGTGATCGATGAGCTGCTTGCAAATGGGATTGAACCCTTTATCACGTTATTTCATTGGGAATACCCGTATGAGCTGCATAAAAAAGGCGGGTGGCTGAATGCGGAAAGCGCAGACTGGTTTGCGGAATATGCGTCTCTTGTGACGGAGCGTTTTTCCGATCGAGTGACAAAATATTTTACGCTGAATGAGCCGCAGTGCTTTATCGGCTTGGGTTATCTGCAGGGCACATACGCGCCTGGTCTGAAGTGCACGAATACGGATTTGTTCCAAATGGCACACAATGTGCTTCGTGCGCACGGAAAAGCGGTACAGGCGATGCGTGCGCATGCGAAGCAGCCAATTCAAATTGGATTTGCGCCGACCGGCCAGATCAGCTATCCGAAGTCGGAGCGTGCGGCGGATATCGAGGCGGCAAGAAAACACCTGTTTACATGCCCCGAGGAGCTTGACAATTGGACATGGAATCTGGCATGGTGGATGGATCCGGTGCTGCTTGGAAGGTATCCTGAGGATGGAATGCGCCTATACGAACGATTCCTTCCTAAAATCACGCCGATGGACATGAAGCTGATCAGTGAGCCGATTGATTTTCTCGGGCAGAATATTTACAACGGGCATATGATCGCGGCGCCAAAAGAAGACAGCAGCGATGACGCAAAACGCAGGGGTTATGAGATTTGCAGCCGCTATGACGGCTTCCCGCGCACGGCGATAAAATGGCCGGTGACTTATGAATGCCTTTATTGGGGACCGCGCTTCCTCAGCGAACGGTACCCGAAGCTGCCGATTTATATTACCGAAAATGGGATGTCCTGTACGGATGTTATTTCACTGGATGGCAAGGTGCATGACCCGAACCGGATCGATTTCCTTGCAAGATATATCGGACGTCTGCGCGATGCGGCAAATGACGGTGTCGATGTACGGGGATATTTCCAGTGGTCATTTACCGACAATTTTGAATGGGCGGAGGGTTATAATGAGCGATTTGGCATTGTTTATATAGATTATCCGACGCAGCGCAGAATTCCGAAGGATTCCGCTTACTGGTACCGGAACGTGATTGAGGGCAACGGCGAAGCGCTCGGATAATTCTCAAGATGTTTTTCATAAAATTTTATGCGCTAACGCTTAATCCAGATTCAGCTTCCTGCTCGTGAGCAGCCAAGTCACCAGATAGAATACCGCACAGAGAAAAAGGCTCAATCCCATACTGGAAGCAAAGAGCAAATAGATATTGTCGGCTGTTGCTCCATTTGCTGAAAGGTCAATGGAGGACATATAGGCGAAATAAGCGGTAAATGTCATCATAATGAGAACGTAGATGCCGCAGAAAACAAGGATAGAACCAATGATTTTATGCTTTGTAAACAACTGTCCGATCGAGAGAGAAGCGCTCACGTTCAAAAACGAATAGACAGCCTTTATGATCAACGTCAGGACAATCATCCAGACAATGGAACTTAAGGGGATCGGACTGGTCTGATTAAACTCTGCGATTTCCGTTAAAAGATCTTGATAAGTGAGAATCCATTCCGTGGGACTGATCTGGAAGATTATAAGAAGCCGAATGGAAGCCATAAGCATTGTGTAGGTAATGAAAAGCCAGATCACGGTGGCAAGCCCTTTTCCAATAATTAGCGTATGAACGGTTACGGGCAGCGTATGGGTCAAATAGCCCTCATCGCTGTACATCGTCTTATAAAAGCGGACGATGAAAAAAATATAGGCGGCGCATGCGATACCGATCAAAGCGATAAGATAGAGCATGAGCGCGGACGTGGAAAGACTTTGAATCAGCGTGTCCCTGGAATCCACAGGAAAAAATTTCAAGACGAGGCTGCCGAGCAGTGTGATAGCGATCAAAAGCAGGTTGACAGGAAG
Source organism: uncultured Lachnospiraceae bacterium (assembly GCA_964566545.1). GTDB lineage: Bacteria > Bacillota > Clostridia > Lachnospirales > Lachnospiraceae > JAEYFP01. Next base: position 8,970 of record CAZMIX010000015.1, on the reverse strand, counting down.
CATCACTTTTGTCGTTGCGATCCATTCTTGTTTGAATAATTTTTTTAACATGCGAACACCTCCTTAAACAGTGCATCTACGGATTTGTTGAGATTCTTTAACATGGTATTTGCGCGATCCATACTGAAATCCTTGTAAAATTCCGCAAAATAGTATTAAATAATACAATAATAAATTTGAGGAAAAATGTCAACTAAAAACCGCCTTACGTGGATAAAAAAATTTATCCATTGTAAAGCGGTTTTATTCTTCATCAAGATCCGGCATGAAAGATGCGCCTCTTATAATATAATACTTAATCCAAATTCAGCTTCCTGCTTGTGAGCAGCCAGGTCACTAGATAGAATACCGCACAGAGGAAAAGACTCAATCCCATACTGGCTACAAAGAGCGAATACATATAGTTGATTGCTTCTTTGCCTGTTGAAAAGTCATCGGAGGATATATAGCTGAAATAACCGGTAAATGTCATCATAATGAGAGAAGCTGCCTGAGTAACCACGTAGATGCCGCAGAAAGCAACGATGGAACCGATGATTTTATGCTTTGTAAACAACTGTCCGATCGAGAGAGAAGCGCTCACGTTCAAAAACGAATAGACAGCATTTATGATCAGCATCAGGGAAATTATCCAGACAATGGCGCTTAAGGGTATCGGACTGGCCTGATTAAACTCTGCGATTCCCTTTAAAATCTCTTGATAAATGAGAGTCCATTCTGTGGGATTGACCTGAAAGAATACAAGAAACAGGATGGAAGCCATGAGCATTGTGTAGGTAATGCAAAGCCAGATCATGGCGGCAAGTCCTTTGCCAATGATCAGCGTATGAACGGTCACGGGCAGCGTATGGGTCAGATAGCCCTCATCGCTGTACATCGTCTTGTAAAAGCGGACGATGATAAAAATATAGGCGGCGCATGCGATACCGATCAAAGCGAAAAAATAGAGCATGAGCGCGGACATGGAAAGACTCTGAATCAGCATGTTGCTGGAATCCGCAGGAAAAAATTTTAAGACGAAGCTGCCGAGCAGTGTGATAGCAATTAAAAGCAGATTGACAGGAAGCAGCACCTTTGTCGTTGCGATCCATTCCTGTTTGAATAATTTTATTAACATGCGAACACCTCCCTAAACAGTGCATCTACGGATTTATTGTTTTTCTCACGGATTTCGTCGATCGTCGAATGCAGGATGACTTCTCCGTTTTTAATAAAAATTGCTTCGTCGAGCACGTTTTCGATATCCGATATCAAATGCGTGGAAATCAGGATCGTAGCGTTTTCGTTATAATTGGTAATGATCGTGTTCAAAATATAATCCCTTGCGGCGGGATCGACGCCGGCAATCGGCTCGTCGAGCAGATATATGTCAGCATCCCGGCTCATGACAAGAATGAGCTGTACCTTTTCTTTTGTTCCCTTTGAGAGCGTTTTCAACTTCCTGTTCGTCTCAATGCCGAGATTCTTTAACATCGTATTTGCGCGATCCATACTGAAATCTTCGTAAAATTCCGCAAAATAGCTAATGATCTCGCTTACCTTCATCCATGAATTCAAATAGGTGCGTTCCGGAAGATAAGAGACGCATTTTTTTGTTTCGGTGGACGGCGCCATGCCGTTGATTGTGATCGTGCCGGCAGTTGCCGTCAAAAGTCCACTCGCGATTTTGATCAGTGTCGTCTTGCCGCTTCCATTCGGTCCCAACAGCCCGATAATTTTTCCGCTTTCAAGTGTCAAGTTTAGATTGTTCAGCGCGCAAAGTGTGCCGTATTTTTTTGTTAAGCCGTTACATTCTATGATTGTGCTCATTGTTCGCCCCCCTCTACTGAGCTTTGTATCAGATTGACAATTTCCTGATTGTTGAAGCCGTATTGCCTCATTTTTTCAAAAAACAGCTTCACTTCCTCGGAAGCAAGCTTTTTTCTTAAATCCTGTATCATGGTGGTGTCCTCCGTTACCATTCGGCCGCTTGTGCGCATTGTAATAATTAAACCGCTGCCTTCCAGTTCAGAAAAGGCTTTCTGCATTGTATTTGGATTGACGGCCGCCTCCGCTGCCAACTCCCTTACTGAGGGCAACTTGCTGCCCGGCTGGTAAAAGCCTGCAACGATACGCATTTGAATTTCTTCGATAAGCTGTAAATAAATTGCACGGTCACTATCTAATTTCCATGACATAATAATCCTCCTTTCATCTCAACTGTATTAATTAAATAATACAATAATACATTTGAAGAAAAATGTCAACTAAAAAACGCCTTACACGGATATAAAAATTTATCCAGTGTAAAGCGGTTTTATTATGTAGCTGTTTATGATCCGATCGCTGTCATTTATTCTTCAGCGGGTTCGCTATCCGAAATGTCTTCTCCGGTAAATTCTTCTTCATCAGGATCCGGCAGCGTCATTTTGACTTTGTCAATCCGGTTTTTATCCATCTCCATAACCTGTAAGAGCGTACCGTCCTCTAATTCCACGGATTCGCCGGCTTCCGGTATCTCGTCGAGCTTTTCAATGATCAGCCCGCCGATTGAATCATAATCCTCCGAATAAAGCTCAAGGCCGAGCGCATCGTTGATGTCGTCAAGCTTCATGGACCCTTCTACAAGGTATTCATGATCGTCGAGCATCTGGATCAGGTCTTTTTCATCCTCGTCGAATTCGTCGCGAATTTCGCCGACGATTTCCTCCAGAAGATCCTCAAGTGTCACCAGTCCGACTGCAGCACCGTACTCATCCAAAACAATTGTCATACTGATAGAATTCTCACGCATTTCCATCATCAGTTCGGAGGTCTTTTTATATTCAAACGTAAAGTTTGCTTCACGCATAAGATTACGAATATTGAACTGCTCCAGATCCTCATAGAAGAGAACATCTTTCATATTAATAATACCGACGATATTATCAGTAGAATCTTCGTAAACAGGAATACGCGTGTACTTTTCTTCAAAAAATACTTCCTTCAGCTCCGCATAGGCAGCCTCAATGCTGACGCAGGACATTTCGACACGAGGAATCATGATATCCTTGGCAAGCGAATCGCCGAAATCGACGACATTGTAGATCATTTGCCGTTCCTCGCTCGCAATTACGCCGTCCTCATGGCTCACATCCACGATCGTACGCAGCTCATATTCAGTCATGGCCGAGCGGGCAGTGTCCGCATCGATATGAAACAGCTTTAACAGCCCATTGGACAGCCTATCAATGATAAAAATGACCGGAGTCAGGATTTTTGTAATAAAAAAAATGATTCCGCCGTAGGCGAGAGAAATATTTTCGCTGTATAGGGACGCAAAGGACTTCGGCGTAATTTCGCCGAATATTAATATTAACAGGGTAAGTACGCCGGTTACAATTGCGACGGAATTGTTTCCCCAGATGCTGAGGGCGAAGGTCGTGGCCAGTGAGGAAGCGGAAATATTGACGACATTATTGGCAACAAGTACCGTACTCAGCATTTTCGCGGGACGCTCCAAAAGCTTTAACGTCGTTTGGGCGCGCCTGTTGCCGTCCTCTGCGAGAGAACGCAGCCTCATGCGGTTTACTGTTGTCAACGCTGTCTCCGCTGAAGAAAAGAATGCAGAAAGCGCTAAAAGTAAAACTAAACTGATACATTGTATGACACCATCGGTATCCAAGAATAAATCCTCCTTATTTTCCGCACCAAGCCGATTATACACTTAGTACATGTTATATTTTATATTCAATCATACCGTATAATAATACGGTATGTCAAGAAAAGAACAAAAATCATAAAAAATTTTTAGAAATTTTGGAAATCGAAAAGGGGTAAAGAGAAGGAAATGCGGGGGAAAAAAAACGGTGAAAAATATTGTACAGGGCAAGAAAATTGTGGTACGATAGAGAAAATTGTAAGATTGCGTCTAAATTATAGAAGACGGATGTTTGGGAAAAATAATCGGGGAAACCGGAACATGGGAGGCTTTTAACATGAGCAAAGAAACAGGCTATGAAGACATCATGAACGCGAAGAAGACACATACGATGGAGGAGACGGACAGAAAATGTCCGCAGTGCGGCGGCACAATGGATTTTGATCCGGCGACGGGCGGCCTGCACTGCCCGTATTGTGGTTATCAGGAGGAGATTGAGAATTCCGCTTCGGCGTCTGCAACGGTAGCGGAACAGGATTTTGCGTCTGCGGAGTTGACCGGAAACTGCGACTGGGGCGTTGCACAAAAAACCGTGAGCTGCAAATCGTGCGGCGCGCAGTCCGTGTATGATGCGCTGGAGGTTGCCAATATCTGCCCTTACTGCGGATCCAATCAGGTCATGGAGGCAAATGATGTGACTACCCTTGCGCCGGGCGGGGTTGTCGCATTCAAGATTACAGCAAAACAGGCGGGCGATGCATTCAAAACGTGGATTAAGAAGAAGTGGTTCTGCCCGAAGGAGGCAAAGGAGAGTGCAAAAGCGGAGTCCTTTCAGGGCGTTTATCTGCCGTACTGGACCTTTGATGCGGATACGATGACGTCTTATACGGCAAAATATGGAATTGAAAGGACGGTCGAACGGGGAGATAAGACCGAGACGGTAACGGACTGGTATCCGACGTCCGGTACATACAGCCAGTTCATCAACGATCAGCTCGTATCCGGAACAACAAGCCATGAGGAGAGCACGATGTGCGCGATCGAGCCGTTCGATACGGAGGACAATCGGGCGTACCGGCCGGAATATATTGCGGGCTTTGCGGCAGAGCGTTATTCCATCGGCTTGAAGGACGCATGGGAGAAGGCGAAGAATTTTATCAGAGGGCGTTTGGAAGGGCTGATTGAAAGCAAGATCAGAGACGAGAAACATGCGGATGACGTCAAAAATCTTATGCTGAACACGACCTATCAGAATATTACATACAAATACCTGATGCTTCCTATTTGGATTTCAAGCTTTACTTATAAGGGAAAGGTCTATCAGTTTATGGTAAACGGGCAGACCGGCAAGGTAGGCGGCCATTCGCCGATCTCTGCGCTGCGCGTTGCGCTTGCCGTGTTGATTGCGCTTGCACTTATCTGGCTGATTACGTGGCTTTCTAATTAAAATAGGATTGACAGCCGTTCCAAAAACCTATATACTACTATTCATATTAAAATTATAGGAAAAGAAGTGTGCGGGAGGATGAAGCGGTATGGCATATGAATTTGAAACGAGTTGTTTACACGGAAGAATAGAAGAGAACGATGAAACGCATTATGGTGCGCTCAGTTATCCGATTTATCAGACTGCTACCTTCTCGCACAAAAGCCTTGGCGAGAGCAGCGGCTATGATTATTCAAGACTGCAGAATCCGACACGGCAGCATCTGGAAGAGGTGATGAGTGTGCTGGAGGGAGCTTGCGATACGCTCGCTTTTTCGAGCGGTATGGCAGCGATATCGGCCATGATGGAGCTCTTTGCGCCCGGCAGCCATATCATCGCTTCCGAGGATTTGTACGGCGGAACGACTCGTTTTTTTGAAAAAATCAACCGGAAAAACGGTTATGATTTTACATATGTGGATACATCTGATATGGAACAGATTAAAGCGGCTTTACGGGAGAATACCGCAGCCGTTTTTGTGGAAACGCCGACCAATCCGATGATGCATGTAACCGATTTGCGCAAAACGGCGGCATGGACAAAGGAACATGGGCTTCTGCTCATCGTGGACAATACGTTTCTATCTCCGTATTTTCAAAAGCCGCTGCTGCTTGGAGCGGATATCGTCGTGGAGAGCGGGACGAAATTTTTATGCGGGCATAACGATACGCTGGCCGGCTTTTTGTCGGTGAGGGATCAGGCCGTCTCTGAGAAACTGCGCTACCTGTTTAAGACGACGGGAGCGGGGCTTGCGCCGTTTGACAGCTGGCTGCTGATCAGGGGAATCAAAACGCTGCCCCTGCGTATGGATCGGCAGCAGGAGAACGCGTTTGCGATCGTAAAATGGCTGCAGGCTCAAACGGAGATTAAACAGGTCGCCTATATCGGACTGGAAGCACACCCTTCCCATGAGATCCATAAAAGCCAGTCCACGGGCTTTGGTTCGATGATTTCCTTTACGGTGGACGGCGAGGAGACGGCAGGGCGGCTGTTAAACGGAGTTAAGCTGATCCGGTTTGCGGAAAGCCTTGGCGGGGTGGAGAGCCTGATCACTTATCCGGTTACGCAGACTCATGCCGATCTGCCGCTTGAGGAGCGGTTAAAGCGGGGAATCGATTATAGGCTGCTCAGGTTATCGGTCGGCATTGAAAATGCCAAGGATTTGATTGAAGACTTGGAGCATGCTTTGCATGCGTAAATTACCTAAGGTGGGGGAAGCTTGCGATGAGCCAGTTTGACGAAATCATTGACAGAAAAAATACATACAGCCTGAAATATGATTACGCAAAGGAGCGCGGCATCCCAGAGGATACGCTTCCGATGTGGGTGGCCGATATGGACTTTCGGGCGCCTGAGGAGGTGCTGGCTGCTTTGAAGCAGGAGGCGGAGCACGGGATTTTTGGCTACAGCGAGCCGAAGGCGGATTACTATGAGGCGGTGCAAAGCTGGTTTTTAAGAAACCACAGGTATCCGTTTGAACGGGAATGGATCGTAAAGACGCCTGGCATCGTATTTGCGATTGCGGTGGCAATACGCGCCCTGACGAAAAAAGGGGATGCCGTCATGATCCAGCGCCCCGTGTATTACCCTTTTTCCGAGGTGATCCGGCAAAATGAGAGAACGCTTGTCAACAATCCGCTGCGTTTTGTAAATGGAAAATATGAAATTGATTTTGCGGATATGGAACAAAAGCTGGCGGAGCAGCACGTCAAACTGTTCGTTTTTTGCAGTCCGCACAATCCGGTCGGACGGGTATGGAAAAAAGAGGAGCTTTTGCGCGTCGTGGAGCTGTGCCAAAAATATGGCGTTTTGATCGTTTCCGATGAAATTCATGCGGACTTTACTTATGAAGGAAATACGCATATTCCGATCGCGACGGTTGCGGGGAATTATGAGGAGCAGATCATTACGTGCACGGCGGCGAGCAAGACCTTTAATCTCGCAGGGCTTCAGACGTCCAACACGGTCATCAAAAATGAGCGGATTCGCAGGGCGGTGCTAAATGAGATCCATAAGACCGGTTACAGTGAGATCAATATATTCGGTCTATTGGCGACGAAGGCGGCCTATGAGCACGGAGAGGCATGGCTTGAGGAGTGCAGGGCGTATCTGACCGAAAGTGTGGCGTATGTCCGCAGCTTTTTAAAAGAGCGGCTGCCCGGCGTGCGGCTCATCGAGCCGGAGGGAACGTACCTGCTTTGGCTGGATTTTACTTCGTTTGGCTATTCAGACAAGCGCCTGCATGAGCTGTTGACTGATAGGGCGAAGCTCTGGCTTGATGACGGGACGATGTTCGGCCCAGAGGGCAGCGGCTTTGCGCGGATGAACATCACCTGCCCGCGCGCGGTGTTAAAGCAGGCGATGGAGCAGCTTGCATCCGCGTTAGAAGATACTTTTTAATAGGATCGCTCTAAGTCTGCCATATTTTTGCGCATAATCGCATCCTCTCCGAATATACATGGAGTAGGAGGGTGATGGTATGAAGCAGTTCATGAAGGTAGACCAGAGGGTGATCTGGGTTTTAAAGGCGCTGCTGGGCGCTTACATCATTACAGGGCTTTTGCTCATCGTGCTTGCATCGCTTTTGTTTAAGCTGCAGCTTTCGGAGCAAACCGTCAACATTGGGATTATCGTGATTTATATTTTATCTACATTTTTGGCGGGTCTTTATTTGGGGAAGAAATTCAAAAATAAAAAATTTATTTGGGGGCTGTGCGGCGGCGCGGCATATTTTCTTGTTTTGATGCTTGTTTCCCTGCTCGTAAATAAAGGAATGGACGGCGGTATGAACGCATGTTTGACGACATTTCTGATGTGTGCGCTGAGCGGGACCTTTGGTGGAATGTTAGCATGAATGTTAGCATAAAAAAGGACTTTTCAATACATACCGTTTATGCTATACTGATTAAAGCGTTTGACAAGGAGGAATGGGAATTATGAAGCATATTCAGACATTAAGCACAAAGGATTTCAAGAGGTCGATGAAAAAGGGCGGATGCGGCGAGTGTCAGACATCCTGCCAGTCAGCCTGCAAGACATCCTGTACCGTAGGAAATCAGAGCTGCGAAAAGGATAAATAAATAACGAAAAGAATGAATAAAACGAAGCAGCAGCCGGTCAACGGCCGCTGCTTATTATTCGGAATCGGGGAATTGTTTTGGTACATCAATATAAAAATAACGGATTTCATATTGTGATGGATGTCAACAGCGGTTCGATCCATGTTGTGGATGAGCTGGTGTATGATATGATAGAAGTGCTTACGCCGCTTGCGGAAGAAAAAAGGATAAGCGATACGCTGCCAGACAAAGAAGTGAAGGCGAAGCCGTTTGAAGCGCTTTCGGACATGCTTACAAAAGCGCTTGCCGGCTATCCGACAGAGTCGCTGAAAGAGGCATATGCGGAAATCGCGGAGCTGATCGAAGCGGAGACTCTTTTTACAGAGGATATTTATGAGACTTATATCACGGATTTTAAAAAGCGGGAGACGGTTGTCAAGGCGTTGTGCTTACATATTGCGCATGACTGTAACCTCGCCTGTAAATATTGCTTTGCCGAGGAAGGCGAATACCATGGCAAGCGGGAGTTGATGAGCTATGAGGTCGGAAAGAAGGCGCTCGATTTTCTTGTGAAAAGCTCGGGCAGCAGACATAATCTGGAGGTCGATTTTTTTGGCGGGGAGCCGCTTATGAATTTTCAGGTAGTGAAGGATCTTGTCGCTTACGGCAGAAGCCTGGAGGAGCCATATCATAAAAAATTCCGTTTTACGCTTACGACAAACGGCGTATTGCTGAATGATGAAATTTTAGAATTTGCCAACAGGGAAATGAGCAACCTCGTCTTAAGCATCGACGGGCGCAAGGAG
>CAZMIX010000014.1:1642-46391 GCA_964566545.1 uncultured Lachnospiraceae bacterium | reverse complement strand
GCTCGTCGGGCTCATAACCCGAAGGTCATAGGTTCAAATCCTGTCCCCGCTACTCTCAAAATGTACACCCAGATTCGCTGCAAAGCTGTTTCTGGGTGTATTATACTTTTGCAAAGGAAAAACAAATGTCTGTTAAAATTTATACGATGACTCATAAAAAATTCCAGATACCATCTGATTGCATGTATGTCCCGTTACAGGTCGGAAGCGCTATGGCTGGGTCATTTGGATATCTTAAAGATGATAGCGGAGACAATATTTCCAAATGGAATTGCTACTACAGCGAATTGACGGGTCTATACTGGGTGTGGAAAAATGTAACGGATGTTGATTATGTTGGCACCTGTCATTATAGGCGGTATCTTCTTAATCGGCAGGGTTGTCTTTTTGTGGAAAATGAATACGAGACGATTCTGAAAGAGTATGATTTAATTACAACAAAACGTGTGGAGCTTAATAATCCCTATTATTATGGATTTGCAGCCAACCACAATGTAAAGGTTCTTGATGAAACGGGAATTGTCATTAAAGAAAAATATCCCGATTATTATGATACTTTTGTCGCGCTTATAAATGGAAAAGAAACGTATTTTGGAAATATGATGGTTTGTTCTAAAAAATTGTTTGATGAATATGCTTTTTGGCTGTTTTCTATTTTCTTTGAAGTCCAGAATAGGGTGGATCTGACTGCGGAAGATGACTATCATCGGCGTGTATTTGGATTTATTTCGGAATTTCTGCTTTATGTGTGGGCGGTTGTGCGTCGACTTCATGTGTATGAGTGTAAGGTAGGAATGCTTGGAGAAAAGGCAGAAACGCGGGAGCTAAAGGAGCAGCTGGCGAAGTATTTTGCAGATAAGGATATGGAGGGTGCGAAGGAATACTTTTTGAGAGTACAAAAAAGGCGGCCTGATGTACTGATGGAAGCGTCCGATATTACCGGAGAGCTAAAGCTATCCATGCAGGTTATAGCGACGTGCGGGCAGGAAATTAAGCATACCGGAGGCAGTGTTCTTGACCGAATCAGTGGTTTTGATAATCTAATGCATTATTTCTGTATGATAAATAAAATAGCTGCAAAAGAATACTTAAAAGAGCCTTTTAATGAGATGGAAATTCGATTTCAGAAAGAAAATGAAATTTCAGAGACGGCAATGCTTATTGCAACGATGCTGGCAGCGGAAAGTAGTTTAAAAAATAATTAATATTTACATTAGGTAAAAAATAATATATGATAGTCTTTGGAAATAATTTGTAGATAAGGAATTAAGAGGAACAAAGGATGTCGGTGATTTCTTTAGAGTTTTTTGTATTTTTTCTAATAGTACTTACTATTTATTATGTATTACCGGGTAGATTGCAATGGATATGGCTGTTATTGACCAGTGTGTTTTTTTATATTAATAATGCGGAATGGATTCAATTTCTTTTCTTTTTCATTTATGTAGCAGCAAATTGGCTCGCTTCTTTCTTTCTCGAACAAAGTAAATCCAAGAGAAAAGTAACGTACAGATGTATTTTAATCTTTGATATTGCTTTATTGATGTTGTTTAAATACAGCTCTTTTTTTTATCGAATATTTCTTGCGGCCGGAGAAATTTTTTCTATAAAATTAGGAAATCCATTGTTTGATAAAGTTGTTTTATATACGGAAAATTTGGCGCCTTTTAGAATTTCATATTTTTCACTAATTATCATAGGATATGTGACGGATGTCTATTGGGGTAAATATAAACCGCAGAAAAATCTTGGAAAGCTAGTTTTATTTGCGGGATATTTTCCGCAGATGACCTCCGGGCCGATTGTGCAATATGAAGAAATGCAGGACAGGCTTTGGGGAGAGAAGCATCGCTTCAATTATTATCAATTAATGAGCGGTTTGGAACGGGTACTTTGGGGTATTTTTAAAAAGCTTGTAATATCGGAACGATGTGCAGTCATTGTTAATTTGGTTTATAGTTATTATGAAGTTTATGCTGGATTTTATATTCCTTTGGCAGCGGCTTTTTTTGCTGTACAGCTTTATACGGATTTCTCCGGCTTGATGGATATTGTAATTGGATTTTCAGAAATACTCGGTATCGAATTACATGAGAATTTTGATACTCCGTTTTATTCAGTCAATTTATCGGAGTTTTGGAGAAGATGGCATATTACTCTGGGAGGCTTTCTAAGGGATTATGTATTTTATCCGGTTCAAAGAAGTCGTGTATGGCGTGCTTTGAGAAAAAGCTGCAAGAAAAGACTCGGTAAAAATTATGAAAATAAATATAATATACCAGTTTATTTGGGTCTGCTTATTTCTTGGTTTTTGATAGGCTTGTGGCATGGAGGCGGTTGGAATTACATATTTGGAGTCGGTCTGTATATGTGGCTTATCATTGTATCCGGAGAACTCCTAAAGCCGTTTTTAAAATAATTGACGGAATTATTGAGAATCAATACAAAGTGTTTTAGTTGGAGATTATTTCAGCGCATAAGAACCTTCTTTTTATTTATTTTTGGATTGTCATTTTTTAGGGCGGAAAGCCTTAGCGAGGGCTTTAAAATGTGGAAGGCCGCATTTTCCTTATACAATCCATAGATATTTTTTAATCAGTCAATATATAAGCTCGGCTTAGAAAAATCAGAGTTTCAAATATGCTTGATTGCGATTGCTTTGCTTTTTGTGGTTTCCATGATGCAGCAAAAGGAATCAGTAAGGGCGATGCTTGCAAGACAGAACTTTGTGTTTCGACTAGGTGTTTTTGCAATATTGTTTTTACTTGTGATCACCTGGGGATATTACGGTACGGATTATCATGCGGCAGATTTTATATACGGAAGGTTTTAAAAGGAATAAAAATGAAAAATTTTTTAAAAACACTTTTAGTGATTGCAACAATGGGATTTGTTGTATTATTGTGTGACAAAATGCTATTATTGAAATCCGAAGATGGCATTGAGCAAATGGAGTCCTATTATTTGCAAAAAGAAAATACTGTGGATGTTTTGTTTTTAGGAAGTTCACATATTTATTGTGATGTAAATACGGGGATCTTATGGGATGAATATGGTATAGCCGGTTATGATTTGGGTGGTGCGGAGCAACCCTATTGGAATAGCTATTTTTATTTGAAGGAGGCGTTAAAAACACAACAGCCAAAGGTGATCGTTTTAGATATTACAACGCCGGGTGTTCGAAGTGTGGATTTGCAGCCGGAAAATTGGGTGATCTGCAACAACTATGGAATGCACTGGTCAAAAAACAGAATTGATGCATTAAAGGTCAGCACATTGGAACAGTCATTCGAACGGCTGTTGTTTCCTATAAATACAATACATAGCAGATATGATGAATTGACGAAGGACGATTTTATTGATAACAATCAAACAGTTTCTTATAAGGGTTTTGATCCAAGAGAGAAGGTTACATCATTTGAAACTCCGGATATTTCTGATGTTACGGAAATGATGCCGGTATCGGAAAAGGCAGAAACCTATTTAAAGAAAATTATTGAGCTTACAGAACAAAAAAGTATTCCATTATTAATGATTTCAGCGCCATATGTGGTATCGGAAGAGTCTCAGAAATTGTATAATTATGTATTCCATATTGCAGAGGAAAATGAGATTTCCTACATGGATTTTAATAAAGTATATGATAAAATGGGTTTGGATTTCCATACTGACATGGCGGAAGATCTGCATTTAAATATAAGCGGAAATGCGAAATTTACAAAGTATTTGGGAAAGTCCATAGTAGAATTGTATGATATTCCCGATAGACGCCAAGATGCAAAATATGGCTCATGGGAGGTTGATGCGCTGAATCAGAGGCAGGAAAGTGCAAAGGTGATGCTCACAAATGAAGGATCAATTGATCATTATTTAACACAATTGAGGAACGAACAGTATTTGATATTTTTTCTACTTGGAAGTGGTACAGAAGAATTAAAGCTGAATGCAAAGGTAAACCGGCAGCTAAGTTCTCTTGGAATTACGGAGAATGAAATTGTAGATGGAGAGGCAGTAATTGTTAATAATGGAACCATTCTTTTTGAGTCGAATGAAAATGAGTTTAAAAATCTTATCGTGGAGGAGAAAGAAAGACTGCTTTATTATAGAGAAGCAGAAGAAAACGAGAAGGAAAAAACGGGCATTTATATCAATGAAAATGCTTACTCATTAGATTATGATGGAATGAGTATTCTTGTATATGATAAGCAATTAAATCAAGTTGTGGATAAAATCCATGTTACGATTCAAGAAGGTTTTCCCATAGAAAGATTATACCAGGGAAATTAATGGAATCTTTTTAGGTTGAGATACACCCATATTTAGGTTATAATAGTGGCATGGGACAATTACCTGTGCAGACCATCAAAAAGAAAGGGAGGTCGTATGCTTTATAACTCCATAGATTTTCTGGTGTTTTTTCCACTTGTATTAATTATATATTTCTTTATTCCAAAAAAACTACGTTATTTATGGCTGTTGATCATCAGCTATTATTTCTATATGAGTTGGGATCCCCGGTATGTATTATGTTTGGGATTTTCAACGCTGATTACTTATTTGGCCGGAATTTTTATCGGTCATCGTGATCTGCAGGAGCGAAATTTGACCTCTGGAAACAAAGGGGCAGAAAAGCTTTTGTTTGCCGTCTGTCTTATTCTTAATTTATCCGTGCTGGCAGTATTTAAATATGCAAATTTTGTACTGGAAAATGTAGAGGCACTTTTTCATTATTTTAAAATTTCTGTGCCTGATGCGTCTTTAAATTTAATTCTGCCGCTTGGAATTTCTTTTTTTACATTTCAATCTGCGGGATATTTGATAGACGTTTATCGAGGAAATATAAAGGCAGAAAAAAATATATTCAAATATGCGCTGTTTATTTCTTTTTTTCCAAATGTTTTGTCTGGGCCGATTGAACGCGCCAAAAATATGCTGCCTCAAATTGATCAATGCAGGAATCTAAAGCTTTGGAACTATAAGAGGATTACGACGGGAGCAGTTTACATGCTTTGGGGCTATTTCTTAAAAATGGTCGTGGCGGATCGGACGGCTTTGCTCGTCAACACAGTATATGGAAATTATCGGATGTTTGGCTCAACGGCATTGATAACAGCCACTATTTTTTTCGCGATTCAAATTTACTGCGATTTTGCGAGTTATTCCTATTTGGCGCTGGGCGCTGCGAAGATCCTTGGCTTTAATCTTATGCGTAATTTTGAAGCACCTTATTTTTCAAAGAGTATCAGCGAATTTTGGAGAAGATGGCATATTTCTTTAAGTTCCTGGTTAAGGGATTATTTATATATTCCGCTTGGTGGAAACAGGAAAGGGAAAGCGAGAAAATATATTAATACGATGGTTGTATTTTTTGTGAGCGGCATTTGGCATGGCGCAAATTGGGGATATATTGTCTGGGGTTTATTGCATGGTTTGTATATTATAATCGGAGAAATTACAGAGCCGATCAAGAAAAAAATCGTCGATCGGTTTCATCTTAAAACGAATACGTTTAGCTGGCGGCTTATGCAGACGGTGACAACCTTCTTTTTAGTTTGTTTTTCCTGGATCTTTTTCAAGACGGAGGAGCTTGGCGCGGCGATAGAAGTGCTGCGGCGAATTGCTGTAAAGCGCGATCCCTGGACGTTGTTTGACAAAACACTTTATACGTGGGGGAATGGGGAAAAAGATTTTTTTATTACCTTATTTGTTATCTTGTTATTGTTTGTCGCAGACTTTATAAGGAAAAAGAAAGAGGAGAGCCTCGTTACCATTTTAAATCGGCAGAACATTTGGTTTCGATGGGGAATTTATTTATTTATCTGCGGCGCGATTTTTGTATGGGGGCAGTATGGAGCGGGGCATGATCCGCAGGCATTTTTATACTTCAGCTTCTAATGTACTTAAGAGGGGTTCTTATGAGAAGGAAAATCGGAAAAATTGTACTATTTTTATTATGTCTGGCATTGCTGTTTTTTATTCTGAATGAGATTTTAAAATATAAATCCAATGACGGAATCGACCAGATGCAGGCATTTTATACGAATGAGGATAATACGATTGACGTATTGTTTATGGGAAGCTCCCATGCCTACAGCAATATTAATACCGGCGTTTTATATGATGATTTCGGAATCGCCGGTTTTAATTTAGGAGGCGCGGAACAGCTTCTTTGGAATAATTATGATTGGCTTGTCGAGGCATTAAAAACACAGCAGCCAAAGGTGGCTGTACTTGAGATTTTCTCAACCGGCGTTATTAAAGATGATTTTCAGGGCGCATGGCTGATGGAAAATCTTTATGGAATGAAGCCTTCAAAGAACTATTATGAATCTGTTAAAAAAAGTACGCTTGATCAAGCCTTTGAGAGCTATATCCTGCCCTTTACAAGATACCATTCGAGATATACGGAAATAACGCAGGGGGATTTTGAATATGAGGAATATTTAAAAACATTTAAGGGCTTTGAACCAAAATGGGGTGTACGGGAGGGCACGGAATTGATAGCTCCGGACATCAGCAATGTGACGGAAATGACTCCAATTTCCGAAAAGGCCGAGCGTTATTATCGGAAATACATGGAGCTTTGTGCACAGGAAAATATTCCCCTCCTGCTGGTCTGTTCGCCATATCAGGTGACGCAGGAGGCGCAGAAGATTTACAATTATATGTTTTCGATCGCTGAAGAATACGGAGTCCCCTATCTTGACTTTAATAAAATGTATGCGGAACTTGGTTTGGATTTTCCTATAGATATGTGCGAGTGGTCGCATTTAAATGAAAAGGGAAATGTAAAATATACGACATGGCTTGGAAATTATTTAAAGGAGCATTATGAAATACCGGATAGGAGGGGTGATAAAAACTATATTACATGGCAGCAGGATGCAGACCTGTGGACGCAGGAATTGAATCACCATGTTTTGCCGCAAATAACAGATGCAGGCGAATATATTAGCAAATTGAACAATCCCCATTATACCTTAATTATAAATATAAATCCGGAGAATGAGTTTTCATTGATGTCAGAAAATGTAAAGCAGGCGCTTGCTGAGATTGGCGTTGATGAGGCTGTGCTGAAGCAGAAGATCGTTGTTCTAAAAAATAAGCAGATCCTTTTTCAATCTTTTGCAGATGAGTATGAGTGGTATACTTCTTTAGAAAAGGGTGATATAATAGTGGACAGAAAGGTGATAGAAAAAGAGGAGCACATACAGACTCATGCCAGAGTGATTATTAATGGCATTGAATATAATAATTCTCATTCACCGCTGGTTATTACGGTTTATGATCATTTATTAAATACGAGAGTCGCCACGATCGGTTTAAAGCCGGAGGATGGATATTCTACAATATACTAGTGAAATGGATGGTAGAATGCAGAGGGAAATCTGTGAAAACAGAACAGAATAAGAAAGAATAGTATAGCCCATCCTAAAATAAGCAAATAATTGGGGGGGGCTATTTACTTGATGTTTTACAAAAAAACTGATAGAATAGGAACGGTACTAACCATAAGAGTAGGATGAATACGATGAAATATTTAATATTGGGAGGAGGTCCTGCCGGGCTATCTTTTGCGAACCGGCTCCTGCAAAAAGGGGAGACGGACTTTCTTGTTCTTGAAAAGGAAATGGAAGCAGGCGGTTTGTGCAAAAGCAGGGAAGTAGACGGGAGTCCTTTGGATATCGGTGGAGGGCATTTTTTAGATGTGAAAAATCCGGAGGTTCTTAAGTTTTTGTTTTCGTTTATGCCGACGGAGGAGTGGGATGCCTATACGCGGGATTCTCGCATAGAAATTAGCGGAACTCTGATCAACAGCCCGATCGAGGCAAATATTTGGCAAATGAGCCTGCTCGATCAGGTGGAATATTTAAAAGCAATCGCAATTGCAGGCTGTAATTTGAACGAAGAGAAACCAGAAAAATTTACCGACTGGATTTACTGGAAGCTCGGAAAAAAAATTGCTGAGGATTATATGATTCCATATAATCAGAAGATGTTTGGGGAGGATTTGAACGCTCTTGGCACCTACTGGCTGGATAAGCTGCCCAACGTATCGTTTGAAGAGACGTTGATCAGTTGTTTGGAAAAGAAGGCTTATGGCACCCAGCCGGGTCATGCGCAGTTTTTCTATCCAAAGAAATATGGAAGCGGGGAACTGTGGCTGAGAATGGCGCAGGCGTTAGACGATAGAATAAAATACGGTATTACGGTAAAAGAAATTGATTTTGACCGAAAGATCGTAAATGGGGAATATCAGGCGGACGTTATTATAAATACGGTTCCGTGGAAAACGTTTGAAACATGTATTGGTCTTCCTGCCGCGTTTACACAGGATATAAAAGCGCTCAAGTACAGCTCCGTTGTGATTGAATATTATCCTGAAAAGCTTTCTACGCCGGCGCATTGGATTTACTACCCCGATTCTGCGCTGCCGTATCATCGGATACTTGTAAGACATAATTTTTGTCCCAATTCCACAGGATACTGGACGGAGACGAATTTGACGAGATTCCAGGCGGATGGAAAAGATGCGGATTATTTTATCAACGAATATGCGTATCCTCTGAATACGATCGGGAAACAGGAAAAAATGGCGGCTCTGTTAGAGTGGGCACAGGCAAAGGAAATATACGGTCTTGGCAGATGGGGAGAATGGCAGCATTATAATTCCGATGTTGTTGTTTCACTGGCAATCAGGCTGGCGGATCGCCTAATACAGAAATAAAATATTGAAGATTGCTTGATAAAAGCAGGTGGCCGGTTTTGCCGGAACGTTGAGGTAGATAGATGAAAAAAACAATTATTGTAATGCCGGTAGCGAATGAAGAGTCTACGATGGAGGCAATTTTGACGGAGGTCATGGAGCTTCCTTATGACAATCTTTATATTTATCCGGTAATCGATTCCTATTCAAAGGATCGGACAGAGGAAATCATTCACGAAATGGAGAAGAAGTATGACAGGATAAAGCTGATTTTCCATAAAGAGTCCAAAGGAGTGATTACCTGTTATTTGTATGGATTTCAGATGGCGCTGCGAGACGGTGCCGAGCGGATTATAGAGATGGATGGCGGAGGGAGTCATCTGCCAAAGGAAATACCGCAGTTTATCGAAAAGCTGGATGAAGGCTACGACTGCGTCTGGGGATCGCGTTTTATGCCGGGCGGAGATATTACCAACCAGCCCTTGTATAGAAGGATTCTTAGTTCGGGAGGGACTTGGCTTTCCAATCTGATGCTTGGGACTAGGCTGAAGGATATGACGAGCGGGTTTGAGGGTTTTAAGAGAGAAGTACTTGAAAACATGGATTTGGACGCTTTTCTTTCACTTGGGCATATGTATCAGACAGAAATGCGGTATTATTGCAGGAATAAACATACGATAGAAGTGCCGATCAATTATGTCGGCTCTCAGTCCAGCATCAAACTGAAATCTGTGACGGAGGCATTGAGGCTTTTATTCCGATTGAAAAAGAATGAAAGCAAGGTCATGCTTAAGGAGAAGAAATCATGAGCTTTCAGGGTGTGCTGCAAAAAAAGAGGTCTCAAATTGCAGGATATTTATCTGATGAGACAAATCGATACCGATTTTACACCTTATTGCTGTTTATTGTCATCATCACTGCGCTGGCCTGGCAAAGTGATGATGCTTATCATGCTTATGTGATGGCAAAAAATCTTGTGATCGGCAATGGCTTTGTGTACAACGCCGGGGAACGCGCTTCGGCCACCTCTTGCCCGTTATTTACTTTGGTGATTGCCTGCGGGTACTTTTTTATCAGAAAAATGTATCTCGTATCTATTTTGATATGCATTATTTTTTCCGCTTCCGCTTATTCCATTATACTGAAAAATTTCTGCAAAACGAAAAAACAAGTTATTTTCACATTTTTAGTTTTGATAGGAAGCTCTTGTTTTATTAGTTATACGACAAGTGGTCTGGAGAACTGCCTGCTGTTTTTTCTGGCGGCGTTGTTTATGAAATACTACTTCGCCTCAGAAACTTATAATGGCAGACAGCTTTTTATGCTGGCGGTTTTGGTCGCGTTGATCGCAATGACACGCATGGATGCGGTGCTGATGTTTGTGCCGATGATCGTCTTTGTATATTTGGCCAGACGGGAGAAGGTATCTTTTGTTAAAGCAATCGGGATTGGTTTTGCGGGACTGTTTCCTTTTATCGGATGGGAAATATTCTCTGTCATTTATTATGGATTTCCGGTACCGAATACGGCTTATGTAAAGCTGGGGACGGATATTCCGCTGAAAGAATATCTTGTCCGCGGCATGCAGTATTTTCTTACGTCGGCGATTTGTGATGTTTTGCTACTTGCCATTCCGGTTATTGTTGTTTTAATCACACTTGCTTTCAAAAAGGCAAGCTATTTATACTGCGCGGCAGGAATTGTCTGTTATGCAGGCTATATTTTGTATATTGGCGGCGACTTTATGCTTGGCAGACATTTTACGGTACTATTCTTTTTGTCTGTTATTTGCTGCCTTCGGATGTGGAATCAGGAGTTTGACGTATATCAGGGAAATCTAAAATTTGAGAGAATCCTGATCGGTATCGTAATCCTGGGGCTGATCTATTCGGGGACAACCGGCGTTATTACAAACCAGTTTTTATTCGGAAATAATTTTAGTTCTCCTATTTCAGACGAACGCGCCGGATATTTCAGATTTACAAGTCTGTTTAACAATACGCTTTCCTATTTTAAGAATGGGAAAATGGTTCTTAGGGACGCATGGAATGAGCAGGGCATTGATGAATATAGGGAAGCGGGTTACCGGAGTGGTATTTTGAAGATGGTGCCGGGTATTTCGATTTATTATAATTCCGATATGTATCTGAATGATCTGTATGCGCTCGGCGATCCGTTTTTATCAAAGCTACCGGCAGTTCGTGAGGAAAACTGGCGGATCGGGCATATGTGGCGGGAAGCCCCCGCAGGCTATAGCGACACGGTGCTCTATGGAGAAAATGTAATAGAAAATGAAAACCTTCATCAATATTACGAGGTGATCAAGCTGATCACGCGAGGTGACATTTGGGATCAAAAACGTTTGCAGGCGATTATTGATATGAATATGGGAAAATACGAGTATTTGATTGAAAAATATAAAAATACGCTGGATGAAAATTGCATGCAAAAAGTAGAAGAGTAGAAGGAATAAAAGTGAGACTCAGAAAAACGCACGATACCTTGATTTTTAAATATGGAAATGATATTTTAGAATCCGAAAAATTCCAGAGTCAGGATAATTTTATCCAGCACGGAAATATTACGGTTAAACAGCATTGCATCAGTGTAGCGAATGCGAGTCTTAAGCTGGCAGAATTTCTTCGGATTAGGTATCAAAAGAGGGATCTGATCCGGGGGGCTCTGCTGCATGATTATTTTTTATATGATTGGCATCTGCCACATGAGAAAAATAACTGGCACGGCTTTCGCCATCCGAATATCGCGTTGCGGAATGCGATCAGAGATTATAAGATAACAAATTACGAGAGAGAAATCATTAAAAAGCATATGTGGCCCTTAACGGTGGTGCCGCCGGCATGCAGGGAGGCATGGATCGTCAATGTTGCGGATACTTACTGTTCGCTTCTGGAAACGCTCCATATTCACAGAAACAGGAGGTCGTGACTCGAAGACGGAAAACGATGGTCAAGGCAGAGGGAACAGGGATGGAACAGCTATACGAAAAATTGGAGGAATACAGCTGCAGTGATTACTATCCCTATCATATGCCGGGACATAAGAGGCAGATGACAGGAGGATTTCTTCCGGAAGCTTTTAGAATGGATATTACGGAAATAGAGGGGTTTGATGATTTGCACGAAGCACAGGGGATCATCAGAGCCGCAAAGCAGCGGGCGGCACGCCTGTATCGCTCGGAAGAGACACATTTTCTTATAAACGGCAGCACGTGCGGAATATTAGCGGCAATATTGGCAGTTGCCAAAAAGGGTGATACGCTGTTGATGAGCCGGAATTGCCATAAGGCGGTTTACAATGCGGCGCTGTTACAGGAATTAAAGCTCGTCTACCTGTATCCTAAGGTATTTGCGGCCTATGATTTATGCGGCGGCGTTACGCCGGAGCAGGTGGAAGAACAGTTAAGCGAAAACGCAGCGGTTAAGGCGGTAGTGATTACGTCACCAAGCTATGATGGGATCGTTTCGGATGTAGAAGGAATTGCCGCGGTTGTGCACAAATATAAGCTACCGCTTATTGTCGATGAAGCGCATGGCGCACATTTTGGATTTTCGAGCGGATTTCCAAAAAGCTCCGTTCAGTGTGGCGCCGATCTCGTGATACACAGCATTCATAAAACCTTGCCAGCCTTTACCCAGACAGCATTGCTGCATGTGAACGGCAGGCTGGTGGATCGGGAGCGTTTAAAAAGCTATCTCGCTATTTTCCAAAGCAGCAGCCCGTCTTATCTGTTGATGGCGGGAATCGACCAATGCATGGCGATTTTAGAAAAAGAGGGAGAAAAGCGGTTTCAAATTTTTGAAGATCGTCTGCATGATTTTTATCATAAGGCGAGCGGACTCAAACATCTGGAGCTTGTGACAAAGGAGCGCGCTGCCGAAACCGACGGAATCTTTGCGATTGATAAAGGAAAGCTCATTATTTCCACAAAAAAAACCGATATTTCAGGTAAGGAGCTTTACCGGCAGCTGCTTAAAAGCTATCATTTACAGGCGGAAATGGCGGCGGGCAATTATTGTTTAATGATTATGACAATCATGGATACCAAGGAAGGTTTTATACGGCTGTTATCTGCATTATTTGAAATAGACAAAAGCCTTGGCTCAAAAGAACCAAAGGAAAATTCACAGCTTTTATTTTTTAATAACCGGGTTCTCATGAGTGCTCATGAAGCCGTAAATCAGCCGAAAAAGGCGGTGCGGCTCGCGGACAGTATTGGAAAGACGGCTGCAGAATTTATTTTTCTCTATCCGCCGGGGATTCCGCTGATTGTGCCGGGAGAAGAAATCACAGAAGCGTTTGTAAAACAGCTTTTGAAATATTCGGACATGGGACTGCGTATTTGCGGGCTTTGGTCAAAAGGGGAAAAGGAAATAAAGGTCATATGGGAAAAATCTATTATATCCTTGGGAAAAGCTCTACAGGAAAGGACACCGTCTATAAAAGAATATTAGAAAACGAGAACCTGCGGCTGAGCAGTATCATGATGTACACAACAAGGCCGATTCGGGACGGTGAGCAGGATCAAAAGACTTATCATTTTGTGACTGAGGCGGAGTTTCATCGATTAAAAGAAGCAGGAAGCGTTATTGAGGACAGAGCGTATGATACAATATATGGCATTTGGCGTTATTTTACGGTCAATGACGACTGGATTGATTTAGAAAAGCAGAGTTATCTGATCATCGGTGTGCTTCAATCCTATTTATCAACAAGGCAGTATTTTGGTCCGGATCAGGTCATCCCGCTTTATATTGAGGTGGATGACGGCATCCGTTTGCAGCGGGCGCTTGATCGGGAGAAAATGCCGGAGAACCAAAAATATATCGAACTGTGCAGAAGGTTTTTGGCAGATGCCGCAGATTTTTCGGAAGAGAAAATTCAGGCAGCCGGAATCGGGAAACGCTTTATCAATGACAATCTGGAAAGCTGCATTGCGGAAATTGAACAGTTTATTTTAAAGGATCAAGGGCTGCCAGGATAGAATTATAACATCCGGCCGTACAAAAGAAGGGATGGCTCATGGATATTAAAATTAATCAGACGACGCCGGCGGCCGCTCCTGCCGAACAGACACAACAGACGCAGAAAACGGATGATGCATTTCGTTTTACGTTGATGAGCCATATTGAAGAAGCGGGACTGCAGGAAAGGTTGACTCTTTTATTTGAAGATATTACGATGCAGGGCAAAAAAATATCAAAACATATGGATGTCAAGGATATGAAGCGATACAGAAGCCTTGTAAAAGACTTTTTAAATGAAATCGTAAACCGCTCCCATAGATTTTCGAGGGAAAACTTTTTGGATAGAAGGGGGCGCCACAGAGTATACGGAATTATCCGCCTCATCGATGAGAACTTGGACGAGTTGGCGGCAGAGCTGATGAAGGATGAGAAGGATAACCTCTCGATTCTCAGTAAGATCGGAGAAATCAGAGGTCTCCTTTTGGATATTCTCACATAACTGTTCGCATCCCTGCAGGGAGACAGACAGAAAGGAATCACTTTTATGGCAACGTTTGAAAGTATTATTGGACAAGGGCATATAAAGGAGCATTTACAGAAAGCTATTTCAACAAACAAGATTTCCCACGCCTATGTGATCAGCGGTGAAAAGGGCGTCGGAAAGGAATTTGTTGCGAATACATTTGCGATGGCGCTGCAATGTGAAAAGGGAGAGATAGAGCCATGTATGGAATGCCATTCCTGCAGGCAGGCGCTTACGAAAAATCAGCCGGATATCATTACGCTGATACATGAAAAACCAAATACGATCGGCGTTGAGGATGTCAGAGGGCAGATTGTTAATGACGTGATGATCAAGCCCTACAGCAGTAAATGGAAAATATATATGATCAATGACGGCGAAAAAATGTCGGTGCAGGCGCAGAATGCTTTGCTTAAAACGCTGGAAGAGCCGCCGGCCTATGTCGTAATCATGATTTTAACAAGCAACAGTTCCCTGCTGCTTGAGACGATCGTTTCCAGATGCACCGTATTGAACATGCGTCCCGTAGAGGATAAAACGGTGCGCAAATATTTGATGGAGACGCTGCATGTTCCGGATTATCAGGCTGATATCTGCGTGGCCTTTGCAAGAGGAAATATCGGAAAAGCCAAAAGTCTGGCAACAAGTGAGGACTTTGAGAATATCAAGCGGGAAGCCATTACGGTTTTAAAATACATTCATGAGATGGATATCGGAGAATTTTTACAGGCTATCAAGAAGATCAACGAGTACAAGATGAGCATCGACGATTATTTAGATATTATGATAATCTGGTATCGGGATGTGCTGCTGTTTAAAGCGACAAATGATTTAAACGATCTTGTATTTAAAGAAGAGGTTAAATTTATTAAGGAACGCGCAAGCCAAAGCGCCTATGAAGGAATTGAAATTATTATCAAGGCAATTGAAAAAACAAAGATAAGGCTAAACGCCAACGTTAATTTTGACCTGGCGATGGAACTGCTTATGCTGACAATAAAGGAGAATTAGAATGATTAAAGTGATAGGGATCAGATTTAGAACGGCGGGGAAGGTTTATTACTTTGACCCGAAGCATATGGAGATTAAAAGAGGAGACCACGTGATTGTAGAGACAGCGCGGGGCGTGGAATACGGCACGGTTGTCATGCCGCCGACAGAGGTGGAGAATGAAAAGGTCTTCCAGCCGTTAAAGCCTGTGATCAGGAAAGCCACGGAAGAGGACAACAGGATAGAGCAAAGAAACAGGGAAAAAGAAAAAGATGCGTTTAAAATATGCCTTGAGAAAATACAGAAGCATAATCTGGAAATGAAATTGATTGATGCGGAATACACGTTTGACAATAACAAGGTGCTGTTTTATTTTACGGCAGACGGGCGTATCGATTTTAGGGAACTGGTCAAGGACTTGGCCGCAGTATTTAAAACGAGAATTGAGCTTCGCCAGATTGGCGTGCGGGATGAAACAAAAATCCTCGGCGGAATGGGCATTTGCGGCAGGGCATTATGTTGCCACACGTATTTATCGGATTTCGTGCCGGTATCAATCAAAATGGCGAAGGAACAAAACTTGTCTTTAAATCCTACAAAAATATCCGGTATTTGCGGCAGACTCATGTGCTGTCTGAAAAATGAGGAAGAAACTTATGAGGAGTTGAACAGAAAGCTTCCAAATACGGGAGATTTTGTGACGACGGAGGACGGACTCAAAGGCGAAGTTTCCAGCGTGAATGTCTTAAGACAGCTTGTTAAGGTTATCGTTGATGTAGGGGATGAGAAAGAAATCAAAGAGTATAAGGTAACACAGTTAAGGTTTAAACCAAGGCATAAGAAGGAGTCTTCAAAAATTGCCGATGAAGATCTGAAAGTGTTGGAGCGTTTGGAGAAACAGGATGGAAAGTCAAAACTTGACGACAATTAAGCTGAAGGAAAACGAGCGGCTGGATGAGTTGCATCGAAACGGCTATCAGATCATCCAGAATGAAAAGAAATTTTGCTTTGGTATGGATGCGGTTTTGCTGTCCGGCTTTGCGAAGGTAAGGGAAGGGGAGACGGTTTTAGACATCGGAACCGGGACGGGGATTATTCCTATTTTACTGGAGGCAAAGACAGAGGGAAAGCATTTTACAGGTCTTGAAATACAGGCCGAAAGTGCGGATATGGCACTTAGGAGTGTTGCTCTAAACGGGCTTTTGGATAAGATCGATATTATAACGGGGGATATTAAGGAAGCAGAGCAGTTATTTCGTGCTGCTTCTTTTGATGTCATTACGACGAACCCGCCCTATATGATAGAAAGCCATGGATTGACAAACCCAAATGAACCAAAGGCAATTGCGCGTCATGAAATCTGCTGTACGCTGGAGGATGTTGTCAGGGAGGGAAGCCGTCTGCTAAAGCCAAACGGAAGATTTTATATGGTGCACCGTCCGTTCCGGCTTGTGGAAATTTTTGCGGTGCTGACAAACTATCATTTAGAGCCCAAAAGAATGAGAATGGTTTATCCGTATGCGGATAAAGAACCAAATATGATTTTAATAGAGGCGCTGCGCGGCGGAAAGTCGCGAATTACTGTGGAGAAGCCATTGATTGTATATGATTCGCCGGGAAAGTATACGGATGAAATTTATGAGGTATATGGATATTAACACGGGAAATGGAAATAAAAGATATGCATGAAAAGTCTGCCGGAGGGAGGAAAAGGGAATGCCGGAAAAGAAAGAACAGGGAATGTTGTATTTATGTGCGACGCCGATCGGAAATTTGGAAGATATGACATTCCGCGTGCTTAACATACTAAAAAACGTTGACTTGATCGCTGCGGAGGATACGCGAAACAGTATTAAGTTATTGAATCATTTTGAGATTAAGACACCAATGACGAGCTATCATGAGTACAATAAATATGATAAGGCGGCAGATTTGATCAGACAGATGCAGGAAGGAAAGAAAGTGGCTTTGATCACCGATGCAGGAACACCGGCCATCTCTGACCCCGGAGAGGTGCTCGTTAGGATGTGTAGCGAGGCGGGCGTTACCGTGACCTCGCTTCCCGGAGCCTGCGCATGCATCACTGCCCTGACGTTGTCTGGGCTGCCTGCGAGACGGTTTTGTTTTGAAGGTTTTTTACCTGCGGATAAAAAGGAAAGAAGAGAAATTCTATCGGAGCTTTCGGGGGAAACGCGTACGATTATTCTTTATGAGGCACCGCACCATCTGGTAAAAACACTGCGTGAGCTGCTTGACTTGCTTGGAGACAGGGAGATTATATTGTGCAGGGAGCTTACAAAGCGCTATGAGGACGTTTGCCGGACGACGCTTTCAGGGGCGGTGTCCAATTATGAAGAAACAGAGCCACGGGGGGAATTTGTTCTTGTTATAAACGGAAAAAACAGACAGGATAAAAAAGAGCAGGAGCAGAGGGATTGGCTGTCCATGCCGATTAAAGAACATATGTCTTTATATGAGGGAATGGGAATGGACAGAAAAGAAAGCATGAGGCTCGTTGCAAAGGATAGGGGAATCACAAAGCGGGAGGTATATCAGAATCTGCTGACAAAATAAAAAACGCGGTGTTATCGTTACACCGCATTTTTTATAAAACCTGGCCTATTTTGTAACCTTTAATCCGGCAAGAGAAGCCAATGCTTTAATGGATTTTTTGGAAACTTTTTTACCATGATACTCAACTAGGTCGTCTCTTTCGCCTGTAAAAACATCGCAAGGCGCATACTTTTCGAGAACGATCTTCTGATTATCCACATAAATATGCAATGGATCCCTGTCAGTAATGCCGAGATTTTTCCGCAGCTCCATCGGTAAGGTTATCCTACCGAGCTCGTCGAGCTTTCTTACTACACCTGTGTCTGTCATTTAAAAATCCTCCTGTGTTTAAAAAATAAATTTTTACATGTTTTATTGTATCAGTTAATTTTTGGAAAATCAATAGAAAAATTAAAAAAAATAAAATATTAAGACGAAAAGGATAAAAATGGCAGGCATTAAAAGGATATTATTTTAATAGAATACTTGTAAGAATCAAAAAATAGGGAAGAATTATGCTAAACTATATATGGGCTTTTATGATATTAATCGGGATCCTTTATGGCGCATTGACCGGCACAATCCACACAATGGGAAATACAATGATAGATTCCGGAAAAGAAGCAATTAATTTATGCATTACGATGCTGGGAGTCGTATCGCTGTGGACGGGTTTGATGGAGGTAGCAAAGGAGGCCGGGATGATCGACGCTATGATCCGACGGCTGGATCACTTTATCCGTTTCCTGTTTCCACATATTCCAAAGGGGCACAAAAGCAGGGAATATATCGCTACGAATATCATTGCGAATATTTTGGGCCTTGGCTGGGCGGCGACACCGGCGGGGTTAAAGGCGATGGAGGCGCTGTCTCAGCTTGAGGAGGAACGCGGCAGCCAAAATCGGACGGTTGCGAGCAATGAAATGTGTACCTTTTTAGTATTAAATATCTCCTCGCTTCAACTGCTTCCGGTTAATATTATCGCTTACCGGAGCCAATACGGCAGCGTCAATCCGAGCGCGATTATAGGTCCGGGAATATTGGCAACGCTGTTCAGTACGGTCATTGCGATCTTTTTTTGTAAAATTATGAATCAAAGGAGCTAGGCGATGGCAGATTATTTAACCTTTTTCTCAAACATCCTGATCCCGTTGGTTTTCTTTGTGATCGTAGGTTATGCGACCCTGCAGAAAAAACAGGTCTATGATGATTTTGTGAGAGGTGCAAAGGACGGCCTGCAGACAGTCGTAAAAATCGTTCCAACGCTGATCGGATTGATGTTAGGCATTGCCACGCTGCGCGCCTCCGGCTTTTTAGATTTTTTAAGCGAAAAAATTTCATTTCTTACAAAGTTTCTGCATTTTCCATCAGAACTTGTTCCGCTAGTCATTGTCCGCATGTTTTCCGCCTCTGCGGCAACAGGTCTGATATTGGATCTATTCAAAAAATATGGAACGGACTCCCTGATTGGACTGACCGCCTCCATAGCCATGAGTTGTACAGAAACAATTTTTTATACGATGTCCGTTTACTTTATGGTTGCCAAGGTTACAAAAACAAGATGGACACTCGCAGGAGCTCTGCTCGCCACCTTAAGTGGAATTACGGTCTCTACCATTTTGGCAAGTATCATGTAGAATTCTTCTTTCTAAAGATTCTATAAACACCTGAAATAAATATTTAATTAGAAGAACAGGTAATTTTATGCTAAGATGGTAAAGACTATTGGATTGGTAGGAATCAGAGAGGCGAACAATAATGACTCCGATATTGGAATTAAAAAATATAAAGAAGGACTTTGGCGCTGTCGAAGTGCTGAAAGGAATTGACCTGTATGTGGAGGAAGGAGAGTTTATTACAATTTTAGGATCCTCCGGCTGCGGAAAAACAACGACGATACGAATCATCGCAGGGTTGGAAGAGTTGGATGAAGGACAGGTTCTTCTTTGCGGACAGGATGTTACGGCGCTGGAACCAAATAAACGCGAGGTGAATACCGTATTTCAAAGCTATGCGCTATTTCCCCATATGACGGTCGAGGCAAATGTAGGCTACGGATTAAAATTGAAAAAAACGCCCCGGACGGAAATAAAAAAACGCGTGAAGGATGTCTTGGAAATGGTTCAGCTGACAGGCTATGAAAAGCGGAAAACACAAGAGCTTTCCGGCGGACAAAAACAGAGAGTTGCGATTGCGCGGGCGATTATCAACCGGCCGAAGCTGCTTTTGCTGGATGAGCCGTTAGGGGCGCTGGATTTGCAGCTCAGACGGCAGATGCAAGAGGAGCTAAAGCACCTGCAGAAAAAGCTTGGCATGACTTTCATTTATATTACGCATGATCAGGAAGAGGCGTCCTTTCTTTCCGACCGTATTGTAGTTATGAATGAAGGCCGGATTGAACAGATTGGCACGCCGGAGGAAATTTTTGAAAAACCGGCGACGGAGTTTGTCAGACAATTTATTGAGAATTCAAAATTAAAAATAGGATAGCAGGGGAAACGAATGAAAACAAAGAAATGGATGGTTGTTTCGTTGCTTCCCATCTACGCGTTTACAATCATGTTCGTGATATTTCCACTGATTTATATGATCGTTTTAAGCTTTATGACGCGTGCGGAGGTATGGGGCTTCGTAACAGAATTTACTTTTAATAATTATAAAAGAATAACAGAATCGCTTTATCTGAATACGTTTATTTCTTCACTGAAGCTGGCATTTATATCGACAGCCTGTATAATTTTACTGGGGTATCCGTTCGGCTATTATATGGGAAAGCTGTCTGACGTCTGGAAGAAGAGAGTTTCGATGCTGCTTATGATTCCATTTTGGACCAGCTCACTGATCCGGCTTTATGGCTGGATTATCATTTTCAGAAGCAATGGTGTGCTGGATATGCTTCTTATGAAGTTGCATATTATAGAGGAGCCTTTAAAGTTACTTTATTCGTATCCGGCGGTCGTAGTAGGAATGATTTATGCGCTGCTGCCGATGATGATTTTTTCTATTTTTTCAAGTGTGGAAAAAATGGACTGGTCGCTTGTCGAGGCGGCGAGAGATATGGGGGCTAGCGGCACAAAAGCGTTTTGGACGATTACCCTGCCACTGACAATGCCGGGCTTATTTTCCGGTATCATTTTGACGTTTATTCCGTCAATGGGCTTGTTCTTTATTGCGGATATTTTGGGCGGCAATAAGATTGTGCTTGTGGGCAGTGTAATTCAGGAGCAGCTTACAAAGGGTAGAAATCTGCCGTTTGCTGCGGCATTGGCGGTTGTATTGATGGTTCTTACGTCTATCCTGATCGGGATCTACAGGAAGCTCTTCCATACAAAGCAATTGGAGGGACTCGTATGAAAAAAAGGAGAAAAAATATACTTCCGCAAGTTTATCTTGCAATTTTACTTATTTTCATGTATATTCCGATTGCGGTAACCGTAGTATATTCCTTTAATGAATCGAAAATATCTTCCATTTGGGGCGGCTTTAGCCTCAAGTGGTATAGGCAGTTGTTTTCAAACGGCGATTTGCTGCAGGCTTTGTTGAACAGTATTTTTCTTGCCGCTGTCAGTTGTATTTTGGCAATTATCATAGGGACGCTCGGTGCGTTTGGTATGCATAAGACAACATTAAGTTGGAATGATACAATTTCTTATTTGTCTACGCTGCCGATTATGATTCCGGAAATTATTCTCGGAATGGTTTTTCTTGCTGTATTTTCTTTTATGGGAATTCCGTTTGGAATGGTTACATTGATTATCGCGCATACGGCGTTTTGCATTCCATATATTTTTATTATGGTAAGCTCCCGGCTTATCGGGATGGACAAAAGCCTGGAGGAGGCCGCGAGGGATCTCGGAGCATCCCAGCCGCGGGCATTTTTTGATATTATTTTGCCCCTGATTATGCCGGCGATTTTGTCCGGTACCGTGCTTGCGTTTGCGATGTCGTTTGATGACGTTGTAATCAGCATTTTTACAACAGGGCCAAAGGTCAGTCTGCTGCCGGTAAAGGTTTATACAAAACTGAAAACCGGAGTGACTCCCGAAATTAATGCGCTTGCGACTGTCATTTTAGTCGTGACCGTTATGTTGATTGTTATCGCGGATGCAGTCGGGAAAAGAAAAGATTAAATTTTAAAACGAGGAGGATATGAAGATGAAAAAATGGTTGACAGTCGTTTTATCTATGGCATTGATGAGCGCAATGCTGATCGGATGCGGCAGCAAGCCTGCGCAGGAGGGCGGCCTGTCCGGAGAATTAAACCTGTATACATGGGACGGCATGTTTCCGCAGGAAGTATTGGATAATTTTGAAGCAGAAACCGGTGTCAAGATCAATTATTCGAATTTTGATTATGATGAGGATATGCTGGCGAAGCTGGAAGAAACAAAGGGCGGGGATTATGACCTCGTCATTGCGGATGATTATATCATTGAGCTTGTGATTCAGGAGGGTCTTGCACAGAAGCTTGATAAAAATCAGATATCGAATTTCAGCAACGTCAACCCGATTTACCAGGGGTACTTTTATGATCTGTCGGATGAATATACGATACCTGTGGGTGCCGGAATTCCATTAATTGTGTATGATAAGGAAGCGACGGGCTTTGAAATTACAAGCTATGAAGATCTCTGGAATGAAAAGCTTGAAAACAATCTTGCAATTGTCGGGAATTACAGAGTGATTGACGGTATTACGTTAAAAACAATGGGAGAGTCTTTTAATACGGAGGATCTGGATACGATCAGTAAGGCAGGTGAAAGGCTGGTAGAGCTTGCGCCAAATATCCGTTTAATCAGTGACAGCAATACGCAGGATTATATTGTCAGCGGTGAGGCTTCGGCCGCGTTGCTTTATACCTCGCAGGTAACACAGGCTTTGATGGCAAGACCCGAATTATCGGTCGCTTATCCAAAGGAAGGTCTTGGCTTTGGTATTATGGCTGGTTTTATACCGTCCCAAGCGCCGAACGCGGCAGCGGCACACGCATTTCTTGACTACATCCTGCAGCCGGAAAACGGCGCAAAATGCGCGGAATATTTGGGCTATTACTGCACAAATAAAGCAGCTGAGGAATTTATTTCAGAAGAGATGAAGCCGATGATCACGCTTCCTGACGACGTAGGCAAAGGAGAAATCATCCAGAATGTCAGCCAGGAGGCAGAAGATCTTCACAGCGAAATCTGGAAGAAATTCCAAGAGGCATGTAACTGATAGAAAAGATTTTTTCCATACTAAAAACCCGCATGATATTAATATGCTGCCATATGATATCATCGCGGGTTTTTTGATTGATTTTTCTCACGAGGCGAAGACCGTTTTGTTAAGAAGCAGGAAAAGTGAAAATTGTCCATATTCATTCTGACTAAGTGCCATTCCTTTTTAAAGTCGTTGTATTATACTATAACCATCAGAGGCAATCAATCGTTGGAGGGATACAATGAACAATCTTCTTTGGAGCAAAAAACAAGCCGGCAGGTGGCAGGAAGCCTTTCCGCTCGGAAACGGGAAAATACCGGCTGGGCCAGATCCTTGCTGCTGCTTTACAGTGCGAGGCTCAAGGATGCGCAGATGGCGTATGAGAATTTGCTCAGTATGCAGAAAAACCTGCTATGTCAGAACCTTATGGTGATGCATCCTTCGACAAGAGGAGCACAATCCTTTATGGAGGTATATGAGTTTTATGGGAAACCGGAGCAATATCCGGGATCAAAGCCCGCAACGGGATCGAACTGTCGGTTAGCTGGGAAAAGGGTAAATTATCAGAAGCGGTAATCCTAAGTCAAACAGGGCAGGAAGTCCAAGTGGAATACAAAGAGAAGAGCTCTTTTGTTGGAGGCAGGAAAAGAAACAGTAATGACGGAATGCCTTGACAGGGAAATAGATAAATGTTAGTCTGAGTATAATCTTTTTTGTAAACGCAGTGAGAAAGAAAGTAAGCAGACAAGGAATGTTACAGAGAAATCCCCCGCCTGAAACGGCGAGTGCTGAGAGGGATGCGGGAATTGTTGCTGAACATGGCTTTTGAGCAGTGCACCGAGCCGGCCGGACAGAGTATGTGATTCTGTTATGCGGTAAGGCTGCAACAGGTCCGCCTGTTATAGCGGAAAATGAGGTTCGCTTTCAGGCGGACGAACAGAAGTGGTACCACGGATGATACACCCGTCTTCTCATATGAGAAGGCGGGTTTTTGTGTGTAACGGGCGAAAGTCTGTGCTCGGCGCACGGAGTGCAAAAGCCCCAAAAAGGGAATATAAGCGGACTTATTTACTTTATCTATAAGAAGGAGAAACAGAATGGAAAAGAAAAAATTTTATATGACGACAGCGATCGCTTACACGTCTGGGAAGCCGCATATCGGCAATAGCTATGAAATCGTGCTGGCGGACAGCATTGCGAGGTTTAAGCGGCAGCAGGGATATGACGTGTTTTTCCAGACGGGAACGGACGAGCATGGACAGAAAATCGAGATCAAGGCGCAGGAGGCAGGCATCTCACCAAAGGAATATGTAGACAATGTTTCGGGCGTTGTGAAGGGTCTTTGGGATTTGATGAACACGTCTTACGACAAGTTTATCCGCACAACGGACGCGGATCACGAGAGACAGATCCAGAAAATCTTCAAAAAGCTGTACGATCAGGGTGATATTTATAAAAGTGCCTATGAAGGAATGTATTGTACGCCGTGTGAATCGTTTTGGACGGAATCGCAGCTTGTGGACGGGAAATGTCCGGACTGCGGGCGCGAGGTCGCTCCAGCCAAGGAGGAGGCATATTTCTTAAGGCTGAGCAAGTATGCCGATGGGCTGATCGAGCACATTCACAGACACCCGGAGTTTATTCAGCCGGTATCGAGAAAAAATGAAATGATGAACAATTTTCTGCTTCCGGGGCTGCAGGATTTATGCGTTTCCAGAACCTCTTTTAAATGGGGCATTCCGGTCGATTTTGACGATAAGCATGTGATCTATGTATGGATCGATGCGTTATCCAACTATATTACGGGAATCGGTTACGATGCGGATGGCAATTCCACGGAGCAGTATAGAAAGCTGTGGCCGGCAGATCTGCACTTGATCGGAAAGGATATCGTGCGTTTTCATACGATCTACTGGCCGATCATTCTGATGGCACTTGGAGAGCCGCTTCCAAAGCAGGTATTCGGCCATCCATGGCTGCTGCAGGGCGACGGAAAGATGAGCAAGTCCAAAGGAAATGTCATTTATGCGGACGATCTTGTGGAAATGTTTGGGGTGGATGCAGTGCGTTATTTTGTGCTGCATGAGATGCCATTTGAAAATGATGGCGTGATTTCATGGGAGCTTCTGGTGGAGCGCATCAATTCGGATCTGGCCAATACGCTCGGCAATCTTGTGAATAGAACGATTTCGATGAGCAACAAATATTTTGACGGCATCGTCACAAGGACAGGCGCCGTCGAGCCTGTTGACGAGGAGTTGATCGCAGTTGTAACGGGAACGAAGGTGAAGGTGGAAGAAAAGATGGAGCAGCTTCGCGTAGCCGATGCCCTAACAGAGCTTTTTGTGCTGTTCAAGCGCTGCAATAAATATATCGATGAAACGGAGCCATGGGTGCTTGCAAAGGATGAGGCAAAAAAAGACCGCCTTTTAGAGGTTCTTTACAATCTTGTCGAAAGTATTTGTGTCGGGGCAAACCTGTTAGCGGCATTTATGCCTGAGACAGCGGAGCGGATTTTGACGCAGCTAAGAGGGACAGAGCGCGATTATGAGCTACTCTCCGAATACGGCATTTATGAATCGGGCACAAGGGTGACCGAAAAGCCCGAAATCCTGTTCGCGCGTTTGGATATGAAGGAAGTGTTGGAAAAGGTGGCCGCAAAGCAGGCGACCGAGGCAGAAAAAGAGGCCTCAAAAGCAGAGGAAAATGTACAGGATGCGGGAATTATAATAGAAGCGAAGCCGGAAATCACGTATGATGATTTTTCCAAGCTGCAGTTTCAGGTAGGAGAAATTATCTCCTGCGAGGAGGTGGCAAAGTCCAAGAAGCTTCTTTGCTTCAAGGTCCGGGTCGGCAATGAGGTAAAACAGATCGTATCGGGAATCAAGCAATCTTATAAAGCCGAAGAAATGCCGGGGAAAAAGGTCATGGTACTTGTGAATTTAAAGCCGGCCACACTGGCGGGACTGGTGTCGGAGGGAATGCTGCTGAGCGCCGGGGATGCGGATGGAAATATCGCCCTGATGACGCCGGAAAGACCGATGCCTGCCGGCGCGGAGATTTGCTGATAAAAGATGTAAACATAATGGATAAGTCTTGATAAATAAAAAGTACACAAATCTCCCATTAATGCTAGATTTGTGTACTTTGTTTCAAGTAATGGGGGAAGTAACGTTTATTTAAATTTGGTAATATAGTCTTGATCGGGCACAATATTATCAAGGATGCTGTCAAGATGCTTTTGCGTATCACTAGACAGGTTCCGGTACATGACAAGATGGTGCGCCTCATGGGGAGGCAGTACCTTTTCCATAAGAGAAGGGTTGGAATAAGGCTTATCATCCGAGGTATATCCGATCAGATAGTCAACGGAAGTATGAAAAAATTCAGCAAACTGCATCAGTGTCGTTAAATCCGGTTCGGCAAGCTGATTTTCATATTTATATATGGATTGCTGGCTCAGATTGAACTTCTCAGCAAGCTTTTGCTGACTCAACCCCCTTGATTCCCGCAGTAATTTCAGATTATTCATTTCAAGACCTCCCATAAAGTGACAAATGTTCAAATAAGCACCTAAATTAGTACCTTTTTCATTGTACCAATTGAAATTTATTAGGGATAAATACAGATGGTTGTTAAACAAAACACCGTTAAGTTGTTATAAAAATGTATAAATAAAGAAAGATCGGAAAATTATTGAGGGCTATGATATAATATTACTAGATATTATATCTTACCGAAGCGAAATGAAGTGCAGAGAAAAGTAAAACCATGTGGAAGGGGGCTAGACAAATGATTCAGAAAGAAGACTTTTATTACGACTCCAGAGATGGTATTCATAAAATACATGCCGCAAAGTGGATACCGGAAACAAAGGATATTT
Source organism: uncultured Lachnospiraceae bacterium (assembly GCA_964566545.1). Classification (GTDB taxonomy): domain Bacteria; phylum Bacillota; class Clostridia; order Lachnospirales; family Lachnospiraceae; genus JAEYFP01. Next base: position 19,551 of record CAZMIX010000014.1, on the reverse strand, counting down.
CGTGTGTCGTTCAGATTGTGCACGGAATGGCGGAGTACATAGAACGTTATGAAGATTTTGCAAACTACTTAGCACAAAAAGGAATACTTGTAGTTGGAAATGACCATCTTGGTCATGGAAAATCGATAAATAACAAAGAGGAATACGGATACTTTTGTAAAAAAGATGCGGTAACAATTGTTGTACGGGATATTCACCGGCTGAAAAAGATCACACAGGAAGAGAATCCCGGAAAACCGTATTATATTTTAGGGCATAGTATGGGTTCCCTGCTGCTGAGAAACTACCTTTTTAAATATGGAAAAGGTATTGATGGGGTGATTTTAAGCGGTACGGCTTCCCATCCTCCTATAAAAACAATTCCCGGAAAAGCAGCCCTGCATATCATTGGACTGTTAAAGGGTTGGAAATACCGCTCTGAGAAGGCGGATAAGCTTGTAAACGGCAAGCCGAACGCCAGGATCGAAAATAAAAGAACCGAATTTGACTGGCTCAGTACAGATGAAAAAATTGTAGATAAATACGTTGGTGATGAAGCCTGCGGTTTTCTGTTTACAGTAAATGGATTCTTAACTTTAGTACAAAGTGTTGACAATTTGAACAAAAAGAAGTATCTTGCAAATATGCCAAAGGATTTGCCGGTTCTGTTTTTGTCGGGCGGGCAGGATCCGGTGGGCGGCTATACGGAGGGCGTAAAAAGAGCCTACCGCCAATTTGAGAAGGCGGGTATGACCTGCGTGACTCTGAAATTTTATGAGGACGGCAGACATGAGATACTAAATGAGAAAAATAAAAAAGAAGTATATGAGGACATCTACGCGTTTTTGAAGGCTCATAACGAGAAGACAGAATAGATGTGATGGGGAGCATAAGAATTAGGAGGAATAAAGATGAAGAAATTAGCAGGTTTACTATTGACATTATCTATGGCATTCGGAATGACGTTGGCAGTATCCGCAAGTCAGACAATTACCTTTGACGAGGCAGGAAATGGAACCGTATCCGATAACACTGCGGAAGCAACAACGCAGGTGACGGATTCTGTGGTCACAGTGACGCCAAACAAGTCCTATCTGGCGCTCGGTTCGGACTTGACACAAGACCAGCTTGCCACGGTGCTTGGCCTAATGGGAATTTCCGTTGCGGATCTTGGAAATTACAATGTTGTCTATGTAACAAATACAGAAGAGCACAGCCATCTCGGTCAATATATCAGCGCAGGTGTCATCGGAACAAAATCTCTGTCTTCAGTGCTCGTGCGGCCTATGGAATCGGGACACGGTGTTGTTGTTACGACGAAAAATATCAATTACTGCACGACAAATATGTATCGGAATGCGCTGATTACAGCCGGCGTGGAGGATGCCGATATCATGGTCGTCGGCCCTACGCAGATTTCCGGCACGGCGGGTCTGATTGGCGCTTTGAAGGCATATGAACAGATGTCCGGCACGGCAGTTTCTGAAACAGCGCTGGATACCGCATTGAATGAGCTTGTAGCCACGGGTGAGCTGTCCGAGACTGTCGGTGATACCAGCGAAGCAGAGGAGCTGATTTCATACATTAAAGCACAGATTGCTGCGAATGATCTGGATACCAAAGAGGAGATTGAAGCGGTTATTAGGCAGGGTATGAAGGATAAAAATATTAGCCTGAGCGAAGAAGAAATCCAGAAGATCGTTGATTTGATGATGAAAATTAAAGCGATGGGCATTGACTTTAATGTACTTGCGGAGCAGGCAGACGACATTTATGCAAAATATAAAGCACAGATAGATGCCGGAACCTTTAATATTGACAATGTTGATCTAAATGATCTGGGGATCGGAAAGATTATTTCCAATGCAGTCGGTAATTTCTTTAAGGGGATTGGGGATTCTATCAAAAGCTTTTTTGGCAGTTTATTCTCAAAGTAAATAGGGGGTTCAATAAATAATAATATGAAAAAGTCCGTGTATGAAATTCGTCCGCTTTATCGTGATGAATGGGCAGATGCGATACAGCTTGCCTGGGACACGTTTTTGTTATTTGAGGCGCCGGAATATTCGCCGGAGGGGATACAAAATTTTAATGACTTTATAAAGGATCCAACCCTGAAAAGGATGTTCATAAAGGGGCAGTATCAGGCGTTTGGTGCATTTGAAGGCCGTACGATGATCGGGATTCTTGGTGTCCGCAGCAAAAGTCATATTTCGTTGCTTTTTGTGGATCAGGAGTACCACCATCAGGGGGTTGCGAGTGCCTTGTTAAAAAGGTTATTTCTGTATGCGAAGACGGAAATGGGCATTCATGAGATGACGGTTAACGCTTCTCCCTATGCGACAGGCTTCTACCATAAACTTGGTTTTATGGATTTAGGCGAGGAAATTACCACGGATGGCATTCGCTATACACCGATGTTTGTCTCTTTTTAGGAGTAGGACTGAGGAAGGAATCTTAAAAAACTCTTAATAAAAATCAAGCTTTGTTTTTAAAAAAGATGTGTTTTACTTTTTATAGTGGAATACATCTTTTTTATGTTATGATGGGGAGGTGAAGCCGGTGTGCTATTGGAAATAAAAGGAGGGGTCATGGAACAGTTAAATATATTAGTTTGTGATGATGATAAAGAAATTGTAGAGGCGATACAGATCTATTTGGAGAATGAAGGGTATCATGTCCTTTGTGCTTATGATGGAGAGCAGGCAGTAAAAATACTGGAAAAGGAAGAGATTCATTTGCTGATTATTGACGTGATGATGCCCAAAATGGATGGAATCCGGGCAACGCTTAAAATCCGTGAGACAAGCTGTGTGCCAATCATTATTCTGTCGGCCAAAACAGAGGATACGGATAAGATTATTGGATTAAATGTCGGAGCGGATGACTATCTGGCAAAGCCATTTAATCCATTAGAACTGGTGGCAAGGGTAAAATCGCAGCTCAGGCGTTATACAAAGCTGGGCGCTATTGCGGGTGACAACAAATTCCTTTTCAGCGTGGGCGGTCTTGTGATGAATGACGAGCTAAAGGAAGTGAGAGTGGACGGAGAGGCTGTCAAGCTGACGCCGATCGAATACAATATTCTTCTTTTGCTCGTAAAAAACCAGGGAAAGGTATTTTCAATTAATCAAATTTATGAAAATATCTGGAACGAGGATGCGATTGGTGCGGATAACACGGTTGCCGTGCACATTCGGCATATTCGGGAAAAAATTGAAATTAATCCGAAGGAGCCGCGGTATTTAAAAGTCGTCTGGGGCGTCGGATATAAGATTGAAAAACAGTGATACCCCGGCGTCCGGCGAATTGCATGGAATAACGGGTTAGAAAGGAATGCGCGGTGGGAAAGAAAAAATTAGGCGTCGGAGCCGGATTAAAAATGATATGGGTTTTGATTTCTTATATAGGTATTTTATGTCTTACCACAGGGATCTCCACATATTGGTCGGTCTATGACAGAACGGGCTATGGAGCCTTTGCGGATATTTTTACTTCTCAGGAAAAAGAATATCTCGACAGTGATTATTTTAATTCAATGTACTTAGATTCAGTAAACAACTTATCAGAGTATATCGGTTTTCAGAAAGCTTTTGAGACAGATCATGCTTATAACGGTGAAAAGCTGATTAATGTCGAATCTTATAGGAATGAGAAAAAGGCGCAGCCGGACAAAGCAAAGGAGGCACAGGAGCCAAGCTATTACTTAAAGGATCTGTTGAAATGGGCGGATGAGGGGCTTATATTTGAGGAGATGGAGGAAACATCAGAAACTGAAACAGAGGAGAGAGCCCATCTGCAGGATACCCTTTTGGATGTACTAAACACAATTTCGGAAGATTTTATTTATTACAAGGAGCTCGAAGGAAAATTTGCAGATACCAATTTCAAATATTATGTTTTCGATGACAATACCGGGGAGTTCTATACAAATACGGAATTTATGAAGAAGGCGGAAGCGGAAGCGGAACTAAAAAAACTGGGTCGGTTTGTGGAAATGGATTCTAAGGCAAAGGGTTATGAAACGAACATGCAGCTTGGCTACAGAGAACTTCATGAGAATTTTATCGGTTACAGCGGAGTTTTTGCAGGTGACTACTCCGTAGTTACAGCAGTGGATACAGAATTTCCCGTTTCGGATGTTTTTATACAGCAGGAAATGCCTTATGAAGATCTGGTTCCATGGCTTCGCATTGTATTTGGTATGTTAGTATTTGGCGCGGCGACCGTGATTGTTTCCTTGATCGCTTTGACGATTGGTGCCGGCGTTGTTTCGGGCGGCGAAGGAATTAAGTTAAACTGGTTTGACAGAATAAAGACAGAATTGGCCGCTTTTATGATGATTATCTTGGGACTGATTACCATTGGCGCGACAGCCCGTATGGTGTCTTTCTATAGCGGCAGTCTTACATTTATACAAACGGTTATTTATAGAACCGTTTATGCATCCGTAATTATGTGTCTGGAGCACGCCTGGTTTTTGATTGGTTATACGAGTCTTGCCAGAAGGATCAAGGCGCATACGATGTGGAGCAACAGTCTTTGCAACTGGATTATGGGAGGTGTGTCTCTTGTTTTGAAAAATATCAAAGTTACGGGGAGGCTTCTGCTGTATTACGCGGGATTTGTATTTGTTAATATTATTTTGATGTACTGGAGTAACGGCTACAGCACCAAAGGAAGGATTTGTTTTACTCTTGTCTGGGTCATTGATATTTTGACCGGCATTAAAGTTTTGAAGGAGGCAGTCGGCAGACAGAAGGTAAAAGAGGGAATCGGAAAAATATCGGATGGAAATCTGGAATACAAAATCCCGTTGAATGACTTAAATGGCGACAATCGGGATATGGCGGAAGCTGTAAATCATGTTGGAGAGGGGCTGCATAATGCAGTGGAGGAAAGCTTAAAGAGCGAGCGGCTGAAGACAGACCTGATTACAAATGTTTCACATGATATTAAAACGCCGCTTACATCCATTATTAACTATGTGGATTTGTTAAAGAGGGAGAATATAGAGAATGAGAAAGCAAAAGGTTATATTGAAATACTTGATAATAAATCGCAGAGGTTAAAGCATTTAACGGAGGACCTCGTGGAGGTCTCCAGAGTTAGCTCGGGTAATATTAACCTGTCGATGGATCGGTTAAACTTTGTGGAGCTGATTCACCAGACTATCGGGGAATTCAATGAAAGGTTTCAGGCAAAAAATCTAGAGTTGATTACAAACCTGCCAAAGGAATCCGTTATAATCATTGCAGATGGCAAGCGTCTGTGGAGGATTATTGAGAATTTATACAATAATATTGCGAAATATGCCATGGAAAATACGAGAGTATATGCGGATCTGACGGCAGCGGAGGGAAAAGCGCAGTTTTCTATTAAAAATATTTCCTCACAGGCTTTGAATTTTTCCGGCGACGAGCTGACAGAGCGGTTTATTAGGGGAGATGTCTCCAGAAGCACGGAAGGAAGCGGGCTGGGATTGTCCATTGCCAAGAGTTTAACAGAATCGCAGGGGGGTGAATTTAAAATTTTTCTGGACGGAGATTTATTTAAAGTGACGGTCCGATTTGATATTGCATAGTTTTCGCCCTCAAATAGATGTAAAGTAAATCTATTTGAGGGTTGTTTCTTGCAATTTACAGATTATTGTACTATAATAAATTAAAATGTTTTAAAGATGAGGAAACAACGGGTCGTTGTTGTACAGGGAGATAGATTCTAAATTAAAGGGGTTTTTTAAATGAATAAAATTTTCGATATGGACGGGCCTGTATTTTCAACCCTAAACAGGCTGGCCGATTTGGTGTGGCTGAACATTCTTTATATCATCTGCTGTCTTCCAATTATAACGATTGGCGCTTCTACGACGGCAATGTATTATGTGACAATGAAAATCGTGAAAAATGAGGAAGGTTACATTACAAGAAGTTTTTTCAAATCATTTAAGATGAATTTCAAGCAGGCAACACTGCTTTGGCTGCTCGCTTTGGCAGTAGGCGGTATTTTGGCATTAGACTATGGTATTATGTCCGGCAGATTTGGCGATATTGTCGCATTGAACGCGACAATAAAAAAAGTTTTTTTAGGTATTCTGATTGTAATCGGTGGCATTTATTTATTCATTATGACCTACTTATTTCCGTTACTCGCCAAATTTGATAATAGTATCAAAAACACCATCAAAAATTCATTACTGATCAGTATTCGTCATTTTCCGTTTACGTTATTATTGATAGCAATTCCGGTAATCCCATTTATTTTGATGTTCTTTGTAGATCAATTAATTTTATTAATATTCTTAGTTGTTTTTTCATTAATTGCATTTATTTCTTCTTATATTTATGTGCGGATTTTTGCATATTACATTCCTGAAGAATCGGAGCAGGACACGGTTACGAAGGAAGAGGCATAGAGTCGGAAAGCTGACATAGGCTTATGGGGGCAAGATTTTATACAATGAATAAGCAGAAGAAGGATAATACGAATATTATACAGTGGGCAATACCAAGCTTAATTTTGGTATTTTTCCTCATTGTTACTTTGTTAAACTATAATTCTTGCATGATGGATGTCGCTAGAGAAAAGGTAGTTAGCAAATTGAGAAAGCAAGCGTTAACTTTGTGTGATTATTACGCGGACTCATTGAATTCACTGACGACAATCGCTGAAATTACGGCAGATTATTGCAGCGATTCAGAGGATCTTTTTGTGGAAGAGAACATAAAGCTGATTGCGGATGTTGTGGGCAGGACGGATGTAAAAAAGGCATATATTCAAAAAAAAGACGGCACTGCGGTTGATCACAAAGGAAATGCTTACACGAAGATTGATACAAAAAAGGAATACCTGGAGATAATGGACGGGAAGACAAAGGTTATGGGCTTTATCCAGGATGAAGACGGGGAAGATGTGTTGCTTGTGTCTGCTCCGATCAAGACAGATACCGAAATGCTCGGTGTAATGATTTTTATTTACAAGCCGGATAAGCTCGAAGAAATTGTGGATCCGCCCGACTATTTATCGACTAATACATATGCGCTTATTACTGATACGGGAAAAGTAATCGAATGTGTGGGAGATGACAGCGGTCTGCTGACGGTTGGTAATAACTTTTTTACAAAAATAGAGGGAAGCACTTTTTTAGATGGTTCGCTGCGCAGATTGACACAGAATATCAGTAACCAAAAAAGCGGCGAGACGGAGATTAAAAAAAGTACGAATATACAAAAGTTTGTTATTTATGAGCCGGTCGACAAGTATCATTCTTCAATTGTGATGCTTGTGAATCAAAATCAGGTGGAAAGAAATATTTCTGATGAAAACAGAAGCACGAAGGCGTTAATGAATAAAATCAGCATCTCGATCGCCTTCTTTACTTTGATTCTTGTCGGTATAACGATAATTAACCGAGCAAAGTATATCAATGAAAACAAGGAACTGAAAAATAAAGCAGAAACTGATTTGCTGACTGATCTGCTGAATAAGGTTGCTACGGAGAAAAACATTAGGGAATATTTGCAGAATGAAGGTAAGGGAAAGTCCTCCATCATGTTTGTGCTTGATATCGATAATTTCAAAAAAATTAATGATACGATGGGACATGCATTTGGTGATGAAGTACTCAGCACACTTGGCAAACAGATAAAAGCGGAGTTTCGTATTAACGATATCATTGGAAGAACCGGAGGAGACGAATTTACGATCTTTTTGAAGGATTTAAAAGATGATGCGATAATGATACGGGAAGCAGAACGTGTGGCAAGATTCTTTAAAAATTTTAAGGTTGGAGAATATACAAAATATTTTGCGACAGCCAGTATCGGCGCCGCCGTCTATCCGAGGGATGCTTGTGATTTTGAGTCGCTTTACAAGGCGGCTGATCAGGCACTCTACAAAGCAAAAAAACGCGGCAAGAACCAGCTTGCTTTTTACAAGGATGAGGAAGCTTCTGAGCAAACGGCAGAAGAAAAAATTATCGATCCCGCCAAATTAAAAAAAGGGGAAACTTCATCTGCCGGATAAGGGTTTGCGGGAAGGGCTTCAGGGCATATATCCGGTTATAGGCAACATGTATAGGAATGAAAAAAAACTTTGTGAAATAGTGGCATGTTCAAAAAAAAGTGCTTTTGATATACTAACAATAGATTTAAAAAAGTGCATGGTGCACGGTGAAACAATTATTTAGGAGGAATTAGAATGGCAAGTTTATCTTTAAAAAACATTTGCAAAGTATATCCGAACGGATTCGAAGCAGTAAAAGACTTCAATCTTGAGATTGCTGACCAGGAGTTTATTATTTTCGTAGGGCCTTCAGGCTGCGGTAAATCTACAACACTTCGTATGATTGCCGGACTCGAGGAGATCTCTTCGGGTGAATTAAAGATTTCTGACAGAGTGGTTAATGATGTAGAGCCGAAGGACAGAGACATCGCAATGGTATTCCAGAATTACGCTTTGTATCCGCATATGTCCGTATATGACAATATGGCATTTGGTTTAAAGCTCAGAAAAATGCCAAAGGATGAAATTGATAAGATGGTAAAGGAAGCGGCGAAGATTCTTGATCTGACCTCCCTTCTCGACAGAAAGCCGAAGGCGTTATCCGGCGGACAGAGACAGCGTGTGGCTATGGGACGTGCAATCGTTCGTAATCCTAAGGTATTCCTTATGGATGAGCCGCTGTCAAACCTTGATGCAAAGCTTCGTGTACAGATGCGTATTGAGATCGCAAAGCTTCATCAGAGATTGGGAACTACGATTATCTATGTTACACATGACCAGACGGAGGCTATGACGCTTGGTACAAGAATCGTAGTTATGAAGGATGGTATTATTCAGCAGGTAGATACGCCGCAGAACTTATATGATAAGCCGTGTAACCTCTTCGTAGCAGGCTTCATGGGATCTCCGCAGATGAATTTCCTTGATGCAATTGTTGAAGTAAATGGTGACATTGCAAGCTTAAAGGTGGCAGGAAGATCCATTCCCCTTCCTCCGGCTAAATCAAAGAAGCTGATCGAAGGCGGATATGCAGGCAAAGCGGTTACGTTTGGTGTTCGTCCTGAAGATGTTTATGATTCTGAAATGTTTATCGAAACCTCACCTCAGAGCGTATTTGAATCTACTATTAAGGTATACGAGCTGCTCGGTGCGGAAGTTTACTTATACTTTGATCTGGAAGAGTTCCCGCTCACTGCAAGGGTTGATCCTCGTACAACTGCAAGACCTGGCGATACATGCAAGTTTGCACTCGATATTGAGAAGATCCATATATTTGACAAGGAAACAGAACAGACAATTACGAACTAGTCATAACATATAAAAGGGAGATGCGCCGCATCTCCCTTTCTATTTTACAGGAAAGCCCCTGTTACGTTGCAGTAGTAAAGTTCGCGTAAAGGGATTTCTGAAATCTTTATTGAATAATCCGTTCTTTTCATGCTATACTTAAAAACAAGGCATGACAGAAAGAGGTGTGTGATATGATTTCAAATCAGGTGATCCAGAGCTGTATCGATGAAATTAATGCAATTTCTAAAATAGAATTTTTGGTAGCGGATACGCTGGGCGGGCTTGTTGCATATACGAAACAAATGGAAGAACCGGATAAAACCGTTTTACTGAGCTTTTTGCAGTCTCCTGCGGAGACGCAGGAGGTGAGGGGTGAGCTGCTCTTTAAAGTATACGAGGAGGGACAGCCGAATTACCTGTTAGTGGCGCGGGGCGGAGAAGATACATTTCTGATTGGTAAAATTGTCGTCAGCCAGTTGCAGAACCTCATTATTGCATATAAGGATCGGGTGGACAGAAACAGCTTTTTCCAGAACCTTTTGCTGGACAACCTGCTGCTTGTCGATATTTATAACCGCGCGCAGAAGCTTCATATTGAGGCGGTGCAGCCGCGCTGCGTATTCGTCATTGAAACAAAGTCGGAAAAGGATATCAATGCGCTCGAAATGGTAAAGGAGCTTTTTTATACGCAGACGGGAGATTTTGTGACGGCAGTCGATGAAAAGCATATTATTGTCATCAAGGCGCTCGAAAGCAGTGAATCGTATGAATCACTCGACGAAACGGCAAGAATGCTCGTGGACATGCTGAATTCCGAAGCGATGACGACAGTCCGTGTCGCTTACGGTACGATTGTGGATGAGATTAAGGGTGTTTCAAGGTCTTATAAAGAAGCAAAAATGGCTTTGGATGTCGGAAAAATTTTTTATATAGAAAAATCCATTATCGCTTATAATACGTTGGGCATCGGACGTCTGATCTATCAGCTTCCAGTCAATTTGTGCCAGATTTTTATCAAAGAAGTGTTTGGAGATCACATCCCGGATGAGATTGATGATGAAATCTTAATGACGGTTAATAAATTTTTTGAGAACAGCCTGAACGTGTCGGAAACCTCCAGACAGCTCTATATACACAGGAATACACTGGTGTATCGTATCGAAAAGCTGCAAAAGGCGACGGGACTTGATATTAGGGTATTTGATGATGCGCTGACGTTTAAAATAGCATTAATGGTCGTTAATTATATGAAGTATGTTTCGGAAGAGAATTGAAGATTTGAGGCGTATATTTCCTTTTTTCCCGGCATATAGTTAAAAAATAGGAACTGTAAAAGCACTGAAATGCAGGGAGAATGGCCATGTATGAGAGGAAGGTTATTTATTTATTCCAGTACCACGGGAATACGGCAGGGAAGAATGTCGGTTATATCAAGTGGAACCGGAGTCAGGAAGAGGGAAAGCTGATACTGAACATAAAAGGGCTGCATTTGACAAAAGAGATGATTGGCGAATGCAGTATTTTATTTGAAAAAAAGAAAATAAGGCTTGGAAAAGTATATTTGAAAAATGCCGTTGCCGAGGGAAAATATTTTATTGACAGCGAGCTATGCAAACAAATGGAAGAAAAGAATAGTTCCCCCGAGGGTGTTCTTGTTGAGTTTGGGGATGTGCGATGTGCGGCAGGATTTTCCTCAGAGTTTGACCTGGACGCCTATTTGCATTCTGAAGTGCCAAGTGGTTTAAGAAATGAGAAGGAGTCCTTAGAAGAGGAGCAGGAGGTTCTGCAGGATACCTCAGATACATCGAATACACCGGGCACATCGGAAATACCGAATATACCGGACACCTTGGAGATACCGGAGACACCTGTTAATATGCCGGTTATAGAACCAACAGAGGAGCAGCAGACGCTTCCTTGGCATCAGATGCAGGGAAATGCCGAAAAAAAAATAGAACGGCAGGAACCGGATAACGAGGATATGTTTGGACGGCTCAAAGAACTGTTTCCATCGGTGCACCCCTTTGAAAAGGTAGAAAATAAAGAATATTTGAGTATCACGCCAAGAGAGATTGAATTTTTTAAAAAGGAATATATTACACTTGTGAACAACAGCTTTCTGCTGCATGGGTATCAAAATTATAAATATCTGATACTTGGCAGAGACCTCGATTTTGACATCTATTCAATTGGTGTACCGGGTGTTTATTATGAAAAAGAAGAAATGATGGCAAAAATGTTTGGCTTTAACAAGTTTATACCGGCACTGAGCGGAGAAGTGGCGCAGGGCAGCTTCGGCTATTATACAAAAGTGCTTGGTTAGCCGTACCGTCAATCGACACCGCGCAGTCTGACATGCTTAACATAGGCGGAAAGTAACTCCTGGAAATGGAGCAGATCCGCCTTCGTACAGGCGTGAAGCGTATGGTTTTCAACAAATTCAGAATCCTGAAAGGACTGTAGATAGTAATCTTTGGCACCGGAAAGCAACGTTCCGATTTCCTGAAAAACGGCTTCGTTATGATATTCGGCGACGACGGTCGTGCGGAATTCATAAGGGAGCAGTCCGTCGATTAAAAAAGAAACACTTTCCCGTATCGGTGTAAAGCAAAGCTCCTTTAATCCGCTAACAGCCGCATAAGTATTGGGAGAGGATTTGATATCCATTGCGACATAATCGATCAGCCGATTTTTCACGAGCGCTTTTAAAACTTCCGGATAGGAACCGTTTGTATCGAGTTTTACGAGATATCCCAGCTCTTTTACTTCATAGAGAAAAGGGATCAAATCCTTTTGCAGGGTCGGTTCGCCGCCGGTGATGCAGACGCCGTCCAGAATGTTTTTGCGTGACTTTAAAAAGGCAAGTACCTCCTGCCTGGGAATGACGGGTTCGGATTCCGGATTATCGACAAGATTCCTATTGTGGCAGAATGGACAGCGGTAATTACATCCGCCAAAAAAAATAGTGGCTGCCACTTTTCCCGGATAATCAAGCAGAGTTGTTTTTTGTAAACCATGTATTTGCATGAGAGAGCTCCCTTGTGATAAAATTCATTTATATTATTATAGACGATTCATCCTTTAAGTTCAAGAAATAGAAAATAGGGAGCAGGGCGAAAATGAAAACGGAAGAAAAATATATGAGACAGGCGTTGAAGCAGGCGAAGAAGGCATATGCACTCGGCGAAGTGCCAATCGGCTGCGTGATTGTATATGAGGATAAAATCATAGGCCGAGGTTATAACCGGCGAAATACGGATAAAAATACGCTTTCCCATGCGGAGATGACGGCCATCAATAAGGCAAGCAAAAAAATGGGTGACTGGCGTCTGGAAGGCTGTACGCTTTATGTGACGTTGGAACCGTGCCAGATGTGTGCGGGCGCATGTGTTCAGGCGCGCGTCGACAGAGTTGTAATAGGGAGCATGAGTCCGAAATCCGGCTGTGCGGGCTCAGTCTTAAATATTTTGCAATTGGAGCAGTTTAACCATCAGGTGGAAATTATGTCCGGTGTGCTTGAACAGGAATGCAGCAGTATGCTGTCGGAATTTTTTATACAATTGCGTATTAGAAACAAGAGGGAGAAAATAGAGGAAGTAGAGTTCTAATTTGACAAAAGTCAGGAAAAACAGTATAATTAAGAATCCGTGCAGCCGGGGAAGCAGCGGCTCCCTGTACCTGCAATCCGCTATAGCAGGGGTGATGTCCGGCCCCGGGTGCTGATTTATGCAGCTGCCCTTTGAAAGCGGCGTTGATATTTGGGTCTTACGCAACAGAAATCCATGAATCGTGTCAGGTCAGGAATGGAGCAGCACTAAATGGGAACTTCTGTGTGCCGTGAGGGTGCCTGAATTGAGTTGGCTGCAAAGGTAACGTGTGTAGAGAGGCATTCAAAGCCGGGCGCACGGATTTAATAAGAAAAAATAAATGGAACAGCCGGTTTTAATCAGCTGTTCCATTTATTTTGTGAAAAGATTTGTGAAAAGATTAATAAAAATTAGTTGACAATAAGCGAAAACACTTGTATATTAAGTGTATTAAGAATGTTAGTACACTTAGCTAAATAGAAAATTAGAAAGGAGAAGCTATGTTTTATATTGATTATCAGGATAAGCGGCCGATTTATGAACAGGTCATGGAAAAACTGCAAAACTTGATTGTTAAGGGCGCATTAGAATCGAACGCGAAGTTGCCGTCCGTCAGGACATTTGCAATGGAGCTGTCCATCAATCCCAATACGATACAGCGAGCCTATGCGGAGCTTGAAAAGAGCGGGTTTATTTATACGGTAAAAGGCAGGGGTAATTTTGTCAGTGACAGCGGAGTCTGGATGCAGGAAGAAAAAAAAGGGACAATAAAAAAAGTGAAAGAGTCCATATTAGCGGCTGTTCAGCTCGGCGTTACCCGGGAAGAAATAGAAATAATTGTGACAGATTGCTATAGGGGAGGAGAAAATAAATGATTGAAGCAGTAGAAATTACAAAGAGCTTTGACAGGATCAAAGCGATTGATCATGTTTCCGCTAAAATTCAGGATCGCGCGGTATTTGGCTTGATCGGAACGAACGGAGCCGGAAAGAGTACTTTCTTAAGAATGCTTTGCGGTGTATTGAAGCCGGAGGCCGGTGAAATTCTGATAGATGGTATTCCCGTATACGAAAATGAGGAAGCAAAGAAACAGGTATTTTATATTTCGGATGAACAGTTTTTCTTTTCAAATGCGACACCGGCAGAGATGAAAAATTATTATGCATCTGTTTACGAGAATTTTGATAAAGATCGGTTCGAAACGCTGATCGGAAAGTTCGGTCTTGATAAAAACCGTAAAATCAACACGTTTTCAAAAGGAATGAAAAAGCAGGTTTCCGTAATTCTCGGAATTTGTGCGAATACAAAATATCTGCTCTGCGATGAAACGTTTGACGGACTCGATCCGGTCATGCGGCAGGCAGTAAAGAGTATTTTTGTCGCGGAAATAGAGGATCGCGGAATGACGCCAATTATTGCTTCCCATAATCTGCGTGAGCTAGAGGATCTTTGTGACCATGTTGGCCTTTTACATAAGGGAGGCATCCTCTTTTCAAAGGACCTGGAGGAATTGAAATGCAACATTCACAAGCTCCAGTGTGTATTCCGGAATACAGAATCGCAGGTTGCTTTTATGGATGAAATGAACCCGTTTAAAATCGAGCAGAGGGGTTCTTTATACACGATAACGCTTCATGGGGAACGGGAACAAATTGAACAGGCGATACGCGGGAAAAATCCGATTTTTTTGGAAATTATTCCGCTGTCTCTAGAGGAAATATTTATCAGTGAAACGGAGGTGGCCGGCTATGACATCAAAAGCCTTATTCTCTAAATTATTAATAGATGAAATAAAACGAAAGATTTGGGTGGCGGTCGCGGCGCTGCTTGGAGCACTGCTTTTTGGTCCTGTTGCGATTTTGCTGCAGTACGAGAACTTTGAAACTTATATAGTGGATCCAAAGGAGCTGGCATTATCCGTAATGGATCTGCTAAAGCCTTCTTTGTTCTGCGATATGATGCTGACGGTCGGAATTGCTGTTGTGCTTGCGTTGACGTGCTATGCCTATTTATTTTCCAAAAAGAAAATAGATTTGTATCACAGTATTCCGGTAAAGCGGGAAAAGTTATTTTTAGTATCGTATGTGAGTGGACTTTTCATCTATTTAAGCGTTTATTTTATACAAATTGTGACGGTAATCATGGTAGTGGCCGGAAAAGGCTTTTTCACAAAGGAAGCCGCACTGATTTATTTACATACGATAATAGGGAATTTGATTCATTTTCTATTGATTTATCACGTAACGATTATTGCGGTCATGCTGACAGGCAATCTGCTTGTTTCCGTTGCGGCGACGGGCGTCCTCCTGTTCTATGGACTGGTTGCCAGTCAGATTTTATGGTGGTATTCCACAGCCTATTTTTCTACGTATCTCAGCTACCCGTATTCAGAAGGGGCAGCATGGAAAAGAGTGCCGTTTATTTCGCCAATCGCGTCATATGTTTATTTTATAAATAGCTGCTCCCGCTATTCCGATGTGACAGCCTGGCAGCAGGCGGGTCATCTGATCGTAACGACGGTTATCACGGCGGTGTTATTTGTAGTTGCATTGCTGTTTTATAAAAAACGTCCTTCAGAAGCAGCGGGGAAAGCAATTACATTTAAAAAGACAGAAGCAATTATCCGCATTTTTATTGTTATTTTGGTTGCGATGTGCGTCAGTATTATGTTTGAAAGCGTACAAGCGAATCCAAGGAGCAACTGGTTCTGGTTTGGGCTGATTTTGGCAGGCGTTGTTTGTCACTGTCTGATGGAGATTATTTATCGGTTTGACTTTAAAGCATTTTTTGATCATAAGATACAGCTTTTGGCTTGCCTTTTTATTGCGGCGTTCATCGGTATTATTTTCCGGCAGGATTTACTTGGCTATGATTCATATTTGCCAAGAGAAGATCGCATTAAGAGCGCTTCCGTCGTATTTTCGAATATAGATACTGACATGTCGTCCGTTTTATTCGAAAAATTAGAGAATAATATTGTGACCGTAAGAGATGTGGATCGCTACAGCAATCAGCTAAAGCATGTATCACTTGACAACATTAGCGCGGTTTATGCGCTCGGCAAGCTTGGCGTGGAACAGATCGATGTATTAAGAGGACAGAATTCAAATAACTACACACCGGCAGATCTGTTGAAAAGAGGTGACACTGGTATGGCAGGGGAAACCAATGCGACGCCGTTAACTTATCAGATCCGCTATACGTTAAACAACGGCAGGACGGTATATAGAAGCTATGCGGTAAAGGTGGAAAGTGCAGAGGCGGCTCTTGCCGAGATTTATGGCAGCGAGGAGTACAAAGAGGCTTCCTACAGCATTTTGCCGATGATCGAGCAAAACGCATTTAAGCGAGTGGAGGTATATGATGTTTGGGGAGATAAGCAGCTTTCCTTAAACGGAGCCGATATGCAGAGCTTTCTTAAGGTTTATGAAAGAGATTTGAGGAAGCTGTCGGTAAAGACGCTAAAAACGGAGGTGCCGATTGCCAGATTAAATCCGGTATACCAGTCATTGAATTATGAGGAGACACTTTCCGGATATTATATTTATCCGTCTTATACGGATACGCTTGCCGCAATGAAGAAAATGGGTGTCAAGGTTGAAAATATGACAAATGATATTATTCCGGATGATTTGGAAAGCATTAGAGTGACCGACAGCGGATATCTGACCGATGTGCTGGGGATGGAAGATAAATACAGCCAAGGAAAGCTTTATGTGAATTCCAAACCACAGGACAAGGCGATGATTCAACAGCTTTGCAAGGATCTGGTCAATTCCAATTATAACTGGTCCAATATGACGCTGTGTCCGTTTGAGCAGAGAATCGGATTTGAGGTTCTTTATAAAACAAAGGACGGTATCCAGAAGACCGCATGTGCGTACATGAGAGCGGAGCAGATTCCCCAGCAGGTAATCGATGTGCTAATTGAGACGGCGATAAGCTATAACTAAAGCCGACCTGTTTTGAAAAGCCGGATCATTTCAGAACCGACACTCAAATGGTATGGAATTTCTGGTATTTCCTCGCGGGAATACCAACCGCCTTCGGAAAGCTCGCTTTCCTGAAGAACAACGGTATCGCCCCCAGATAAGTCAGCCGTGAAGCCTATCATTTCCGTGTCGGAAAAGGCCCATGGCTGACTTTTATAATACGTTATGTTTTTTACTTTCAAACCGACTTCTTCTTCAACCTCTCGGCGGACTGTATCCTCAAAGGACTCTCCGATTTCAACAAATCCGGCGACGAGTCCAAGATTTCGGTAAGGGCCGTAATTATTCCGCACAAGCAGGAGTTTCTCTCCATTTTTGACCGCCACGATAATAGCGGGAGAAATTTTGGGATATTCCAACTGCCCGCAGACCGGGCAGACGATCACTCGCTCTTTTTTAGAGGAAGCTGCTTTTGCCCCACATCTTCCGCAAAAGCCGTGGGAGGACATCCAGCGCGCGATGTGGGAGCCTGTTGCGCCAGCAAATACCATCGAAAGTGGATTTAATTCCCGGAATTTATAAATATTAAAAAAGAAAAACCGCGGCTCCCCATGTTCAGGTGCCACATCTGCCTGATCGGGAAGTGTTTTATAAACGGGAAACTGTTTTTCTGCGCCCGTTGGCAGGATGAAAAGAAAATAGGGATGCTCGTCAATGGCAAACAGATAATGAGCCTGCTCCATAATGGTCTCATAATTATCCGGATAAAGCTCTTTTATATCGGAAAATCTGGGCAGTACGATATTACCTTTTTCCAACTTTACAAAAATATCATGATCCGTATAGGCGAGCGCATGATGGGAAATTTCGGCCTGCGTTTCTGAAAATGTTGGATCAAATTTTTCGGGATAAATTTCGTGTACCATAAAAAACCTCTTTCTTTGTGTTGCATGTTATTTTTAATCATACCGCGAAACGGGATTTTATGCAAATTGTGAGTGTGTACGATGTTTTCCAGAATGTGGTCTGAAACTTAAGATTTTTTTAATTTTGCAGCTTAAAGAGCGAGATATCTAGATTTTTTGGGAAAAACGGGGTATACTCTGACTGTCGGCTT
>CAZMIX010000014.1:0-1542 GCA_964566545.1 uncultured Lachnospiraceae bacterium | reverse complement strand
GAAGGAAGAGGAAACACCAGCGATTAGTGTGGAGCCGGAAATAGTAATTGATACGACTTCAGGCAATGCAGTAGAAACCCCGATTATTGAAATAGAAAATCCGGTTGCGGCGGAT
Organism: uncultured Lachnospiraceae bacterium; assembly: GCA_964566545.1. GTDB lineage: Bacteria > Bacillota > Clostridia > Lachnospirales > Lachnospiraceae > JAEYFP01. Next base: position 1,427 of record CAZMIX010000014.1, on the reverse strand, counting down.
GTGGCCCAAATGGACGATGCGGATGATCCACAGGCGGAAGAAAATACGGACGGGGAGAGCAGCGGCGCAGAAGTGGAAATTACCGCGCTGAAAAATGAATATGAGACGAGCGGCATCACGCTCGGCATCGATGTCGCCAAATGGCAGGGGACGATCGACTGGCAGCAGGTGGCGGCTTCCGGAATTGAATTTGCGATTGTCCGTGTCGGCTACCGCGCGGAATCGACTGGAGTGATCTATGAGGATCCCTGTGCGAAGTACAATCTTCAGCAGGCACAGGCGGCTGGAATCAAGCTCGGCGCTTATTTCTATTCCACGGCAGTTACCGCGGAGGAAGCCGCGGAGGAAGCGGCATGGGTCACGAGCTTTATCGCACAGTATCCGATTACTTATCCCGTCGCCTACAACTGTGAGAATTTTAAAACAACGACAAGCCGGCAGTATTTGCTGACAAAAGAGGAAAGAAGCAGTATTGCGATGGCATTCCTGGATTATGTGCAGGCAAAGGGATATACGCCGATGTTTTATGCGTCTAAAAATGAGCTGACAGGCAATACGGACTGGGAGACGGATCAGCTTGCCGCAAAATATAAGATTTGGGTATCCCAATATCCGGATGTGCCTTATCCGCAGACGGCAAGCTCAAGCTATACGGGCAGCCATGCGATGTGGCAGTATACGAGCAACGGCACGATTGCCGGTGTTCCTAAGGGAACGGATATCAACGTGGCATATTTTGGATACAGCCAGGCGGCAGAGCCAAAGGATACGACGACACCCGTGGAAATCGTGGCGGCGAATCCCGAGGTCGGCATCGTATTTACGGAGGTCAATGAGACGGTGACGGCTAAAAGCGAGACGAACCTTCGTACGGTGCCAAGCTCCGCCGATGACAGTACGATCGCCGTCAAGCTGAAAAATGGGGAAACCGCGACAAGAACAGGAATCGGAAATAACGGCTGGGCCAGGGTCATTTACAACGGCCAGAAGCTGTATGCGGTTTCAAGCTATTTGACTACGGATTTGAGCTACAGCGCGGCATCCGCCCAGACTTCCGCAGCATCTTCCGCCTCCTCTTCAGGAAGCGGCGTGGATGCGGACGGATACACGCTCGTGAATGATACGGTGACGCCAAAGGATAACGTAAACTTAAGAAGCAGCGCGGACATGTCGTCCGGCGATAATATTGTAGGGCTTGTCTCTTATGGAGAAGTGCTGACGAGAACAGGCACCTCGACAGGCGGCTGGTCCAGACTGCTCTATAACGGCCAGACCGCATATGCCGTAACACAGTATTTGACGACAGATATGAATTATAAGGCGGTGAATACGCCGACAACGGAAAACCCGGAGGCCGGCATGAGCTTTACCGCCGTAAACGATACGGTGACGCCGAAAATCCAGACAAACCTAAGAACCGTACCGAA
>CAZMIX010000013.1:15414-49101 GCA_964566545.1 uncultured Lachnospiraceae bacterium | reverse complement strand
ATGCCGACTACTACCCTCTTTTTCATTTAATAGTCTTCTCCGTCTTCTTCACCTTCATGAATATCGGACTTCGGCTTGCTGAGACCTTCGATATGGATTTGGTTTTTCTCAGCATAATCCCAAAGCGCCGCATGAATTGCTTCCTCTGCAAGCAGGGAACAGTGCACCTTTACCGGCGGAAGCCCGTCAAGCGCCTCCATAACCGCCCTGTTCGTCACTTGAAGCGCCTCCTGAACGGTTTTTCCTTTTACAAGCTCTGTCGCCATGCTGCTCGTTGCAACGGCGGCGCCGCAGCCAAACGTCTTAAATTTTACATCCCTGATAATCAGATTTTCATCAATATCAAGGTACATGCGCATAATATCACCGCATTTGGCGTTTCCGACCGTACCAACGCCGCTCGCATTTTCTATTTCCCCTACATTTCTCGGGTTTGAAAAATGATCCATTACCTTTTCACTATACATATGCTTTCCTCTTTCCTGTATTTTATAATTTCTATTCCCAAAGCTTATGCCTGCGGATGTTTTTTCACATAATCCTCATAAAGCGGCGACATACTTCTAAGCTTTTCTACGATAACCTTAACCTTATCCACGGTATAATCAAGTTCCTCCTCTGTCGTCTCCTCACTCAGCGTCAGGCGCAGGGAACCGTGTGCGATTTCATGCGGCAGTCCGATCGCCAGCAGCACATGTGACGGATCCAAAGATCCGGACGTACATGCAGAACCGCTGGAGCCGCAGATGCCTTCCATATCGAGCATAATAAGCAGCGATTCTCCTTCAATAAAACGGAAGCTGACATTCACGTTGTTTGGAAGCCGATTTGTCCGGTCTCCATTCAGCCGCGTATAAGGAACCTCCTTTAAAATCCTGTCAATCAGATGATCCCGCAACGCAATTTCCTGTTTTGTCTTTTCTTCCATGATCGAAAGCGCGCGTTCCACCGCTTTTCCAAAACCAACGATACCCGGCACATTTTCCGTACCGGCTCTTCTGCCCCGCTCCTGCCCACCGCCGTGTACAAAGGCGCGCAGCCTTAAACCCTTCCTGATATACAACAAGCCTATTCCTTTCGGCCCGTTCAGCTTATGGGCGCTTGCAGAAAGAAGATCAATATGATACTCATCCACATCAATCGGAATCTGACCAAATGCCTGTACCGCATCTGTGTGGAACAAAATGCCCTTCTCATGAGCAAGCTCGCCGATTTCTTTGATCGGCTGAATCGTACCGATTTCATTATTGGCAAACATGATGGAAATCATTATTGTATCAGGACGAATCGCCTTTCTCAGGCTGTCCATGAGCAGAACTCCGTTTTCGTCAACATCGACGTAGGTGACCTCAAAGCCTTTCTTTTCTAAATATTTACATGTATGCAAAATCGCGTGATGCTCTATTTTTGATGTGATAATATGCGTTCCCTTTGCGGCATATGCTTCTGCCGCTTCCCTAAGCGCCCAATTGTCGGCTTCGGATCCGCCCGCTGTAAAATAAATTTCATTTGTCTGTGCGCCCAGCGCTTTTGCAATTGCCTCACGGCTTTCTGTTACCGCCTTCTTGCTTTGTGAAGCAAGCTCATAAACACTGCTCGGATTGCCGTACAGCTCCGTAAAATAAGGCAGCATGGCCTCTACTACTTCCGGCGCTGTTCTTGTCGTTGCTGCGTTGTCTAAATAAATTTTTTTATTCATAATTCAGCACTCCTGTCTTATTTCCTAGTAAACCACTTCGAATTCATCCATATGCATCATAGCACTACATTTTCGTTCTGTCAATAAACCTCAATGAATATACTAAAACAAATGCAATCAGGTGATTTTATGTACGAAAAAAACGCACATCCGCTTATCACGGGAACACTGATTTTAACACTTGCGGGCTTTTTGAGCAGAATTATAGGCTTCTTCTATAGAATATTCCTTTCACAGACAATCGGTGCAGAAGGACTCGGTATTTACCAACTCGTCACTCCCGTATTCGTCATCTGCTTTTCGATTGCGGCAGCCGGCATACAAAGCGCGATTTCCCGCTTTGTTGCGGCAGCCTATGCAAAGCCGAATGAACGGGAAGCCAAGCTGTTTTTATTCTGCGGCTGCACCCTCTCTCTTCTTATTTCGGTTTTTTTAGCCGCTGTTCTCTATTGTAATGCCGGAGTCATTTCTGAAAAACTGATTTTAGAAAAACGCTGTGAGCCGCTTGTGAAAATCCTGGCATTTTCTCTTCCGCTTGAAAGTATCCATGCCTGCATCAGCGGATTTTATTTTGGTATCAAAGATTCCAGACTGCCCGCATTTTCCCAGTTGGTGGAACAACTCACACGCGTCCTTTTTGTCTGTGTTTTTTTTACCTGGTACAAATATATGGCACGCCCCTTTACGCTCACGATTGTTGTGATGGGGACGATTGTCGGTGAACTGTTTTCCGTTCTTTTATGTGTCCTGTTTCTGAAGCATCAGTTCCAAAGACAGGCACCTGTCCCCGCACTTTCTTCGTGGAAATCTGCCATCGTTGCAAAACGTCCTTCTCTTTCGCATGTATTTGATGAGCTTACTTGTTTTGCACTGCCGCTCACCGCAAACCGAACGATTGTCAGTCTCTTATGCAGTTTAGAAGCAATTTATATTCCAAGCAGACTGCAAACTTACGGCTATTCGACCGCCGATGCCTTAAGCATTTACGGTATTTTTACCGGCATGGCGCTTCCATTCATCTTATTTCCATCCGCAATCACAAATTCTGCTGCGGTCATGCTCCTTCCGGTCGTATCCGAGTCCGAAATGACCGGAAATAACCGCTTTCTTTTGAAAACAATACGCCGTACCGCTGCCTCGTGCATTTCGATCGGTTTTATCTGTACGCTCGGTTTTCTCGTGTGCGGAGACTTTGCCGGATATTTTCTGTTTCATAACCGGCTCGCCGGAAGCTTCATCACAACTCTAAGCTTTATCTGTCCGTTTTTATATTTAAATACCGCACTCGCAAGCATTCTGCACGGGCTTGGTAAAACGGCGACGGCTTTTTTCATTAATTGCGCCGGCATTGGTATCCGGCTGTTTTTCACATTTTTCCTGATTCCACAGATCGGCGTCAAGGCCGTTCTCTACGGTCTTCTCATAAGCCAGATGCTTTCCGCCCTGCTACATCTGCTCTCCCTAAGCAAGACCGGATACCCCTTATTTGCTTCTCCATATAATTTCAAGTTGAAAAAACATTTTTAATCCTGTATGATAGGCTATGTGATCTATGAACGAAGCATAAGAAAAAGAGGAATACCAATGGGATTTGAATTTGTAAAAAAGCTCCCGACTCCTGAGCAGATCCGGGAAGAGTTGCCGTTATCAAAGGATTTGATTCGGTTAAAAAAAGAACGGGACAAGCAGATCGCCGATGTTATCATGGGAAATACGGATCGGTTTCTTGTGATTATAGGCCCATGCTCGGCAGATAACGAGGACTCCGTTTGTGATTATATTTTCCGCCTTATCAAGGTGCAGGAGGATACAAAAGACCGTCTCTTGATTGTTCCGAGAATTTATACGAACAAGCCGCGCACGACCGGTTCCGGATACAAGGGAATCGTTCATCAACCGGATCCGGAGAAAAAGCCGGATTTCCTGCAGGGACTTCTTGCCATGCGCAAAATGCATATCCGTGCCATGAAGGAAAGCGGATTGACCGCCGCTGATGAGATGCTTTACCCGGATAACTGGGGCTATGTCTCCGATATTTTATCTTATGTCGCCATCGGCGCCCGATCCGTCGAGGATCAGCAGCACCGCATCACTGTCAGCGGCTTCGATGTGGCAAGCGGCATGAAAAACCCGACAAGCGGTGATTTTTCAGTCATGCTTAATTCGGTCGTCGCTGCACAGAACCCGCACAGCTTTATCTATCGCGGCTGGGAGGTAAATACCTCCGGCAATCCGCTCGCGCACACGATTCTGCGCGGCGCGGTTGACAAGCACGGCTCCAGCATTCCCAATTATCATTATGAGGACTTGAATCGTCTTCTATTCATGTATGGGGAACGGGATCTGCAATATCCGGCAACAATTATCGATGCGAACCACTCCAATTCCAACAAGGAGTACGATGAGCAGATTCGCATCGTCAAGGAGGTTCTGCATAGCCGCCGTCTAAGTCCCGATATACGCGGTCTCGTCAAAGGCGTCATGATTGAAAGCTATATCGAACCAGGCTGCCAGAAAATTGAAGATCGTATTTATGGAAAGTCCATTACCGATCCATGCCTTGGCTGGGAAAGCTCCAAGAAGCTGCTCTATGAAATTGCGGAGCTGGCATAAGGTAACGTTTGTTTCATAAAAATACCACTCTTATTTATGAAGGGTGGTATTTTTATTGCGAAACTTCTCATCCGCGCGGATGCGCTCTTGTGTATACCTCACGGATCCTGTTATGGTTCATCGTCGCATAAATCTGCGTTGTAGATATGTCGGAATGTCCAAGCATTTCCTGTACGGAACGTAAGTCCGCCCCATTCTCGACAAGATGCGCCGCAAATGAATGACGCAGTGTATGAGGCGTAATATCGGCCGTAATGCCTGCTTTTTTCGCATAATACTTGATCAGTTTCCAAAAGCCCTGCCGACTCATCTTCTGTCCTGAACAATTTACAAACAGAACGGTAGAGTCCGTATCCTCAATCATGACCGCTCTGGACGATTCCAGATAACGGATCAAGGCATGTCTCGCTTCATTGCCAAATGGAATGACGCGCTCCTTATTTGCATCCCTGCACACAATATAATTCATCTGCATATTTACATCCGTAATTTCCAAATTAATCAACTCGGAAACACGGATACCTGTCGCATACAAAAGCTCCAACATTGCCCTATCACGATTTTCCTTAGGCGTGTCTCCTTTTGGCTGCTCTAAAAGACGTACGACCTCCTCCATTGTAAGGATCTCGGGAATCTTCTTTTCTATTTTAGGAGACTTCAGCTTCTCAGACGGATCTTCTTTTAAGTTCCATTCCTTCGTGCAATAATGGAAGAAAGCCTTGATTGAGGCAATATTACGCGAAACAGTAGCCGCGGCAAATCCATTTTTCTCCAGATAAAGGATGTAGGAATTCAAGTTTGTCTCTGAAATTTTATCCATCCGCAGTATATTTTGGCTTTCAAAATATTTTTGCAACTTTCCAAGATCTCTCCGGTAGGACATTTCCGTATTGACCGACATTTTTTTCACATTATGTAAATATGTTATGAATCCTAAAATTTCCTGCTCCATGTAGTAAATAACCCTTCCCTGAGAGAACAAAAACAAGATTCTCCAATCGCTTCATGTTTCATTATAATCAGAATTTTTGAGAAAAGCAATTGCTATTTTCCCTTATTTTTTCAGCATTTTCATTCTTTCGACACAAAAATACAACATGTCGTTTGAAAAAAAATCTATCATCACAACATGTTGTACAATTCACTCAAAAAAGTTTTAAAAATTTTTTTAGAATCATTGGATTTACATAACTCTCAAGAAAAACTCCTATTATGGAAACTACAAATAAAACCCCAAAAATCATCGCATACCGTAAAAAAATTAGCCGTCTGCCTCTTCCCGTATGAATGCCCGACTCATATTCCACATAAAGACGCTTGTAAATCTCATTCCCATAATAAAGCGCTGCTAAGGTGACCGGCACATAAACAAGAAACTGCGGCAGCATCCCTGCTACGCAAAGCAGAATTCCCTTCCATCCAAACCGGATTGTCGCAGCTGAAAGCAGGGCGCCAAAGGCAAAGCCAAGCCAGAGCAGATACCCCATCAGATAAATCCCGCCAAACACCGTCAGCGAAAAGACTCCAATATATAAAATCGGCATCAGCCGAACCTGAATGCAGTATTGAAACAGCCGCGCTCCTTCGATATTCATCGCCGGATATTTTTCTAAAAGATAAGCACTTAAAATCATCACCTGACTGCTATAATCTTCGCAAAATAGATTCGCGGCAAGAATCCCGATACACATGCCTGCCAGAAAAACTAACATCCATTTTTTTCTCATCAATTCTCATACCCCTGCAACAATATATGCAGTGGAAAGAAGAAAAATACGCAGGGCACATTCAGCAGTATTTCGCACGATAGGTCATTAGTGCCGCAATGGATTTTGCATCCATAATTTCATTCTCAAATATCATTGTCGTCAGCTCCTCAATCGAAAATGCCTCCACCTCGATATACTCATCCTCATCCAGATGCTGCATCGTCTTTCTCAATTTCGTAGTGACATAAATATCAATTTTCTCATTGCAAAAGGCTACCGTCGTATAAAGAGAAATGAGTGGCTCTAAATCGGATTTTTCTGAAAAATAACCCGTCTCCTCCTCAAGCTCCCGATGCGCGGCATCAAGCGTCGGCTCTTCAGCGCTTTTTAAGCCGCCCGCCGGGATTTCCAGCGTATAGCTATCAATCGCATTCCGGTACTGACGCACCATCAGGATCCTTCCGTCCGGCAATACCGGAACAACTGCGGCGGCACCCTTATGCTTAATAAAATCATAAAGCTCTTCTCTTCCGTCGGGAAGCCGCATCCGATCCGCATACAAGTCGATGATCGCACCGCGATGAACAAGCGTCCTCTCCATTCTTTCGTTTTTATCAAGCATGCTCTTACTCCGTTTCTATTACTTACAGGCTCTTTAAAAAGGCCTCAATCCGATCCAGCCCTTTATTAATTTGCTCCATGGAAATTGCATAGGAAAGACGAAAGCTGTCTGGGAAGCCGAAATCTTCACAGGGAACGATCGCAACCGCATAATCGGAAAGAAGTATATCCGCAAGGCGATCCATCGTACCGACCTTTTCTCCCTTGTATTCTTTCTCCATTACTTCGCCTCCATCTACAAATAAATAGAAGGCACCCTTTGGCTCTATCGCCGATAAGTACGGCATCCCGGAAACACGCCCATACATCAGCTTCCTCCTTTGGTCAAACTCCATACGCATCGACTCCAACGCATCCTGCGGGCCAATCAAAGCCGCTAATGCCGCTTTTTGTGCGATCGAATTGGGGTTTGAAGTCGCATGACTCTGAATCGAGGACATCAGCTTTGCAATCTCCACACTCGAGCCGGTGTATCCGATCCTCCAGCCAGTCATGGAATAGCTCTTAGACAAACCGGAGCAGGTAATTGTCCTCTTATAAATTTCTTCGTTAAATGAAGCAATGCTCACATGCTCCTCATCGCCATAAATCAAATATTCGTACATTTCATCAGCAACAACATAAATGTCATTCCTTACAACCACCTCTGCAATCGCGCGAAGCTCCTCCTCAGAATAGATCATTCCGGTTGGATTACTCGGTGTATTTAGCACGAGCGCCTTAGTCTTTGGTGTAATCGCGTTTTCAATCTGCTGTGCACTGACCTTATAGCCCTGCTCCTTCGTACTGAAAATGTAAACAGGAACGCCGTCGGAAAGTCTCACCATTTCAGGATAGCTCAGCCAATAAGGCGCCGGGATAATTACCTCATCACCTGCATTTAAAATCGCATCAAACGTATTCGACAGGGAATGCTTTCCACCGTTGCTGATGACGATCTGGTTTGGTGTATAATGAAGATGATTGAACTCCTCAAACTTCTTGCTGATCGCTTTCTTCAATTCTTCCGTGCCCGATGCGGGGGTATATTTCGTAAATCCGGCATGAATGGCATCTATCGCTGCATTACACACGTTTTCAGGCGTATTAAAATCCGGTTCTCCTGCTCCAAATCCTACCACATCAATTCCTTCAGCGCGCATCGCCTTTGCCTTGGCAGTGATTGCCAGCGTTGAGGACGGCTTCACAGCCTTTGCTTTTTCAGATAATTTTAATGACATATCATCTCCACCTTTTCTTTTCATTCTCCTCAGTAACACATTTCTTCCATGGTTACTTGTTGTAGTATAATACACGAATCGCCAATATACAAGGGAAATTTCAAAAAAATATACATTTGTACGTTTGTCGCGGACACCTATAGAAATTACTTTCCCACGCGGACATTTGTTTTTGTGAGAAAACAATGCGGGGTCTATCTGCAGACCATTACGAAGAAATTTTCTATACAAAAAAATAGCGCAAGCTAACTTTCATGAGCTTGCGCCATCTGATTTTTACTTTGCGTAATCGATAACACGGCTTTCCCGAATGACATTGATCTTGATCTGTCCGGGATATTCCATCTCAGATTCAATTTTCTTTGAAATATCACGTGCCATAAGGATCATATCCGAATCGTTTACCTGTTCCGGAACTACCATAATACGAATCTCTCTACCCGCTTGAATAGCAAAAGACTTATCCACTCCCTTAAAGGAGTTTGTAAGATCCTCTAATTGTTTTAATCTGTTAGTGTATGTTTCTAATGTTTCTCTTCTTGCACCCGGTCTTGCTGCCGAAATCGTATCGGCTGCCTGGACGATACATGCAATCAGGGTCTGTGGCTCTACATCACCATGATGGGATTCCACGGAATTAATAACAATCGGTGACTCTTTATATTTTCTACATAACTCAACACCCAGTTGAATATGAGAACCTTCCATCTCATGATCGACTGCCTTGCCTATATCATGTAACAAACCTGCCCGCTTAGCCATGCGGACATCCACGCCGATTTCTGCAGCAAGTAATCCTGATAACAGGGATACTTCGATCGAATGCTTTAACGCATTCTGTCCATAGCTCGTCCTGAATTTCATCCTGCCAAGTAGCTTAATCAGCTCCGGATGAATACCATGTACGCCTACCTCGAGGGTCGCTGCTTCACCCTCTTCACGAATCATCGTTTCTACTTCCTTCTGCGCTTTCTCAACCATTTCTTCGATTCTGGCCGGATGAATACGTCCATCCACGATCAGTTTCTCAAGAGCAATTCGCGCTACTTCTCTTCTGATCGGGTCAAAGCCGGATAAGACAACCGCCTCGGGGGTATCATCAATAATCAGATCCACACCCGTCATTGTCTCCAATGTACGAATATTTCTTCCTTCTCTACCAATGATTCTGCCTTTCATCTCATCACTTGGCAGCTGCACTACCGAAATCGTAGTTTCTGCCACGTGGTCGGCCGCACACTTCTGTATGGCCGTCACTACATACTCTTTTGCTTTTTTGTCCGCTTCTTCTTTTGCACGCGCGTCCATTTCCTTCACGAGCAATGCGGTTTCGTGTTTCACTTCATCTTCAACAATTCTTAACAGATATTCTTTTGCTTGTTCGGAGGTTAAACCTGAGATTCTTTCTAGCTCCTGTACTCTTTGTTCATTTAACTTTGAAACTTCTTCCTTTAACTTTGCTAATACTTCTTCCTTGGCCGCAAAACTAATTTCCCGTTTTTCAATTGCGTCCGTCTTTTTGTCAACATTTTCTTCTTTTTGCTGAACTCTGCGTTCCAAACGCTGAAGCTCCGCTCTTCTTTCCTTGGTTTCTTTTTCAAGCTCATTCTTTGTGCGAATGGACTCTTCCTTTACTTCCAACAGACCTTCCCGTTTTTGGGTTTCCGCTGCCTTCAATGCTTCATCGATAATTTCTCTTGCTTTCTGTTCCGCATTACCTATCTTCACTTGGTCAGCCTTTTTACGTCCGCTATAACCCAGCTTGTAGGCAACTGCAACTGCAACCAAAAGTACGATCACACCAGCAATTATAAAAACAATCTGCACAGGGCACCTCCTTATTTAGTTTTCATTGTACAATTATCTCTATAGAATACAAACAACATATCCTAATTTACGATTTTACAACAGTTCAATTTTATACTGTTTCCTATATTATGTCAAGTGAAACTTCACCCTTGCTTCCAGTGTGTAGGAACCATTGCCGCCAGCGTAGGCCGATGCCCCCTCCCAAATAAGTTTTTATGGATGAAACCGTTATTGGAACTCCCTGTAAACACTCTCGATATCACTGATCGCAAAGCCTTTCCGATATAGATAAGCAAATAATTTATTTTTTTCTTGATAGTCAGAAACTGGAAGCTCCCTGCACTTTTTGAGTATCAAGCGTCTGATCAGTTCTTTTTCCGCCTCTCTACCTTCTTCCCCACACTCTGCAAACTGCCTCTCAATCAGTTCCTGATCAATGCCCTTTAATAAAAGCTTTTGTTTGATCGCGCTCCTACTCATGCTGCCTGATCTGAATGCGATATAATTTCGGGCATAACGTGCATCATCAATATAATGATAGCTCTTTACATAAGCAATCGCCGCATTGACAACCTCCTGCGGATATAACCCCTCCTTCAGTTTGCGCCTGACATCAGCCTCCGTACGGTCGATCGTCTTAAGCAGGTGCATTGTCCTAAGCTTTGCACGTTTTGTCAGTACGGTATCCACAATTTCCCGGTATGTTTCCTCCGCAAGGACTTCACCTTCTTTAATTTTAAATTGGCGCACTTCACCTTTGTATAATACAAAGGCGAATGCGTCATTTAAATAAATTTTATATTTATTTTTTATATATTCTTCCACTTTGGTGACTGTCAATTGGATTCCTGCTTTCTAAATCGCCGAAAGAATTTATTTTGCGGCAGCTTCCTTCGCAGCTTTCTTCGCCTTAGTTCCGGCTTCTTCCTTCACATCTGCAGTATCATCTTTTCTTTTATCCTTGCCAAGTCCGAAATGATCAAGCACCTTCTCTTCAATTTCCGCGCATACTATGGGATTTTCAACCAAATACTGCTTCGTATTTTCACGTCCCTGACCGATTTTCTGCCCCCCATAGGCATACCATGCACCGCTCTTGTTTACGATATTTACTTCGGAAGCAAGATCTAAAATATCACCCTCGCCGGAAATCCCCTTACCAAACATAATATCAAATTCTGCCTCTTTAAACGGGGGCGCAATCTTATTTTTTACGATCTTTACTCTCGTGCGGTTACCAACGACCTCGCCGCCCTGCTTCAAGGTCTCAATCCTCCTTACATCCATGCGAACGGAGGCATAAAACTTCAGCGCACGACCTCCTGTCGTCGTCTCCGGATTGCCGAACATCACGCCGATTTTCTCACGAAGCTGATTGATAAATATAACAGTACAGTTAGATTTACTGATGACTGCCGTCAGCTTACGCAGCGCCTGAGACATCAATCTGGCCTGCAGACCCATATGGGAATCCCCCATATCCCCGTCGATTTCCGCTTTCGGCACAATCGCCGCAACAGAATCCACAACAACAATATCGACCGCACCGGAGCGCACCATCGTCTCCGTGATTTCCAATGCCTGCTCCCCATTGTCCGGCTGAGAGATATAAAGGTTATCAATATCTACTCCGATATTTTTCGCATAGACCGGATCCAATGCGTGCTCGGCATCAATAAATCCGGCAATGCCGCCGCGCTTTTGCACCTCTGCGATCATATGCAGCGTCACGGTCGTCTTACCGCTTGACTCGGGTCCGTAAATCTCCACAACCCTGCCTTTCGGAATACCGCCTAACCCAAGCGCGATATCAAGGCTTAAAGAGCCCGTCGGCACAGTCTCAACACCCATATTATTATTGCTGTCACCGAGCTTCATAACGGAACCTTTGCCAAACTGCTTCTCTATATGCGCTAATGCCGCATCTAATGCTTTTAACTTCTCTTCTCTTTCCATCCCTATTCTCCTTGTTATTTTCTTTTTATTTTACTCTCTTTTACCTCTATGTATTTTCTGACTTTGTACCGGTTTTCCAGCTGCATTAAAGAACATTTGTTCGTCTCTGCTGCTATAATAAAACATCTGTTCGATTTTGTCAATTGTTTTCTTTTTTTGCCCCGTTTTTATATAAATTTTCTTTCACTTACACGATACCAAAACAAATGTCCGGTTAAGCGGACTTTCTAGATGAATTTCTAGCGAAATGCCGGATATGAGATTAAACATTTCTTTCACAGTATTCCAACAGACAGCTTCTTAAAAATGTCAGTGCCCTTGCCGCAGAGCTTTCCCGAATTTTGCCCCGGTTTCCTGAGAAACGGCACTCCTCCACATACGTTTTGCCGCATACTGTACACGCGATGTAAACAAGCCCAACCGGCTTTTGCCCGGTACCGCCGTCCGGACCCGCAATTCCCGTAATTGCAACAGAAGCATCCGCTTTCGCGGAAATAACGCCACCCTTTGCCATTTCTTTCGCAGTCTGCCCACTGACTGCACCGTGCTTTTTCAGTGTGCTTTTCTTTACACCAAGACGGAGCCTTTTCGCTTTATTTGAATAGGTCACAAAGCCCTCCTTAAATACACCTGAAGCGCCCGGCACATTTACAATACGAGAAGCAACCATACCTCCCGTACAGGATTCGACCGTCGTAATCGTTAAGCCGCATTCCGAAAGCAGCTCTACAATCGAAGCCTCCAGCGTCACATCCGCTTTTGTCGTATAAACTGCGGTCTGAAAGCGCCTTTTCAGTTCGTCTATGACCGGCTCTACAAGCTGTCTGACTTCTGTTTCTCCGTCTCCCCTCGCCGTCACACGGATATGCACCTCGCCGGTTTTGGCATAGGTCGCAGCCGTAGGGTTTTTCGATTCGATCAGATCCAAAATACGCTGCTCAACCGCACTTTCACTGACACCGCACAGCTTGACAACCTGAGAATAAATCGTTTCTTTGGTCTTTGTGCGCAAAAAAGGAAGCACCTGCTTTTCAAACATGGGAATCATTTCATTTGGAGGACCCGGAAGGAGGATCATGGTCTTTCCGTCTTTCTCCATAATCATTCCCGGCGCCGTACCGTTTTCATTGAGCAGCACTAACGCTCCCTCCGGCACCATCGCCTGCTTCCAGTTGTTTGTCGCTATCTCCATTCCCATTTTTTCGAAATATTCCTGAATATGCTCCTTGGCATCCTCATCAACGACAAGTCCGCTCTCAAATACCTGTGCCGCAACTTCTTTTGTCAGGTCATCCTCCGTCGGTCCAAGTCCCCCGGATAAAATAATCAGATCGGAACGGGACAGTGCGGTTCTAATCGTTTGGAGCAGCCGTTCTTCATTATCCCCCACCGTACTCTGGTAATAGCAGGAAAGTCCAAGATACGCGCACCTCTCCGCAAGATAAGCAGCATTTGTATTTATAATATTCCCCAACAAAAGCTCCGTTCCAACGCTGAGCAATTCCACTACCATGACCGCATGCACTCCCCACTTTATTTTGTCACAATCTTATCTATTATTTATTACTGATAAACACATTTTTATTCTTGTAAATATAGTCAATCAACGATATAATCGTTAAAATCAGCGCAATCCAAATGCTGATTCTGGTAATCGCATAAAACAACACGCCCGGAAGATCTGCAATCAGCAGACAGACCATCAGCATCTGAAATGTCGTCTTAAATTTACCCCAGTAGCTCGCCGCAATGACAACGCCGTTGTCGGAAGCCACAAGGCGGACGCCGCTGATAATGAACTCCCGGCTAATGATGAGGATCACCACCCATGACGGCAGGCTGCCCAGCTCTACGAAACAGATCATCGCCGAACACACAAGCAGCTTATCCGCGAGAGGATCCATGAATTTCCCAAAATTGGTGACAAGATTATGTTTTCTGGCAAGATAACCGTCAAGCAAATCCGTAAGGCTCGCCAGAATAAAAATAGCGAGAGCAATCCATTTTCCGGCGCTGCCTCCCCAATCAGTCAGCAGAAACACGAGAAATACCGGTATCATCAGCACACGCAGTATTGTTAATTTATTCGGTAGATTCATCATATAACTCTCCTATTAAATCATATTCATGAGCGCCGGTCACCCGAACCTTTACCATATCGCCGCTCATCAACTCCCTTTTTGTCTGTATAAAAAGCAGCCCATCCACATTTGGCGCATCCATGTATGTACGTGCTGCGTAAGCATCTTCATCCGCTACCTTTCCTTCAACAAACGCATCCAGTACGCGTCCTGCCATCTCCTGTGCATATGCAAACGATATCTCCTGCTGCAGTTCCATAAGCTGTGCCTGTCTTGACAGCTTGACCGCTTCGTCTATCTGTCCCAAATATTGTGCCGCCGGTGTATCCTCCTCCTGAGAATAGGTAAACACACCAAGCCGGTCGAATTCCATCTCATCCACAAAATCCAGAAGCTCCTGATGCTCTTCTTCCGTCTCCCCCGGAAAGCCGGTGATCAGCGTCGTTCTAAGACAAATATCGGGGATTTCCGTACGCAGCTTTTCGATAATATCCGTCAACTGACGCTTATTTGTACGCCTGCCCATGCGCTTTAATATCGCATCCGACGCATGCTGAATCGGCATATCCAGATAATTGCAGATGTTGTTCTCTTCCTTCATTACCCGGATCAGCTCGTCGTCGATTTCCTCCGGATAGCAGTAAAGAAGCCGAATCCAAAGAATACCTTCTATTTTACAAAGCTCGCGCAAAAGCACCGGTAACATCTTTTTCCCATAGAGATCGCGTCCATAAAGCGTCGTCTCTTGCGCCACAAGGATTAATTCTCTCGCGCCGTTTTCTGCAAGCTGCTTCGCCTCCCTGACAAGATGTTCCATCGGAATACTCCTAAAATGTCCCCGCAGCTTCGGAATAATACAGTAGGTACAATGCTTGTCACAACCCTCCGCAATTTTTAAGTACGCGTAATAACCGCCGGTTGTCACAACTCTTTGCTCCTCAATCACAGGCAGCTCCTCAATTCCCGAAAGACGATCGCCCTCCTGACCCGCAAGCACAGCCTCAAGCGCCTCCACAATTTTATCATAAGCGGTCGTTCCGATGATCGCATCGATCTCCGGAATCTCCGTTCGGATTTCCTGCGCATAACGCTGTGCAAGACAGCCGGTTACAAGCAGCGCTCTGCACCTGCCGCCGTTTCCGGCATCCTGTTTATACTGTGCCATATCCAAAATCGTCCGGATACTTTCCTCTTTTGCATCATGAATAAAGCAGCACGTGTTGATTATTATCACGTCTGCTTCAGCTTCATCGTCGGTAAACTCAAATGCACGCCTTTGCAGAATGCCGAGCATAACCTCCGTATCTACTAAATTTTTATCACAGCCTAATGATATAAATAAAAGCTTCATTCTAACTCCGCTTTCCCCTCATCACCGACAACTTTAATTATACTGTCATTTACCTCTTCAATCGCGACCGAAAGCGGCTTTTTTTCCTTTGCGCCGTCTACCGGAGTATTCGCTCCTGAAATTAACTGTCTCGCTCTTTTTGAGGTCGCCATTACGATGGAATAGCGGCTGTTGACAACAGGCTGTTCGCCCTCCTCAACCTCACTGTTTACTACTTTCATTAAATCCGTATAAGATGGGTGCAACATAAATCATTCTCCTTCCAAAAACTCCTTGAATTGTTGTTTGATATCCTCTATCGCTTCTTTATTTCGAAAAGCCGCGTAATGAGAGCTTAATACCGTATGGTGCAGCGCCCTGACGCACTCCTCCAAATCATCGTTAATAAACAGAAAATCGTACCGCTCCATTACCTTGGCTTCCTCGGCGGAACGTCTCATCCGAGAACCGATCACCTCTTCTGTTTCCGTGCCGCGCTTTTTCAAACGCTTATATATTTCCTGAACAGTCGGCGGCATAACAAACAAAAGCAATGCCTCCGGAAACTTTTCCTTAATAATCAGCGCTCCCTGCGTCTCAATTTCCAAAATAACGTCCTTGCCCGCCCGAAGCTGTTCTTCCACATACGCTCTTGGTGTGCCGTAATAATTGGACACATACTGCGCGTACTCTAACAGCTCATCTTTCGCAATCATATTTTCGAAGTTATCCTTTGTCACAAAAAAATAATCGATACCGTTTGTTTCCCCCGATCTCGGGCTTCTCGTCGTTGCGGAAACAGATAACGCATAATTATCGTAACACTTCAGCAGTTCCTTCATGAGCGTCCCTTTACCGGAACCTGCAAAACCGGATATTACTAAAAGAATTCCCTTTTTCTTCATTGGATTCTCACCACCTGATTTTATTCGATATTCTGAATCTGCTCCCTCACTTTTTCAATATCTGTCTTTAAATCAATCGCTCTATTGGATGTATCCAAATCATTTGCTTTTGATAAAATCGTATTGGCTTCACGATTCATTTCCTGTGCGATGAAGTCCAGCTTTCTGCCGACACTTACACCCTCTAAGAGGGTCACCTTCATATGCTCAATGTGGCTTCTTAGCCGGACGATTTCCTCGTCCACACAAATCTTGTCCGCAAACAGCGTGACCTCCGTCAAAATCCTGCTTTCCTCGATTTTTGCATCCGCAAGAAGCTCCGTAACTCTTTCCGTCAGCTTCGCACGGTATGCCGCAATCATTTCCGGAGCACGCTCCGAAATATAGGCAACATGCTCTAACATGCCGTCAAGCTTTAAAATCAGATCATTCTTTAAATTCTCACCCTCGGTAATTCTCGTTGCTGCAAACTCCTTCGCGGCACCGCGAAGAGCCTTTTCTAAGTCGTTCCAGAGCTCTTTTTCATCAAAATTCTGCTCTTCCAGAGAAAATACCTCGGGATAACGGGATAAAGCGGATACCCGGATATCATTTTCGATGGAAAAGTGCTCCGCCATTTCTCTCAGATACTTCATATAGGCTCCTGCCATATCTTTATTATATTTCAGGCTGTAGTTGTTTTCCGTAAAATCCTCATATGTGATAAAAATATCCACCTTGCCGCGCTGGATATATTCCTTTAACAGCTTACGCATGGAGGCTTCAAAAAAGCTGAGTTTCTTGGGCATTTTGATGTTGATATCAAGGTATCTGTGATTCACCGCCTTCATTTCCACGGTAATTTTCCGGTTCTCGTCTGAAATTTCCTGGCGGCCAAAGCCCGTCATGCTTTTTATCATATCCCGTATTCTCCTTTAGGTGCAACTGTTTTCTCCGGCTGCATATCATTTTTTATTATAGTCTATCGTTTTCACAACGTCAAGCAAGCCAATTGCTTTTCTGATCATTTTCTTCTATAATGTACTAGAGAATTATTTTGAATTCCCCAACACAGGATAGAAGAGGTATTCTATGGCTTTAGATGGAATTACGATCGCGTGCATTGCCGATGAGCTTTCGCGCACAATCTTAGACGGAAGAATTTATAAAATCGCACAGCCCGAAAATGACGAGCTGCTGCTGACAATTAAAACAGGAAACGGACAATACCGGCTGCTGATTTCCGCAGGTGCTTCCCTTCCGTTTTTATATCTGACAGAAACAAACAAGCCCAGCCCGATGACGGCGCCTAATTTCTGCATGCTGCTGCGCAAGCACGTTCAGAACGGGCGTATTACCGCGATCAGACAGCCCGGCTTAGAACGCATTCTCATGTTTGATATCGAGCATCTGAATGAGCTCGGTGATTTATGTCAAAAAACGCTTGCCGTCGAAATCATGGGCAAGCACAGCAATATTATTTTCCTGAATGACGATCATACGGTCATCGACAGTATCAAGCGTATTTCCGGCGCCGTCAGCTCTGTTCGGGAGGTGCTGCCGGGAAGGGATTACTTTATTCCGATGACACAGGAAAAATATGATCCGTTTACTGTTAAAAAGGAGGAGTTTTTAACAGCGATGGCAGCAAAGCCGATGCCTGTCGCAAAAGCGGTCTATACGACACTGACAGGGTTTTCGCCCGTCATGGCGGAAGAGCTGTTGTTTCGCGCCTCCATCGATTCCTCCATGCCGGCAAATACGCTGAGCAGCGAGCTTCTGCTGCATTTATACAATCATTTTCTCTGGTTGATGGAGGCGGTATCAAAGAAAAATTTTGCGGCTAACATTGTTTTGAAAGGGGATATCCCTGTCGAATTTGCAGCACTGCCGCTGACGCAATATAAGGATCTGGATATGCTTTCCAACCCTTCTATTTCTTATATTCTCGAAACCTATTATGCAAAAAAGAATACTGTCACGCGCATTCGCCAGAAATCCGCCGATCTGCGCAAGATCGTACAGACCGCGCTTGAGCGGAACGTCAAAAAATATGAGCTGCAGCGAAAGCAGCTAAAGGACACCGAGAAGAAGGATACCTATAAGGTTTACGGCGAATTGATCAATACTTACGGCTACGGACTTCCCTCCGGCTGCAAAGCTTTGGAGGCCGACAATTATTACACGAATGAAGCAATCACGATCCCGCTGGACGAAACACTTACTCCCGCAGAAAATGCAAAAAAATATTTTGAAAAATACAACAAGCTGAAACGGACACTGGAAGCGGTCGGTGAACAGGCCGCTGAGACGCAGAAGGAAATCGAGCACTTAAAATCCATTGCCACCTCCTTAGACATTGCGCTGCTCGAAGAGGATCTGACGGAAATTAAGGAGGAACTCGTAGAATGCGGTTATATCCGTAGAAAGAGCCACTTGAAAAAGGTGAAGGTCACAAGTAAGCCCTTTCATTATCTCAGCAGCGACGGCTACCACATTTATGTCGGAAAAAATAATTACCAAAATGAGGAGCTTACGTTTAAATTTGCGTCGGGAAATGACTGGTGGTTCCATGCAAAGGGCACCCCCGGTTCCCATGTCATCGTCAAATCAAACGGCGAAGAACTGTCCGACCGGACATTTGAAGAGGCCGCAAGCCTGGCCGCTTACTATTCCGGAGGACGAGAGCAGGGAAAGGTGGAAATCGACTATGCGGAAAAAAAGCACATTAGGAAGCCAAGCGGCAGCAAACCCGGCTTTGTCGTCTATTACACGAATTACTCCCTAATTGCATCGCCTGATATTAGTAAAATAACCCAACTTCCATAAAAAGAAGCCGGGTTATTTTTATGCGCCGTACGCCAAACGGGAATCAGGGAACAAGCCAATCATACATTTCCTGATATTTTAAAGCGGATACCTGCCAGGAAAAATCCGCCGCCATCGCCCTGTCCACCATCTTGTTCCACTCACGCTTTTTATTTGCATAAATATTCTGCGCGTAGCGCACCGTATTTAGCATCTCATGCGCGTTGTAATTAGTGAAGCTAAAGCCGGTTCCAGTGCTCTCATACTCGTTATAAGGCTCCACCGTATCCTTTAGGCCGCCGGTCTCCCGAACAATCGGAATCGTCCCGTAGCGGAGCGCCATCAGCTGCGAAAGTCCGCACGGTTCAAATAAGGACGGCATCAAAAACGCATCCGCCGATGCATAGATCTTGTGGGAAACCGCCTCTGAATAATAAATATTAGCGGATACCTGATTGGCATATTTCCAGTCATAGTGCCGGAACATGTTCTCGTACTGCTCTTCTCCCGTACCGAGTATGACAAGTTGGACATCCATCCTGCACAACTTGTCCATCACACAGGAAATCAGGTCAAAACCCTTTTGATCTGTCAGGCGGCTGACGATACCGATCATAAACTTATTATGATCCTGCTCCAAACCAAGCTCCGCCTGCAGCGCCCGTTTGTTTTTATTTTTTTCTTTTCTGAAATCCCTCGCATTATATGGATTGACAATATAGGCATCTGTTTGCGGATCGTACTCTTCGTAATCAATCCCGTTTAAGATGCCGCGAAGATCGTTGCTTCTCGCACGCAGCAGCCCATCCAGCCCTTCTCCATAAAACGGCTGTTTAATTTCCTCCGCATACGTCTTGCTGACCGTCGTGATTGCATCCGCAAACACAAGACCTCCCTTTAATAAATTACCGTCTTTATAAGCTTCCAGCTTATCCGGGGTGAAAAAATACTCGGGCAGCCCTGTCAATTCCTTCACGGTCTTAGCATCCCAAACGCCTTGGAATTTCAGATTATGAATTGTCATAATGGACTTCACATTCCTAAAGAATTCGCCCTCATGGAAGCGCTCCTTTAAAAATACGGGAATCAAACCGGTCTGCCAGTCATGACAATGGATGATATCGGGTCTAAAATCTACCACGGGAAGCACAGAAAGCGCCGCCTTGGAAAAGAATGCAAATTTCTCCAAATCCCAAAGCAAACCGCCATAGGGCTTATCTCCCAAAAAATAATACTCATTGTCTACAAAATAAAAGGAAATCCCTTCATAAACCAGCTCAAATACACCTACATACTGCGTTTTTTTTCCGATATCCATATAAAAATGATCGACGTATGTCATCTTGTCCCGGTATTCCTGTGAAATACATGAATACTTTGGCATAATGACACGGACATCGAAGTATCTTTGATCAAAGCATTTGGGCAGAGAACCAATGACATCCGCCAAACCGCCTGTTTTTATAAAGGGCACACCCTCCGATGCGGCAAATAAAATTTTCTTCATGAAATGAAACCTCCCTCTCGGAATATGCTACCCCATTATTATACACGAGAAGGGAATAGAAGAAAAGAAGAAAATCCTATTTCCTATTCATGCGATACTGGATCCGAATCTTGTCCGCAATCAGGGCGATAAACTCCGAATTGGTCGGTTTTCCTTTACCCATATGTATCGTATAGCCGAACAACTCGTCGATCGTATCCATCTTTCCCCTGCTCCATGCGACCTCAATTGCATGGCGAATTGCTCTCTCTACTCTGCTCGGTGTCGTCTGATAACGTTTTGCGATAGTCGGATACAGCACCTTCGTGATAGAATTGAGCATGTCCATATCGTTGACCGACATCATGATCGCATCTCGCAAATACTGGTAACCCTTAATATGCGCCGGAACACCTATTTCGTGAATAATATTTGTAACGTCGCTCTCCAAATTCACTTCAACATTTGATTCTTCCGCCTTTTTCTCATAGACGACTTCATGGGTCACACTTCTTCTGTAATCCTCCTTAAACATTTTAATACGATTTTTTACCGATTCCGGATTAAAAGGCTTTAAAATAAAATATTTTGCCCCGAGTCGAAACGCATCCTCCGTGATCTGTTCGTCACCAACTGCAGAGAGTACAATAAACGATGGTATTTTTTTGATCGTATTGTCTTTTTTCACTCTTTGCATAATCTCCAGCCCGTCAAGCTTTGGTAAAATCAAATCCAAAAGCACAACATCCGGCTCCTTGTTCTTGATGATCGCGTATGCATCTTCCCCATTATCCGCATGCCCCACTACATCCATTTCGCTATCGTTTGCTAAAACATCTGTTACTACCTCCAGCATTCTTCTGTTGTCGTCAAAAATAGCTACATTCAACTTCTCCATTGTGTCATAGTCCTTTCTATTTTAATAGTCTGCCGTCAAAATATGAGCGGCACCCTCACATATTACAGTATAGTCAAGGATCAATTTTACAGACAAGAGTAATAATTCGCTAAAATCGATAAAATTTTTTATTTTCTCTCTTAATTTCTGATTATTCGCAATCGAGTAGGCAATTCTTGCCCCTGCATATGCTGTTTTCCATGGCGCGCAAACACAAAAAAGGGTCTTACAGACCCTTTTGTTAGATTCCTTTTCCTCTTTTTAAAAATTGTCCTCTTCCCCGTTCTCCGACATAAACACCCTCTTTTACAATGATCTCTCCTCGCAAAAGCGTCATGACCGGACAGCCTTTGATAGAAATGCCTTCATATACCGTATAATCTACATTTTCATGTAATGCTGCTTTCGTAATCGTTAGTTCTCTGCTTGGATCATACAGAACCAGATCCGCATCGGAGCCCGGTGCAATTGTACCCTTCTGCGGATACATACCGAAAATTTTAGCCGGATTAAGCGAAGTCACTTCTACGATCCGGTTCAGCGTCAGCCCATGCTTTAGTCCCTCGGACAGCATTAACGGCATCCGCTCCTCGATGCCTGTTCCGCCGTTTGGTATTATAGAAAAGTCATGCAGACCACGTTTTTTTTCTTCAAAGGAAAAGGGGCAGTGATCGGTTGCTACGACCTGCAATGTACCGTCTTTGAGCTGCTCCCATAAATAAACCGTATCCGCTTCTTTTCTGAGCGGGGGAGACATGACATATTTTGCCCCCTCAAAATCCGGTTTTTCATAGACGGCATCCGTCAAAAATAAATACTGCGGACAGGTTTCGGCGAGCACCGTCTGTCCATTTTCCTGTGCCTCCTTAATCCGTCTCACGCCTTCCCTGCACGTATTATGCACAATATAGACCACCCACAATTGCGGCCAATTCAAGAACCCGATTCACCGCCTCGCCCTCGCACTTGGCCGGACGCGAAACGGGATGGTATTTTGGTTCGGTCTTTCCTTCCTTTAAGAGTCCTTGCGTCAAATGCTTGATCACATCATAATTCTCACAGTGAACCGTTACCAGGGCTCCGCATTCTTTCGATTTCTCAAGTATTTTTAAAAGCTCCTCATCCTTAACACGCATATCATAGACGAGATAAACCTTAAAACTTGTCACTCCTTCGCGCACCATTTCTTCCATTTCAGCAAGCGTCTCTTCATCGGCTCTCGTCACCGCAATGTGCAACCCGTAATCCAGACAGGATTTCCTGCCCTTTTCCTTCCATATCTCAAGTGCAGCCCGCAGCGTTCCTCCCCGCGGCTGACATGCATAGTCTATAAAAGAAGTGGTGCCGCCGATCGCTGCCGCTATGGAGCCCGTTTCAAAATCATCGGCAGACGTCAGCTCTTCGTTCAGCTGCATATCTAAATGTGTATGGACATCTATGCCGCCAGGCAGAATATAGCACCCCGCAGCATCAACGACTTGTGCGCCGTCTAGATTTTCCCCGATGGCCGCAATCTTTCCACCTGATATACCGATATCGGCCCGGTAGGTATCCGATGCCGTAACAATCGTCCCGTTTTTGACCACCTTCTCAAATGCGTCCATGAGTAATTCCTCCCCCTGTCTTCTTCAATAATATTCGCTGTAATTTAGTTTTTCAATATTGTAGATGCCCTCATATTTGGTGACAACATTTTTGACAATGCTGGAATTGCTGTGAGAGGCGGAGATGACCTTTGGGACAGATAGATCGTATTCAAGGGTGCCGTCCGATTTTATGATAATATTGCTGAATCGAACAACTGCTTCGGCATCGCATGTCACACCATCTGCTTGTGTCAGCTTAATAAAATAAATCAAATCCAAATCATTGAAATTGTTGCCGTTCTCCCCGGCCGCCTCCGGCCTGACCGACTTAAAATAGGCCGATATCAGCGATGGTGTCAGCCATTCAAATGTCGCCTTCTTATTAATATACACCGGCACAAGGTGAGCCTCAATAAAAATCCTGACACCGTATTCGTTGGCATTGGTATCCGTAAAGGCTGTCTTTCCTGCCGCAACCGCCTCTTTGAGCATATCCTGTGTCAGCTCGCCGGCAGACGTCACATAGGAATCCGTCCCCTCCACTGTGTACTCCATGACGCATTCCTGAGATGGCGTATCGACGCAATAGTTTTGCCGCAGACATTCTTCCTCGCTGAAATAAGCTCGGATTCTTACAACCTCTCCTGTTGAATAATATTCTTTAAACTCCTCGGGATTAAACACCATACTGCGAATAAAAGCATTCGTGCTGTGGTTGGTAATCTCCATTGTAATATTCGGAGAAATGCCGCTGAAGCTCACTTCGATATCCTGAAACAAATCTTCCTTTTCCAAAAATGCGGCTGTCGCAAGACCCGATACAGTGACCTCCTCATTCTTGGAAAGCACCTTAATCTTTAGTTTCTTTGCAAGTGCCTCATCATAATAATAGCAGATCGTAAATTTACTTCCATTACTCAGATTTTCCGCATTTTCCACTTTCGCCGAAATGCTTTTTACAAAACTGTCATACTCCGTATCGCTGCATTCATTGATATGGAACAGCGCCTTTTTATAATCATCCTTTACAAGTGCTACCGTCTCATTTAGCTTTTCTTCATCTACCGTCAGCGCTGCAAAGCCTTTTGTATTATAGCCTTCATAGCTTACTGAAAAGTATTCACTAATATCCATCGTTTCATAGGGAAGAAAACTCACCACCGCAAATACGGCGGCTACACAGAATACACAAAACAAAATCATACGGCTAATGAGCCTGATTCTTCTGCGCTGTCTCCTCTCCCAGCTTGTCAGCCTTTTCTTCTTCATGTAAATCCTCTTATGTCAATTTATTCTTTCGCACTCCGACCATTTATTGCTATTTTTGCGAAGCACGGTTGTCATTATAGCATAAAGGAGGAGGAAAACAAAGGACAAAAATACATTTTCGCTCTTGTTTACTATTTTTTTCACAATTCTATTATTTTTTACGATTTTTCCTTCTCTTAATGAATTTAATAAGTAACGAAACAAGTATAATGATGGCGAAGATGATCGCACATACGCCCGCAAAGAACCGATTTGGATTTTTGAGAAGATCTGCCGGGCTTTTGGATTCCTCCACAACCTTTCTGTCATGATAGGAGGCATAATAAGCCGGAATTTCGCTGATTCCCTCCTCATTTTTTTGAAAAGAAGCCATGTAATCCGCAATGGCGACCCAGCCCTTTAGCTCCGCTCCGTCCGCATCATGAATGATCGCATCCTCAAACGTTTCGATCGGCTGTCCTTTTTCGTCCTTCGGAACGATCGAAAGCAGTCCCTTAGACAGCTTCGTCACCGCGCCGAGCATTCTGCCGCTGTATAAATCCGTCACGACTCGATATAATTGGTCATCTGCAAGCTCTGTGCGGGAATCATCCGTCAATCCCGGAGTCAGCCAGATATCCGAAACCTTATTCAGCAGCATTCTATGTGGATTGTAACTGAAAGAAAGGCCGCTCATATAAAGTCTGGCCGTCGTCATAAAATCGGATACGGACGCATCCACTTCAGCCGCATTTCTTAGTTCCTCGCCGGTTAAGTAGACACTGATCAACGGATAGCCTACGCTTCCGTCCGCACCACTTCCAAGAGAGAAGGATTCAAATACGTCGCTTACTGTTACCTCTCCTTTTAAATAGGTACCCCGCACGGTGCCCGACGGCACGACAGCAACATCAAACGGGCGCTCTGTTGCACCCGGTGTCAGATTGGCCGCATACCGGTACGCATCGGACATGAGATCTCCTAACCGGTGCTCCGTATGATAATCACCCAACGCTTCCACGGTTTCAAACGAAATTTCATTCACCGCCAGAACTTGATCAACGCTAAAATGATAATCATTCAAGTATGCTTCGTCAATTTTATCCGCAAAAGCTGCAATTTCGGATGCGATTTCGGCATCTTCCGCAATCTCATCCGTCATCGGAATAAGCTCATAGCGATCCATCTTCCAGCGACCGTCTCCGCGCTGCTTAAGATGACAAAAACCGGTATCGGCTCCGTAGCAGCCGCAGCTCACTATGTAAGTATCGCCCCATACAATTGGCTCCTCAAGCCTTGTATGCGTATGTCCGCTCACGATTACATCCAAATCGGGTACTGCTTTTGCCAGCAGCTCATCCTCCGATTTCTCCGGATCAATCCACGTGCCGCTGTGGGACACACAGACGATCATATCCACGTCCTCATCAGCCTTTATTTTCTCTACGGTATTTTTCACACTTTCGATCGGATCCAACACGGTCAGTTCACAGGTCGGTGCGCATTCCAAAGCGTCCTTGCCAAAAACGCCGGTGACGGCAATGCGGACATTGCCCTTCTCAAGCATGATATATTCCTGCAGATTACATGTCTTGACAGCTTCGTAAATCGCTCTGCTCCCCTCACTTTCGCTCGACCAGTCTATGTTGCAGACAACGAAAGACGGCAGCGTTTCTGATTTTCTAGAGGCGCTTAGCAACATATTCGCAAGAGCCTTTGAGCCATAATCAAAATCATGATTGCCAAACGTCGTCGCATCAAAGCCAAGCTTGCCGAGCATCCGAAGTTCGATCGCCTCCGATTCAAACAACGTCTGAAACAGCGTACCCATCGCGATATCTCCCGCATCCAATACAAGCAGATCGGAATTATTCTCCCGCTTTTCATCAAGTAGCGTCTTTAACCGTGCCAGCCCGCCGATACTGCCGATCTCGCCGCTCCGCTCGGACTCGTAGCTTTGCAGATAGGAATGAAGGTCGTGGGTAAACACCATTTCCACCTGTTTCGCAGCTTGTGCTTCCTGCGCTAAAATGGACATCCGCAGTCCAAGCAACAGTCCCGCCGCCATAAAAAAAACAAGCAATGCCTCTAATATTCTTTTTCTTCGTATCAAACCCTTCATCTCACAATTCCTCCCTGTCGCGCCGCTGCCGCTTTGATGCCGCCGGCATGCAGCAGTGGCATCCGTTACTGTTATTATACGGTCGATAGGAGGTTTGTGCAAGAAGGATTTCCTTCAAATTTATTGAGCAAATGTATCTTCTGGGTCTGCCAGCATTTCTTCGATAAAGATACCAAATCCTTTTGTGGCATCCTGCACAAATACATGGGTGACGGCGCCTGCAATTTTACCATTTTGCAGGATTGGAGACCCGCTCATACCCTGTACGATACCGCCGGTCAGCTCAAGTAAACGCTCGTCGGTTACCTTGAGTACAATCCCGCGGTTCACATTCTCACCTTCAGAATTTATATTTATTTTTGTAATTTCAACGTCGTACAGCTCCGCCTGTCCGCTGATGCAGCACAAGATCTGAGCTGCACCAAGTACGAGCTCTTGTTTCATCGCAATCGGATAGCTGCTCATGGAGGCTGCCTCTAAAAGCGTTTCGTTTCCTTCTCCAAAAATTCCATGTTCCGTATTCCGTGTGATCGTACCGATTTCATTTTCCGGAAGATAATCGATAATACCCATCAGCTCACCCGGAGAGCCGCTTTCTCCTTTAATGATCGAAATAATGTCCGTATGATACAGCGTTCCGCTACCTAGCTTCAACAGCTCTGCCGTATCGATATCATTGATTCCGTGACCGAGCGCACCAAATTCCAGATTTTCGTCAATGTAGGTCAGCGTACCGATTCCCTGTACATTGTCCCGAACCCAGACGCCGATTTTATATTCCTGGGCGGAGCTCATGACCGGCATTACCTTTACTTCCAGCTCCTGCTCCGCCCGACGTATTTTTAAAATCAACATCTGACCGTCACAATTTTTTACAGCTTCAATCAATTCTCTTTTATTTTGGATTTCCGCACCGTTTACCGCCTTGATATAATCCCCGCTTTGCAGGATTTCAGAAGCCGGCTCATAATTCATCCCGTCCGCGCCTTTCACAGCACCGGTTTCCAGCACAAGGATACCGTCTGCCTTTACATAAATTCCAATCGGCATACCAATCGGTGTTAACAGGCATTCCTCGACCACATCTAAATTGACACTTTTTAATGGAATCATGCCGAACAGGCGGCATTCGAGCGTATATCTGCCAGTTGCGGAGCTGTGAAATGTTACCGGCCGATTCAGGAAAACGGGTATCGATCTTTGCATCGATTCTTCCCCAAAATTTCCCACGGGCAAAATCTCACCGGAAGCGGGCACCGACAAGCTGAGCCGCTGGTCCCTGCCTTTTACAATTTTAATTTCATCCGGGATTCTGTTTTTTGTATCGATATAATAATAGATTAGTCCTGATATCAACAATATTCCGCAGACAGCGATTAAAACTGTCCGGTATATTCTTCGCTTTTTATTCATCAGATCACATACCTTTCAAAAAAACGAAAGAACCTTAACATTGGTTCTCTCGTTTTAGTATGTGATATTTTTTCACTTTCAATCAGGTTATCTTTGTTTTCTTTGCCAGCTTTTTCATTTCTTTTGCATTCTCTAACACTGTGTCGGTGATTTGTACGCCGCCAAGCATTCTCGCAAGCTCTTTTTCGGATTCGGATTCCGACAAACGCTTCACCATCGTAACTGTTCTTCCGTCCGATACGTTTTTGCTGATTTCAAAATGTGTATCTGCCATTGCCGCAATCTGTGGAAGATGCGTCACACAAATAACCTGATGATTGCCGGCAAGCAATGACATTTTTTCGGACACCTTTTGTGCCGTACGTCCGCTGATCCCCGTATCAATTTCATCAAAAATCAGCGTACCGATCTGATCGCGGCTTGCAAGCACCGCCTTTAGAGCGAGCATAATTCTTGAAAGCTCGCCGCCGGAAGCAACTTGAATCAGAGGCTTTACCTTTTCACCCGGATTCGTGCTAATTAAAAATTCCACCTCGTCATATCCGTCAGATCCCGGCTTTTCTTCCGTCGATTCTACGTCAATTTCAAATCTCGCATCCAAAAAGTTCAAATCGATCAGTGCCGACTGAATGTCCTTTGCCAACAGCAGTGCCTGTGCTCTTCTGACCTTTGAGGCTTCCGCACACAACTGCAGTAATTTTTTTTCCAGACGTTTCGTCTCCTTCTCTAAACCGGCGATATATTCCTCATAATTTTGATATCTTTCAAGCTCTTTCTCCTGCTTTTCGCAGTATGCAAGCATGTCCGCAATTGTATTCCCATATTTACTCTTTAAGCGGTTAAGCACGTTCAAACGTTCCTCCGTCTGCGCGTATTCCTCTTCACCAAAACTTAAGCTGTCCTCATAATCGGCGACGGCTCTGTTGAAATCATTCAACAGACTGTCGATATCCGTAATCTGCTCTAATAGACCACTCATTTCCCCATCGTAGGCAGCTGCGAATTTTAACATGCCAAATGCACGTCCGATTGCCGATCCCGCTCCATTTTCCGTCTCATAGCCTGTATACTGGTGTACGCCCGCAATCGCTTCAGCAATTTTTTTCGCATTGGACATTTTACGGTAATCCTGTTCCAATCGCTCGTCCTCATCAATAACCAACGATGCGCTTTTGATTTCCTCCGTCTCAAACTGTGCAAGCGCCATTTCCTTTTCTCTATTTGTGTCCGCCTGCTCGGCCTTAAGAAGCTCTGTCCGCGCCGCCAGATAAAGCTGATATTCCTCCGCAATACGGGTAATAAGCTGTCGAAACTCCTCTCCGCAATATCCATCCAGTATTTCCTGATGCTTTTTCTTATATAAAAGGGACTGGTGCTCGTGCTGTCCGTGAATGTCAATCAGCATTCCCGAAAGCTCCTTCAGCAAAGCAACCGATACCGTTTCCCCGTTTACCTTACAGACCCCTCTGCCATTTATGATTTTTCGCTGCATAATGATCTGCCCGTCTTCGGCGGGAATATCCATCTCCTGCAGCTTCGCTTCCTGTTCTTTATTTTCGGTCTCAAAAATCAATTCACACAAAGCATATTCGGCATCCTCCCGGACAACATCCTTTGGCATCCGCTTTCCAAGAACAAAATTTACCGCATCGATAATAATTGACTTTCCGGCTCCGGTTTCTCCCGTCAGAATATTCAGCCCTTTTGAAAAATCAATCTCAACCTCGTCAATTAATGCTATATTTTTTACATGAAGATTTGTCAGCATTTGTTATCCACCTTATTTCCCTGTTTTCCTTTATCCAAGCATCGTACGCAGATTGTCCATCATCGTGTACGTATCCTCCACGCTCCTGATAGCACACATGATCGTATCATCCCCTGCGATACATCCGACCATTTGAGAAAAATGAAGTGCATCTAAAGCCGCAGCGACGGCCATCGCCATGCCCGAAACCGTCTTGATCACAAGAATATTTTGTGCCATGTCCATCGAAATAAAACCGTCCCTCAATACGCGTACAAATTTTTCATTCAAATCCTGCTTTTCCCCGGCATGTAGCGCATACCGCTGCCCGCCGCCATCCGCCGGAATTTTGACAAGGTTCAGCTGCTTAATATCACGCGATACCGTTGCCTGTGTCACCTGGAAGCCTTCTTGATTCAGCCGTTCCGCAAGCTCCTCCTGTGTCTCCACAATGCCGTCCTTGATAATTTCTATTATTTTTTTATGTCTGCCATTTTTCATTACCGAACCTCGGACATCTTTCTGGAAAGCACATCCAAAAAGCTTTCTTTGCTCATTTTGATAATGCGCGTCACTTCTTTTGCCTTTTTGATATCTACGTATTCTCCTGAGTTTAGGAAGCATGCCATCCCGCCGTCAAAGGACACCTCCGCCGTATCCTGTCCATGACGCCTGCCCTGACCGATCTCAATGCGGATATCATCCTCCGCAGACAGCACAATCGCTCGGGTATTCAGCGTATGCGGGCAGATTGGCGTAACAAGAATTACTTTTGCGACCGGCTCCACGATCGGACCACCCGCCGATAGATTGTAGGCGGTCGAGCCGGTCGGCGTGGATACAATCACACCATCCGCTTCATAAACGTTTAACAGCTTTCCGTTTACAAAAATGTGAATACTAACAATGCCCCGCATTCCGCTTCTCGTAATCACGATATCATTCAGCGCACTGTGTCTCTCCTCTTTTTTTCCGTTGATAAAAGATGTGCCGCTCAACATCATCCGTTCTTCAATTTCATACTCTCCGTTAAGCAAGTGCTCAAGCATCGGGAAAATCTGTTCTTTTTCCACTTCTGCTAAATAGCCGAGTGTTCCGAGATTAATCCCTATGAGGGGAATCTTACTTTTGGCAAGTCTGCCGGCCGCCTGAATCAGCGTTCCGTCGCCGCCCAGCACAAGCACACAGTCCGTATCCGGCGGAATGCTCTTCGCATGCTTTGCGCAATCCTCCTTCAAAGAGGTGCGCTCCATTCCCTCGTATAGACAGCGCTTTCCGCGCAGCTCCAAAAACTGCTTAATTGCCTTCGTCTTTTCGAAGCCCGGATCCTTTTCCACATTTGTCATTACATAAAAATTTTTCATCGCGCCTATGCTCCTTCGCATTCGATCATAACTGTGCGTGTGCCTCTTCCACAACCGGCTTCACCCTGCTGTCCATTTCTTCACCGCCGTTTGTGCGGCTATCGCCTCCAATCTCAACCGGGATCTTTTTTTCAATATAAAGCAGATATTCAATATTTCCCTCCGGTCCCTTGATGGGCGAGTAGGTCAGACCCAAAGACAGAAAGCCGTTTTCTCCGCAAAAGTTAAGGATCTTTTTAATGACCTCTTCGTGTATGGACTTATCCCGGACAACCCCCTTTTTGCCGACCTTTTCCCTGCCTGCCTCAAACTGAGGCTTAATCAGACATACCATGCGCGCGCCGGGCTTTAAAAGCGCATAGGCGGAAGGCAATATTTTGGTCAGGGAAATAAAGGAAACATCCACAGATGCAAAA
This sequence comes from uncultured Lachnospiraceae bacterium, assembly GCA_964566545.1. GTDB lineage: Bacteria > Bacillota > Clostridia > Lachnospirales > Lachnospiraceae > JAEYFP01. Next base: position 18,091 of record CAZMIX010000013.1, on the reverse strand, counting down.
TCCGGCTCCTCGGCAATATTCTCCTTCACCACATAGCGGAAATTCGTCTTCTCCATACAGACTACCCGCTCATCATTGCGCAGCCGCCAATCAAGCTGTCCGTGCCCGACATCAATGGCATAAATCTTCTTGGCGCCATTTTGCAGCATACAGTCCGTAAATCCGCCGGTGGAAGCGCCGATATCCATACAAACCATATCCGTCAGAGCAATTTGAAACTCCGCAATCGCTTTTTCCAGTTTCAGACCACCCCTGCTCACATATTTGAGAGGATTACCCTTTACAAGCAGCTCGATCCCTTCCTCCTCAAATACCGATCCCGCCTTATCTTCTCTCTGCCCTTTGACAAATACACTGCCGGACATAATGATCGCCTTTGCCTTCTCCCTCGAGGCTGCATAGCCTTGATTGACAAGAATCACATCTAACCGTTCCTTCATATTTTCCTGCCCACACCTGCATACTCTGTAATAATCCGCTTGATAACTGTGTCCGTGTCGATCCCTACCTCCTGCTTTAACAGCTCCACATTGCCGTGCTCGATATAGTCGTCAGGCAGGGAAACAATCAGCACACTGACTTCCGGCTTGTGTTCGTCTATATAATCGCGGATTTTTTCTCCATATCCGCCGCTTTGTACGTTTTCTTCGAGTGTCACGAGCAGACTGTGAGTCTTTGCGATCTGCTCCACAGCCTTCTCATCGATAGGCTTTGCAAAACGTGCATTAATCAGGCTGCATGAGTAACCGCGTTGTTTTAAGTCATTCCTGACTGCCTCCGCCGTCTTTACCATGCTGCCAATTGCAAACAAAGCAATGTCCTCTTCTTCGTAGATGACTTCACTCTTTCCGTAAATGACTGGCGCACGAAATCCCTTTAATCCGTCGTATGCTTCGCCACGCGGATAGCGAATCGCAATCGGTGACTCAAAGCTGACTGCAAATTTCATCATATCGGAAAGTTCCCATTTATTTTTCGGAGCCATAATGCTCATATTCGGAATCGAAGATAAATAAGATAAATCAAAAATACCCTGATGTGTCTCCCCGTCACTTCCGACAAGACCGGCTCTGTCTATCGCAAAAATGACCGGCAGGTTCTGGATACAAACATCGTGCAGTACTTGATCGTAAGCGCGCTGCAAAAATGAAGAATAGACCGCCACAATCGGGCGCAGACCGCCTGCCGCAAGCCCTGCCGCGAACGTCACCGCATGCTGTTCGGCAATCCCGACATCAAAAAAGCGTTCGGGATACATGTTAGAAAACCGCTTAAGTCCTGTTCCGTCCGGCATCGCCGCCGTGATCGCCACAACCTTTTCATTCCTCGCGCCGAGCTTTGTCATAACTGTTGAAAAAACGTCCGTATAATTGGACTTTGCACGGCTTACAGAAGGGAGACCTGTTTCAATATCAAAAGGCTCCGCCCCATGAAATCGTGCCGGATGACGCTCTGCCGGCAAGTAGCCCCTGCCTTTTTTCGTAATGACATGAACAAGAACACATTTGTTGATTTTTCGAGCCTCCCGAAACATCTTCGTCAGCGCCCCAATATCATGCCCGTCCACCGGACCTAAATAAGTAATCCCCATATCTTCAAAAAACATGCCCGGCACGACAAGCTGCTTAATACCGCTTTTGTAGCGCTTCAGCGTATCTACAACCGAATCTCCGTATTTTGGTATTTTTAACAGCGTGTCCTCTAAAGAGATTTTAAAATTTTTATAGGCCTCCGCCGTACGGATACTTCTCAAATATTTCGATACGCCGCCTACGTTTTCCGCAATCGACATATTGTTGTCATTTAAAACAATCACATAATTTGTTTCGAGACGAGATGCGTTGTTTAATGCCTCATAGGCCATGCCACCCGTCAGCGCGCCGTCCCCGATCACCGCATAAACGCCATAATCCTCGCCCATGATATCGCGCGCCTTGACAAGTCCGAGACCCGCCGAAATCGACGTGGAACTATGTCCGGTATCAAAACAGTCGCAAGGGCTTTCCTTGCGCTTTGGAAATCCGCTCATGCCACCATATTTTCGCAGCTTGTCGAAGCCGTCACGCCTTCCCGTGAGCAGCTTATGCGTATAGGACTGGTGTCCGACATCCCATATAATTTTATCGTCCGGCAGCGTCGTCACCAAATGCAGTGCCATCGTAAGCTCCACTGCGCCGAGATTAGAACCGAGATGCCCTCCCGAAACACTGATTTTCTTTACAAGAAACTCTCTGATTTCCTGCGCTAAAACCGCATAATCCCCTCTGTCAACGTTTTTGATATCATTTGGTCCCTTAATTTTATCGAGTATCATTGGAATTCCCCGTTTCTTATTTGATTCGTGTAATTAACTCCCTGACAAGTTCCATCAGAAATTCATTTTCGTAAGGCACGGTTTTTAAGCCGTTGAGAGCCTGTTCGGAATATGCGGCAACATCTTGATGCGACTGCTTCAAGCCCTTTAATGTGACATAGGTCACCTTATGATTCCTTTCATCGGAACCGATCGCTTTACCTAATACCTCCTGCGTACTTTCCACATCCAGAATATCGTCCTGAATCTGAAAGGCAATCCCGATCTTCTTAGCTGCTTGCGAAACAGCAGCCGTCTCCTCGTCGGTCGCACCGCCAAGTACTGCTCCAATCATCATTGCACTTTGAATCAAAGCACCCGTCT
>CAZMIX010000013.1:0-15404 GCA_964566545.1 uncultured Lachnospiraceae bacterium | reverse complement strand
TAAACAGCAGCTCCTCTTCCTTCAGCGCTTTTTTCTTTTTCTCCGCCTCCACATCGAATGTCTGTCCGCCTACCATTCCGTAAATTCCTGCCTTCTCCGCAAAAATACGAAACGCCCTTGACGTCCTTTTCAAATCCGCGCCGTCCATCTCAAATGCCTTTGCCACCGTTTCATAAGCATAATTTAAAAGTGCATCACCGGCCAGAATCGCCATGTCCTCTCCATAGGCAATATGAGTCGTCTCTCTGCCCCGCCGGTATTCATCGTTATCCATTGCCGGCAGATCATCATGTACTAAAGAATAGGTATGGATCATCTCAAGTGCCGCCATAAACGGTTCGATTATCGCGTGGGTTCCGCCAAACATCCGGTATGTTTCCAGCATCAAAATTGGCCGCAGACGCTTTCCTCCCGCTAAAAGGCTGTAATTCATCGCTTCCAGAACAGTTTTCTGATAACCAGCTTCCTTGAGGATTCCATATTTTTTGAGCACCTCATTCGCGTAAGCTGTTCTGCTTGTCAGCTCCTCTTTAAAATTCATGCAGTTCTCCTTCTTCGCCCATCATAAGTACCTGTTTTTCCACGCGGTCAATTTTATCACTGCAATATTTTAACAGCTCCATGCCCTCCTGATACAGCTTGAAGGAATCCTCAAGCGGAACGCCTTCCAACTGCAGGCTGCGCATTGTCTCGTCCACCTTTTCAAAGGCCTCCTCCAGAGAAAGCACCTCTAATTCTTCTTTATTCAGTCCCATTCTTTTCTCTCCTTACTGCCTGCTTATCCCGCACCTCTGTATGAAGAATACCATCTTTCATCTGAAGCGTCAAAAGCTGTCCGGGATACACCTGTTCGATATCAGTAACGGCTTTGCCGCTCTCATTTTCCACATATGCATATCCACTTTGCAGACGATTAAGCGGGGACAGCGCTTTCATTTTTTCAATCCGAAGCTGCAGCTCGTGCTCTTTTTCTATTAAAACCTGCTGCATTCGCTTTTCCATGCGCTCCTGCTCATTTGCACAACGCATTTTCTTTTCTCGTATCCTGCTTTGAGGGCTTAGTGCAAAAATTCTTAAGCGCTTCTGTTCATAGCGGTTTTTCTTATCCTTTAGCTGCCTGTTGAAGTGATGCTTCAAAAGTCCGTACGACTCAAAGCATCTGCGCTCATATTCCTCGTAGGAAAATACGGTCAGCTCCGCGGCCGCAGATGGTGTCGGTGCACGCATATCCGCAACATAATCCGCGATCGTCGTATCCGTCTCATGCCCAACCGCAGAAACAACCGGTACGCTGCATTCAAAGATCGCCCGCGCTACGATTTCCTCATTAAATGCCCACAAATCCTCTATAGAGCCGCCTCCCCTGCCTACAATCATCAGATCGACTCCGGCAGACTCCAGCGCATGGATACCATTTACAATACTCTCCTTTGCGCCTTCCCCCTGCACGAGCGCCGGATACAAAAGAAGCTGTACATAAGGATTGCGGCGTTTGGCGATATTGATGATATCCTGCACGGCAGCGCCGGTTGGTGCCGTCACGATGCCGATTTTCAAAGCAAAGGCCGGAATCGGCTTTTTATATTCCGCCGCAAACATGCCCATTTCTTCCAACTCTTTTTTTAGCTGCTCATACTTCTCATAGAGCAGACCCGCTCCATCTAAAATAATTTCCTTCGCGTAAAGCTGATATTTGCCGTCACGCTCATAGACCTCGATGCTTCCGCACGCAACAATCTGCTGCCCTTCCTTCAGCGTGAAGCCAATACCCTTTCTAAAACCTGCGAACATGACACAGGTAAGCATTCCTGTTTTATCCTTCATCGTAAAATATATGTGACCTGAGGAGTGGTATTTGACATTTGATACCTCTCCCTTTACATAAATAGAGCGCAGCATAAAGTCCTGCGAGAACATGTTTTTAATATATGAATTGATCTGTCCTACGGAATATACATTCTTCATATGAAAACCTTACTTCGCGATTTTTGCAAGAATCCCGTTGATAAAAGCGGGCGATTCATCCTGCCCGAATTTCTTTGCAAGCTCCACAGCTTCATCGATCGCAACGCTCACGGGTATATCGTCATCATATTTCATTTCATAAACAGCAAGCCGCAAAATCGTCAAGTCCACCTTTCCGAGTCTGTTCGATTTCCAGCCTTTTGCAGCCGCATCAATCAGCTCGTCCAGCCCCTCGATCATAACCGCAATTTTAGCGTACTTTTCCCGGATATACCGCTCATCCTTTTCGGGTATAGAAGCAGGCTGCTTTTTGCCATCCGCCTCTGCTGCCGGATCCTCAAAGTAGAGCTGCAGCTGCTGCGGCATGTCCTCCACCTGATTGAACTCCACTCTGAAAAGAAGTTTAAAAATATGTTCTCTTACTTCCGACCTTGTCATTCCGCGACGCTCCTTATCAGGACTGTTTTGTCATATCGATTCCGGCAATTCTGATGTTGACATCAGAGACCTCCAGACCCGTCATATTTTCTATGGAGGATTTCACTCTCTCCTGTACCTTTTTGCATGTCGCCGGGATGTTGTAGCCATATTCCATAATGAGTACCATTTCCACAGATACGACGTTATCAATGAGCTCGACTCTGACGCCTTTCGAAAGCGTTTTCATTCCAACCTTGCTCATCAGCTCGTTCGTAATGTTTCCTGCCGTTGCGGCAACACCGTCAATTTCCGTGGCAGCAAGACCGGCAATATTAGCGACAACATCATCCGCGATCCGCACTTCACCAAACGAATCCTCCTGCAATGTATGATTATATTTGTCTGTTTCTTTTGCCATGATAACAACCTCCTGTTTTATACGTCTGACTCCATTTTATCCAGTATAGCAGAATTTAATAATTTTGCCTAGTAATTTTATAGATAAAAAAGCAGGGCGAGCTGCTCGTTCATTTCAACATAGCTGACACTTTCACCGTTCTGTAAATAATCAAAAACCTTCTCATCCCAGATCAAATATTGGTACAGCGCCGTATAAACTGATTCATTGCTGCACTTTAATGTAACAGAAGAATACTGCTGTGCGTAGGCATTTGTAAACACCTCATTTATCTGTTCCTCATCCACGCTTTCAAAGTAGATGCCTTCTCTCACATAGTAATTATCTCGCATCGAAACGCACTGCGGCAGCGGCACCGTCTCATTAATCACATGCGTTCCTGAAATCATCGTCTCGGGCACGCACAAATAGTCATAATTGATTTCCGGCACCTGCACGGAAGGTACTTCCGTATCTGACATCAGGTTATAGGAAGCGTCCCCCCATGTCGTATCCACGTAATAATAATCGCCGTTCACACGCACCAGATTCCATACATGCGCTTCCCTTCCCTTCACACTGCCCTCCACAAGCGTACAAAATACACCTGCCTTATTTAAAAGATACTGTGTCGCCTTTGCATATCCCTGGCACACGCTCTTTCCCTTTAGAAACACGCTTAATATATTCTGATTTTCCGGTGCATTTAAATCATATTCCGTATTTCGAATTAAATATTCATAAATATATTTTACTTTCCTGTATTCGTCAGCATCCTCCGGGATCCCATCCAGACAGGTCTTAGCATAAGCTTCTATAGCAAGTATCTTTTGTTTCTCCTGCTCGGTGTCCATTGTGTACGTCCCCGACAGTGTTATTTTCTCGACAGAACTGCCGCGTGTATATTTTGTAATCGAATAGCCGGTAATATAAAAAACCTCGGGGTGATCCAGCATGACGCATTTGAAAGCTTTATCGATCAGTTCCGTATCGATCGTCGAAACCTGCACTTCCTTACCGTGCTCCTGCAGAATGCTTAAAATCTCGCTGTAAATAAGCTTCGCATTGTTGCTAAGCTGCTCATAGGCATAATTGCCTGCCCCCTCCGAAACAAGGCTTTCCTGCACCGCAGCCAAATCCTCCTGCGGCAGCATCTGTACGGTATCCGCACCGACTTCCTCCCGTTCAAATACAATGACCGTGTTTTCCTGTAAAGGAGCTGTCTCCTCTTGTGCCTCTGCGGATATTTTTGTTATCTCTGTTTTGAAAAAATCAGAAATCGAAGCACTGCAGCCCGTGAGCAGCAGGCTCACGCACAGCACGGCACCGATCATACCTGTCATCCTTTTTCTGCGCATCTGCATTCCTTCTCCCACTATAGTAACGTCTATGATCCGTTTTGATTGTCAGTTATGCCCAAATTCCAAAAGTTCCAGACCTTTGTTTCTATCAAGTGTCATACCGACACTCCAGCTATTAACAAACAGAAGCAGCCGATTCCCTTTCATATCTTTAATTTTTTTCATATCGGAAGTCCCTACAAGCTTCGTCAAATCCAGCTCCTGATTACCGATCCAGCGAATATGTTCATATGGCAGATTGTCTAGCCGTATTTCCACATTGTATTCGTTTTCCAGCCGGTATTTTAACACCTCAAACTGCAGAACCCCGACAACGCCTACGATGATCTCCTCCATGCCTGTATTGAACTCCTGAAAAATCTGGATCGCACCCTCCTGCGCGATCTGGGTAATACCCTTTACAAACTGCTTGCGCTTCATCGTATCCATCTGGCGGACGCGCGCAAAATGCTCCGGCGCAAACGTCGGAATGCCCTCATAGGAAAAACTCTCATTTGGCATACAGATCGTATCTCCAATGGAAAAAATACCCGGATCAAATACGCCGATAATATCTCCTGCGTAGGCCTCCTCCACAATATGTCGCTCACTCGCCATCATCTGCTGCGGCTGGGATAAGCGCAACACCCGATTTCCCTGCATATGCCGCACCTCCATGCCCGCGTCAAATTTACCGGAGCAGATACGCATGAACGCAATTCTGTCCCTATGTGCCTTGTTCATATTCGCCTGAATCTTAAATACAAAAGCTGAAAACTCTTTTTCCGCTGGCCGAACCAAGCCTGCATCGGACATGCGCGCAAGTGGCGGTGTTGTCATCTGAAGAAAGTATTCCAAAAACAGCTCAACGCCGAAATTTGTAAGTGCCGAACCAAAAAACACAGGAGAAAGCTCTCCCTTTCTGACGGCCTCCAAATCAAAATCGGTGCTCGCGCCGTCTAACAGCTCAATTTCATCAAAAAGCTGTGCCTCAGCTTCTTCTCCGATATAACTACTAAGAGTTTCCCTCTCAGTAATCGGAATCAGTTCGGCGTGCCCTTCCTTCGTGCCCTTTTCCGTATCCGAAAATGTGACGACGCATTTCTTTTCCCTGTCGTATACACCCTTGAAACGCTTGCCTGAGCCGATCGGCCAGTTGACCGGACATGTCGCGATCCCAAGCTCGCGCTCAATCTCATCGAGCAGCTCGAAAGTATCGTTCGCGTCGCGATCCATTTTGTTAATAAACGTAAAAATCGGAATCCGCCGCATGACGCAAACCTTGAACAGCTTTCTTGTCTGCGCCTCCACCCCTTTGCTCGCATCAATGACCATGACCGCCGAATCGGCTGCCATCAGCGTCCGGTACGTATCCTCAGAGAAATCCTGATGTCCCGGCGTATCCAGAATATTGATGCAAAAGCCTTCGTATTGAAACTGCAGGACGCTCGACGTAACTGAAATTCCCCTCTCCTTCTCGATTTCCATCCAGTCCGACACCGCATGTCTGGCCGTCGCCTTTCCCTTTACGCTACCCGCTAAATTAATTGCCCCACCATACAAAAGAAATTTCTCCGTAAGTGTTGTTTTTCCCGCATCCGGATGGGAAATGATCGCAAATGTCCTTCTTTTATTAATTTCCTTCGTATAATCCGGCATTCTATCCTCCAACATCAAAATAATATAAAATTATAATACACTGTTACCGTAAATCGTCCCGTTTATACCTAAATAAGCGAGAACGGTCGCTCCGATATCCGCAAAGCTTTCTCTCGTTCCAAAATTTTGAGAGGAGAGCGTTTTTGCGTAGAGCAAAAACGGCGTATATTCTCTGGAATGATCGGTCGATGCCACATAGCCCGGATCACAGCCGTGATCCGCCGTAATCATGAGCACATCGTCATCCGTAAGCTTTTCCATAATTTGCGGAAGCCGCTCGTCAAAATCAGCAACCGCCTTTGCATAGCCGTCGATATCGTTGCGATGTCCGTACAACATATCATAATCTACCAGATTTACGAACAGAAGTCCATGAAAATCTTTGTCAAGCCAGGCAAGCGTCTGATCGACCCCGTCCCGGTTGCTTTTTGTATAGGTATATTCCGTAATGCCCTTGCCCGCAAAAATATCTTTAATTTTGCCGATCCCGATCACATCGAGTCCCGCTGCCTTCAAATTATCAAGCATCGTGTCCTTTGGCGGAAGCAGCGAAAAATCATGCCTGTTTGATGTGCGCGTATAGCTGCCGCCTGTTCCGATAAACGGTCTCGCAATGACTCTTCCGACACCATGCTTTCCCTGCAGGAGTTCCCGCGCAATCCTGCAGTATTCATATAATGCCTCAAGCGGAACAACCTCTTCATGTGCCGCGATCTGAAACACGCTGTCCGCCGAAGTATAGACAATCAGATCTCCCGTATGCACATGCTCATCGCCGTAGTCCCTGATGACATCCGTGCCGGAATACGGAAGATTGCATAATATCCCCCGTCCCGTCCTTTTTTTAAATTCCTCCAACACTTCCTCCGGGAAGCCGTTCGGATAAGTCGGCATCGGCTTGTCCGATACAAGTCCCGCAATTTCCCAGTGACCGATTGTCGTATCCTTCCCTTTTGATTTTTCCGCCATTCTCGCATAGGAAGCAATCGGCTGCTTTTCGCTTTCCAGAAAATCCACACCGTCGATATTAAATAATCCTAATTTTTTTAAATGCTCCGCCTTGAAAAAATCGCTTGTACTGCAGGAGCGCAGCGTATTTGTTCCCGCGTCTCCATATTGCGCCGCATCCGGCATCTCACCAATTCCAAAGCTGTCCATTACGATCAAAATCACTCTTTTAGCCATCTCATGACCTCCTGTCTTATGCAAAGCGGGCACCGCTCACTCTTAACCCATACGTACAAACGGGCACCGGATACATTCCGGCGCCCGTTTATCATATTATGAATTACCGTGTAACTCATAACCCGATGCGCACTCCACTTCGCTGGGCGCGATATAATACCGTCAGATATTATACCACACTCTCCAAATCATTTCCATAACTATCCTTAAATTTTTCATGCAGTTTCTTATGCGCTGAAACGTCCTATTCCGCAGCTTCAATCGGCGTAATCACAATATTCTCAGCCGATACGCCCGTCTTGCGCTGTATGACATCCTCGATCTGCGCCCTGTTTGCATCCGAAAGTTCGCCGGCGTTTACAAGCACATCCGCCGTGTTCCCCGTAATGCTGACTACAACCTCTGAAAATCCTTTTGCCGTCAATAGATTTTCAGCTGCCGTTTCACGCTCAGCAATATCCGTCATCGCGATCATGCCGTCGATTGCCGTCTGCTTTTGCGTATCGGACACGGATGCGCTGTTAATCACCTCTAACAGCGTTTCTTTATTCTTTGCCCTTGTCTGCTCTTTTAACAACTTTGCATTTGCTACAATCGCAACACTCGTCATATTACTGCTTGTAAATACCGCTTCTCCCGGTTCTTCCGTGCCGTCGTATGTAGCTGATGCGTCCGCATCGGAATCGAGACTTTCAATATCGGTATACGCGATTCCATCCTCTAAACTGCCGTCAGCCAGTCCAGTTTCTGATACACCTATTTTACTTTCTGCGGCGACATAGATATCCTCGTCAGAAATATCGAGTATCGAAGCTGCTTCTGTATTTTCTTCTCCGGCGAGCAGCTCTTCATCCTCAAGAGCCACGCCCTGACTGCTTGTCGCAACCGCAATCTCCTCATCCGTAAATTTTGTACCCGTGAAATTCAGATACCCTGCCACGGCAATCATAATCGCCAATGCAGTAATAATCATCTGGTTCTTTTTTTTCATATTCTTCAATAACAGCTCCCCTTATTTCATTTTCATTATTCTAATTTTATGCGCTTCTATTGCGAATAATGCATGAACAGCCTCGGTAATCTCGGTTTTTACAACTGCATCCCCACCGCCGCTGCAAACAACTAAAACACCCTCTATTTCCGGTAATGACTGCTTTACGACAAATGGTACGTCGCTCCCGTTTGTATAAACCGTACTCTCATTTTGAGAGGTTTCCGTACTGTTTCTCATTCCGCCGGTGCTGTCTGTTTCGGCAATTGTGCTGCTCGCAATTTCTTGATCTTTTTCCACAACCATGCCTTCCGTATACTTTAGCGTGATCATGACCTCGACTTCCCCTGTGCCCGACACCTGCATAAGCGTACGCTTCAGTCTTTCTTCCAGCGCTGCACAGTACCGGTCAGCTTCAGAGAATTCCGTCTCAAACGCTTCTGTTTGAGCAGCCGGATCCCCGGAACCCTCCTCATAAGTGTCCTGCTCCTCCTGCGAGCCTGTTTCATTCTTTATCGGAAGGGCAACGACGATCAGAAGAATACCAAAAAGCAGCAAGATAATCGCCTGTTCTTTTTTAATTTCCTTTGCTTTCAATTTTATAAGCCATTCTTTAACCCGAAACCCCTGCTTTTCATCCGACAATCTTCACACATGCCTCCTCTATTCCGATTATTTCAGCCGCCCTTTTTTTTAGTAATAAGTTTTTTGAATTTTCTGATTTTTCTTTATTTTGTCCAATAATTATATTGTTCACTACAATATTAACAGACTTATCCACATCTGATGAAATTTCAATAACAGCCTCTACTATTTTTCCATAATCCACACTTTCCACATCTTCACAAACCTCTAATTTTACTGATTTTATATAAATTCTATCTGTTATCATTTTATTGTTTAATTCTGATTTAATTTCTTTCTCGCATGTGGATAGCATTGATAAGTCGCTTAACTGTGCGTATTTTTCAAACTTCTCTTTTTCGTCTTTTTTCGACTCTTTCTGCGAGAATGTATTTAAATTTTCTGAAAATTCATTCCCGGATAACAAACGATTCATATAAGAAATCATTAAAATCATAATGCAGAAACCGATGAGCAGCTTCATATAAACGTAATATTTTTTTCCCGGTAATATGAGTAAAAGCATTCTTGTAAGCACAACAAAACAAACAAGCCTCATCAGTATCGTATAACCTTCCGAAAACGCAAACACCTGTTATACCCCCCTGTTTGTGAATGCCGCAAGCAGCGCAATAGAAATCATAAACAATACCATTGCTGTAACAACGGTTTTCATAATTAGCTTAATTCCCTCTCCCATGTTAGAAATACAGACCGAAAGCCTTTTTTCCGAAAGAACACCAATCATTGCACCTGTAATTTTATACATTGCTGTAATCGCAAGCAGCTCTAAAACCGGCGAGACGGAAAGTAAAACCAGGAAAATCATACCTGCCGCACCAATGCTGTTTTTTACAACAATCGCGGAAGAAATGACTGTCTGTGTAATCATATTGATTCCTCCGCCAATTCCCGGAATGGAAGAAACCGCTCTATGAATGGCAGAAGCCTTCAGCGTGTGCAGTGCCGGTGCCAACAGTCCCTGAATCGTCTGGATACCGATAATAATTCCCAAGACAGTTTTTAATGAGAATAAGACTGCAGATTTAATCAGCTCCATAAACTGCAGCAAAATATCTTCTTGCAGCAGATGATTCACAAAGTTTAACAGAATATACAATTCCGCCAGCGGCAATATGACCTGCGCCAGTACGGTTTCCACAATCCAAATGGCAAGGAGCGACGAGGCATAGAAGGCCGCTGCGCTTCCCTCACCCGATACAAATGCCGTCGTCGCAATAAACGTCGGGATCAGCGTCTGCATAAACAGTGTGAGATCTGCCAGCACGCCGCTGCCAAGCTGGGACACCTCCCTCATAGCATGCAGCAGAATACCGGCAAGCAGCAGCGAGATAATGTAAAAGCTGATCTGTGCGCTTCCTTTCGATTCAAATGCATCCGAAATATTTGACAATACTGCCGATAGGATGCCAAGGAGCAGGATAGAAAGCATGGATCCTTTGCTTTTTTCAAAGGTTTGTGCAACTGTTTTTAAAAGTGATTCCATAATAGATTCCTTTTCCGACTCTGCTGTTCCGCTTGCCAGTGACATTACCATATCGGAAAAGTTAAAATTATCTTCAAAAAGAGGTTCCAGCACTTCATCTATTTCTGTGAGTTCCAGACTCTCAAACAGGCTGCTCTCGGACTCGCCAGTTTTTTCAGAAGCCTGTACCTTTTCAGTGCCGTTTGTGATCAAAAAAAGCAGCAGCGCCAATCCTAGCATTACATTCCTGATCCGTCTATCCGCCATAAAAATTCACTGCCGTTTCCATCAGCGTCACAAGCACCGGCACGCTTAGCAGAAGGATCGTGATTTTACTGAATATTTCGATCTGTCCCGCAACGCTCTGATAGCCAGCGTCCTTGCACAGACTGCCCGCAAACTCTGACAAATAGGTAATCACCACAACCTTGATTAATGTACCAAGATATAAATTCTGTGTACCAAGATAACCTTTTAATTCTTCGAGCCGCTCCACAACCTCCGAAAAACGAGCCAATGAAGCGAATAAAAGCAGAAGCGCCAAAAAAGTGCAAAGATAAATTCCGTACTCCGCTTTTCCACTCTTGAACTGCACTGCAATGAATACGACGCAAATACAAAGCGCACATATTTTTACAATATCCATAGGATCCCTCCCGCCATCATCTGTGCTTATCTAAAATGCAAACAGACTGTTGACCGTTTCAAATAACTCCTTGATATAGGGTAATATCCATAAGAGCACTAAAATCAAGCCTGCAAGACTTGTCAGAAATGCCTGTTCTTCTCTTCCGTTATGCTTTAAAAGTTGATTTAAAATAGAAACAAGTATTCCTACTGCGGCAATTTTAAATATCAAGCTGACTCCCATTTACTTAAATGCCTCCCAACCAGTCACCTGTATTTAAAGCAATAGAACGATGATAAAAATCCCCCCCAACAGTCCCATTGTTTTGTACAGCTTCTCCGATTCTCTGACGGTCTCTTCGCAGACCTTCAATTCGTCTTCTAAATATTTTAGCAGAAGCTCAATATGGCGCACCTGCTCCATTCTGTCAAAGCTTCCAAGCCCTTCCCCGATCTCCTTCAGCCATGCGAGATCTTCTTTTTTTAAATAACTTTCCGAAAAATGCTGATGCACACAGAGCTTCCAGATATCACCGACACTTTCCCCCCGTTTTTGTTTCCACTCTTCTCCAATTTCTATTAAAAAAGCAGCAAGCTGTGAATCGATCCGTCTGCTTATTTGGAAAAAAGCTTCTGTGATTGTCAGATTCCGAAACTGGATTTCACTGTGCAGCATCACAAACAGCTTTTGCAGATTGTTAAGCAGCAGCTTGCGTTTTTTATCCCTTCGAATTCTGCACTGGGCAAGCCCCATGCAGCCCGTCATTACCAGACATGCGCCGATCAGCTTCATTATTTCCTCTCTTTTTTATAAGGTAATTACCTGTCCCGCGCCATCCAGCACGGTTTTTTGAATACAGTTTGCAAAGGCTCTCGTTGCAGGCGCTGATGCCGAAAACTCCTTCCTGCCAAGGAGAACATAGCGTTCAAATACCCGTTCCTTTAACAGTGTATCCAGCGCAGGCTTTTGTTCTATATCCTCCATCGTCTCCCCATGCACGGTTGCTATGATTCGGCAGCCGCAGCGCAATACGGTTCTGATTGCTTGTACATCTTCGGCACTTCCGATTTCATCGACCGCCACAATATCAGGTCCCATTGCCCGCACCGCCATCATCATTCCTTCTGCCTTCAAGCAATTATCCAGAACGTCAGTCCGCATTCCCAAATCATTCTGCATCAGCCCCATGTAGCAGCCGGCAATTTCCGAACGTTCATCGATGACACAGACGTGCTGCCTGCCATGACCCGATGCCTGTCTGACAATATCCCGAAGGAGCGTCGTCTTTCCAAGCCCCGGACCCGAAATCAGCAGTGTATTATAAAAACAGCTATTTTCGTGCAGGTGCGGATAAATGTCATCCGCCGCGCCTTTAATTTCATGGGCCATGCGAATATTTAAGCTGGATACATAACGGAAAGTCTTTACAAGGTTTTTTTCCATCGTAACGCTCCCGCATACGCCAATCCGGTGACCGCCCTGCACGGTCAGATATCCCTTTTTTAATTCTTCTTCATATGCATAAATGGAGGAGCCGCACAAATATTCCAAAATCTCCAGCACCTCGGGCAAGCTGATCCGGATACCCCTGCCGTAATTTTGGGAGAGGCTTCCTTCCGGGGAAATTGTCCATTCCTCCATTTCGATTTTAATCAGAAGCGGCTTTTCTGCCCGAATCCTGATTTCTCGAACCTTTTCCAGTTCCAATAAGGAGTTTTCCAAAAGCTTTCGAAAGCTTAACGGAAACAACCGCAAAAAGTTTTCGATTTTACTCATGATGATTTTTTCCTCTCAACCTGTCCTTAAGAAAGTATATGATACTTTGTCCGGTTTATTACTTGTACACGATTAAATACAACAGAATCTTAGGAAAGATATTTACATCTGGTTTTCTAAGTGCTATATTTAATTTATAAATAATAATAGTTACTATTTTTAAATAAAGAAAGGGGATCTAAAAATGGGAAATGCAAATACAGCTCAGATAGAGAATCTTGTTAGTTTATTAGATGGATACGCGGAGAAAGGCGGACATCACTTAAATGTGAATGTACTGAATAAGGATATGCTGTTGGATGCGCAAAAGCATCCGGAGAATTATCCGCAGTTGACGATACGGGTTTCCGGATATGCGGTGAATTTTATCAAATTGACACCGGAGCAGCAAAGTGACGTGATTTCAAGAACTTTTCATGAAGGGATGTAAAAGAGTACTCGTGTAAGATCAACAACAGTTTCATACGTTCCAAATAAAAAAGCAGGAAAGAAGGTTTATTTTCTTCCCTGCTTTTTTATTTTAAGACGCACTGCTTGTGGCTTACACGCCACTTATGCGTTACTTACACGTCCTTAATTGAAAAGCTGACTCTTCCCATTTTATCTTTTCCCAGACATTTCACGTTTACGATATCACCAATTGTCAGAACATCTTCTACTTTATCAACTCTGGACTTAGCAATCTTGGAAATGTGAACCATGCCTTCTTTGCCCGGAGCGAACTCGATGAAGGCACCAAATTCTTTGATGCTGACTACCTTGCCGGTGAAGATCTCTCCTTCCTTGAATTCAGTCACAATGATCGTAATCAAATCAATCGCCTTGTTCATTCCTTCCGGATCTGTTCCGCAGATTGATATGGAGCCGTCATCCGTAATGTCTATCTTTACGCCGGTCCGATCGATAATCGCGTTGATTGTCTTTCCTCTTTGTCCGACCACATCACCGATCTTCTCGGGATCAATCTTGATCTGGATAATCTTAGGCGCGAATTCGCTTACTTCTTTTCTTGGTTCAGCAATTGCCGGCCTCATGCAATTATCCATAATAAAGAATCTCGCTTCACGGCACCTTTTAATTGCGCCCTCTACGATCGCCCTTGTCAGACCGTGGATCTTAATATCCATCTGAATTGCGGTAATTCCTTCCGTCGTACCGGTTACCTTAAAGTCCATGTCTCCAAAGAAATCCTCGAGTCCCTGAATATCTGTTAACAATACATAATCATCATCCGTATCGCCCGTTACAAGGCCGCAGGAAATACCTGCCACCATTCTCTTGATCGGCACACCCGCAGCCATCAATGCCATACAGGATGCGCAGGTGGAAGCCATCGAGGTAGAGCCGTTTGATTCAAATGTTTCCGATACGCAGCGAATCGCATACGGGAACTCTTCCTCAGAAGGAAGCATCGGTATCAGCGCTCTCTCAGCAAGCGAACCATGCCCGATCTCGCGGCGCCCCGGTCCTCTGGACGGTTTTGTCTCGCCTACAGAGTAGGAGGGGAAGTTGTAATGATGCATATATCTTTTTGACACTTCGTTGGAATCCAAACCATCTACTCTCTGCATTTCTGAAAGCGGCGCAAGCGTACATATATCGCAGATCTGTGTCTGACCGCGCGTAAACATTGCGGATCCGTGAACTCTCGGCACCAAGTCCACTTCCGCTGCCAGTGTTCTGATTTGTTCCATCTGGCGGCCGTCCGGACGCTTTTGATCCTTTAAGATCATCTTTCTGACCGTCTTTTTCTGATACTGATAAACAGCCTCGCTAAGGACATCAAGCCATTCTTTCTTATCCGCAAACGCTTCCTCAAGCTTTGCGGTAATATTACGGATGTTTTCTTCGCGAACCTGCTTTTCATCCGTAAATACGGCTGTTTCCATTTCATGAGGCGTTACGATCTCTTTGATCGCCGCAAACATTTCCTCCGGAATTGCACAGCTTGTATAGCTATGCTTCGGTTTTCCGACTTCCTCAACTATTTTATTAATGAAAGCGATAATTTCCTGATTTACACCATGAGCCATGTAAATCGCCTCAATCATCTTATCCTCTGGGATTTCATTGGCACCTGCCTCAATCATGATGACTTTCTCACTTGTAGATGCTACGGTCAAATTCAAATCACCGATCTTCCACTGCTCCTGGCTCGGATTGATGATCAGATTTCCGTCAATCATACCAATCTGCGTCGTCGCGCATGGTCCATAGAACGGAATGTCCGAAATGCTTGTCGCAATTGCGGAGCCAATCATTGCAACGACTTCGGGACGACATTCCGGATCGACCGACAGAACAAGATTATTCAATGTGCAATCATTTCTGTAATCCTTCGGAAACAGAGGACGCATAGGCCTGTCAATTACGCGTGAAGTCAATACGGAATTTTCTGATGCCTTTCCCTCTCTCTTGTTAAAACCTCCCGGAATCTTTCCTACCGCATACATCTTTTCCTCGAATTCAACACTTAACGGAAAAAAATCAATTCCATCCCTCGGCTTATCCGAAGCGGTAGCGGTACATACTACGGTTGTATCTCCGTAATGCATGAACGCTGCACCGTTTGCCTGTTTTGCGACTCTGCCTACATCAACTGTAAGCGTACGTCCGCCAAGTTCCATAGAAAAACTTTTGTACATATTCCATCTCCTTTTCGTGTACACCTGAAAGCGTACCGGCTTTGTTATGGCAGAGGATTAAAGTGCCGAAACTACTGAGGTATCTACAAAGGGGCTTTATCTGCACCTCAGTGGTCTCGGAAATCTCTTCTGCCGGGCTGCTGTCGCATTGTATAACGGCATGTCCGCTTATCGCATTCTATCCACAATGCTTAAAAAGGGCGGATAAAAAGCATCCGCCCAATTTTGTCTTAAAAATTATTTTCTAATTCCAAGCTTTTCAATCAGAGTACGGTATCTTTCAATATC